>JAVBNC010000176.1:0-5475 GCA_031551765.1 Desulfovibrionaceae bacterium
CCTGCTTCCCTTAAAACATATCTTTTTTACCCTGGGCTTTCGGGTTCTCCATTTCAATTGGGCCGGTCCCGGGGGCACCGGCGCCTCTCCCGGGAACTATTTCAGGCACACTTTTCCGGCGTTTCGGCATACACCGCGGGCATAAAAAATCCGCGCGTCAATCCACGGCATCCTGCAGAATGCGGTACAAAGTGGCAATACTAATGCCTAGGGAAGCGGCGGCCTTTCTTTTCCCCTCAAGCGTGTCTCCGTGAAAGGCCAGCGCCTGTTGCACGGCGCTCAGGGGAACGCTGCGCCGGGCCTTTTTGCGTACGCCGTCCCCTTCCTGGACGCCGTTTTGCACTTGCTCCAGGTGGCCGAAGTGATCCGCAAGAATCTCCCAGGTGATGGTGCTGTCTTCTGAAAAATTTATTCCATACTCGATACAGTTTTTCACTTCACGCACATTGCCGGGCCAGTCGTGGGCTTCGAAACGGCGCAGCAGCATGGGGTCCGCGCGCACTATGCGGCGCGGGCCCTGGGCGCAGAACTCCTCGATAAAGTGGCTGACCAGGATGCGGATGTCTTCCTTGCGCTCCCGCAGCGGGGGCACGGTGATGGGTATGACGTTGAGCCGGTAAAACAGATCCAGCCGAAAGGTTCCGGCGGCCACAAGCTGCTGCAGGTTCTTGTTGGTGGCCGCGATAACCCTGGTGTCCACCCGCACAAAGTCCTTGCCGCCCACGCGGCGGATAACCCCGTCCTGCAGGGTGCGCAGCAGCTTGACCTGCAGGGCCAGCGGAAGTTCCGCCACCTCGTCCAGGAACAGGGTGCCGCCGGCGGCGTGTTCCCACAGCCCGCTCTTGCCCTGCTGGGACGCGCCGGAAAAAGCCCCGCCGCTGTAGCCGAACAGCTCGCTTTCAATGAGCGATTCCGGCAGCGCGCCACAGTTCACCGGCACAAAGGGCGCGTCCCGGCGGGGGCTGCAGGCGTGAACGGCCCGGGCCACCAGTTCCTTGCCCGTGCCGGACTCTCCCTGGACCAGCACCGGGCTCTCCAGGGCGGCGGCTTTGCGGATACGCTCCCGCAGTTGGTGCATGGCCGGGGAATTGCCCACCAGCATGCGCAGGCAGTCTTCCCCTTCCTGGGGCGTCGGGGAGGACGCGGCCTGGATGACCCCGGCCCGGCAAAGCTGCTCGATAAGCTGGCGTACCAGCAGAAAGGTGCTTTCCGCCCATTCCAGCACCGCGCCGCGCTGTTGGGTGTCAAAAGCCACGATCTGCACGGCGGCCACGGCCTTATTGTCCACCAGCACCGGGCCGGAGTAGTTGGCCTGGTCCAGGCAGTCCCGGCGCAGGGAGCAATCGTTGCAGGCGGAAGATTCCCTGGGATCCAGCATCAGCACGCTTTCCCCGGAAGAGAGGCTGTGCGCGAGAGCCGTATCCTTGGGCACCACCAGCCCCAGGCCGTCGGCATAAGGGCCGGTGCCGGCCACGCACACGGCGGCCGCATTGATAATGACGATTTCCACGGAAAAAAGCCGCCCCATGGTTTCCACCAAGGGCTGGATAATGCTCCACTGCCGCCGGGCCGCATCGTCTTTGCGCGCTTTTTTGCTGTTGACTATCCACAGCGGATGCAGGCGGTTGTTCTTTTTTTCGCTCCTGGCGGCCACAATTGCAACTCCCGGTGGCATGGTTTATGCTGGAAGATATGAGCGTTTCGTCCCGCGGCGCTCTCGCGCCGCCTTTTCCGGGCATGCGGAGTATGCAAAAATTCATGCCCCATGTACAGCCCTAACACAGCCCCCAGAAAGGAGGTTTTCCATGAGTGACGACGTGTTGGCCAGAGCCAAGGAAGACGTGCAAATCATGGCGGAGCGGGTCGCTTCGCTGTATTACCACTTTGTGCAGACCATGCGCCAGGAACTCGGGGACGACAAGGCCCGGGAACTGACCAAAAAAGCCATTTGGGCCTACGGCACGGAAGCCGGAGAAAAGGCCCGCCAGAAGGTACAGGAACAGGGCCAGCCCATTAACGCGGGCAACTATAAACTGGGCAAGGACCTGCCTTCCGTGGGCTGGGCCAAGGAACGCCTTTCCGGCTCGGAAACGGAAAACCTGAGCCGGGTCACTTACTGTCCCTTTGCCGAAGCCTGGAACAACATTCCGGACTTCGCCCCCTGGGGCCGCCTCTACTGCTATGTGGACCAGGCCAAGTACCGCGCTTTCCATAAAGATATCGCCTGCGTGCACGACAAAAACCTGCTGGACGGCGACGACTGCTGTATCCTGCGCGTGGAAACCGAAAGCCAGGTCCGGGAATAGCCGGGACCTTCCTCGCCCATGAGCGGCGGCCGGAGAGAAATCTCTCCGGCCGCCCGTGTTCCTGGCCATGGAGTCCGTCAGTCCGTTTTGATGCCCTTTTCCTTGAAGTAGCGCAACGCGCCGGGATGGGCGGGTATACCCGTGCGGCTCAGCACGTTGCTGTTGTTCACTTCGCGGAACAGGCCCACTATCTCTTCCACTTCCCCCTTATGGTCGAACACGGTTTTGACCACGTTGTAGACCACTTCCTCGCTCATGTTCGCGTCGCAAACCATCAGGCCCCAAATGGTCAGGGCCGGAACGTCCTCTGTCTGACCGCGCACGGTGCCCTTCACAATGGGGGCGCCGAAGTAGAAGGGGTATTTCTTCTCAAAGTTCGCAACGGTTTTCGCATCCAGAGGGATAAGGCGGACATCGTGCAGCATGGCCAGCTCTTTCAGCACCGGCGCGGTGACGGCCTGCAGCCAGATGGACATGTCCGCCTTACCGTTGACGAGCGCGTCCACCCGGTCCGCGTCGTTCAGCGGCACCAGCTTGTAGTCTTTCTGGGTCATGCCCGCCGCTTCCATGACCACATGGAAAGCGATGTTGGCGGAGGCACCCGGCTGCCCTCCGGCAATGGTTTTACCTTTCAGGTCCTGAACGCTCTTGATGGGCGAATCTTTTTTCACCACCAGATGCAGGGGCGAGGTGTAAATATTGAACACCGCCCGGATATTCTCATACTTCTCACCCTTCCAGGGCGCTTCCCCCACGTAGGCGGGCTGGGCCACGCTGGGCGAAGCCAGGCCGAAGTCCGTCTGCCCGCTTTTGATCTTGCGCAGGTTTTCCAACTGCGAGTTGGAGGGAATGGGCGTGGCTTCCAGTGTGGGCACATATTTGTTCACCACGTTGGCCACCGCGCCGCAGAAAATGTACCAGGTGCCTGCCGTGCTGGAACCGGCGAAGTTGATCTGCCGCTTCTGCGCGGCAAAGGCAGGGAGAGCGGACAGCGCGAGAAGCAGCACCGCAACCAGGAACCGTTTTTTCATCATGTACCTCCTTTTTGCTGCAAACAGGCTAAATGGAATCAACCGGAAACTGGAACCGGCGCGGCTTTCGCCCGGCGGTATTGGTACAGCCCCACAAAAAATGCCAGCCCCATGCCCGCCGCGTCCGTGTACAGGCCCGGCTTGACCAGACACAACGCGGCCGCGAACAACACGCCCCGTCCCCAGAAAGGCACGGCTCCCCACAGCCAGCCTTCCAGGGCGCAACCCAGGAGCGCGGCCCCCATAAAGGCCGTGCAGATGCTGGTCACGACCTGCCAGGGCTCGCCGATAAACACCAGAGAAGGGCCGTAAGCCACGGCAAAGGGCACGATAAAGCCGGAAAGCCCCAGCTTGAAGGCCATCATGCCCGTCTCCACCACGTTGGTTTTGGCAATGCCCGCAGCGGCGTAGGAAGCCAGCGCCACGGGCGGGGTGATGAACGAGAGCACGGCGAAGTAGAGAATGAACATGTGCGCGGCCATGGGTTCTATGCCCGCCTTGATCAGAATGGGCCCCATGAGCATGGCCGGGATCAGATAGGCCACGGCGGAGGAAACCCCCATGCCCAGCACCAGGCTGACGGCCGCGGTAAGCATAAGCATAAGCACCGTGGAACTGCCGGCCAGGGAAATCAGGTTGGTGGTCAGCTTGATGCCCAGGCCCGTGGAGTTGATGACGCCCATGACGATGCCCGCCAGGGCGCAGCCGAGCGCAATGGGCACGGCGGACTGGGCTCCGTCCACCAGTGTGTCCCAGAGAATGCGGGGAAAGGCCTTGATGCCGTGACGGTAAATAATGATGGGCAGCGAAGAGCAGATAGTCAGAAAAGCTGCCATCATGGTGGGGGTGCGCGTGACCACCATCAGGAAGATCAACACCAGAATGGGCAGCAGAGTGACGCCGTCTCTGCGCAGCACGTCCCGCGCCTTTGGTCGCTCGTTGGCCGGAATACCCGCCAGGCCCAGCCTGCGGGCGCGCAGGTCCACCATGACGTACAGCGCGCCGTAATAGAGTACGGCCGGTATGGCCGCTGCCACCGCCACCTCGTAATAGGGCTTTTCCAGCAGTTCCGCCATCAGAAAGGCCACGGCCCCCATGACCGGCGGCATGATGACCCCGCCGGTGGAAGCCACCGCTTCCACTCCCGCCGCGAAAGCGGGCGGGTAGCCCAGCCGGATCATCAGCGGAATGGTGATGGTGCCCGTGGTGACCACGTTGGCCACGGCACTGCCGGAAATACTGCCCATCAGCGCGCTGCCGCCAATGGCCGCCTTGGCCGGGCCCCCGCACTGTCCCCCGGCCACGGCCTTTGCCAGGTCTATAATGGCGTCGCTGGCCCCGGACGAAGCCAGAAAGGACCCGAAGAGGATAAAAATGAACACGTAAGTGGCGGAAACTCCCAGCGGCATACCGAATACGCCTTCCGTGCTGGACATGGTGTAGATAAATGAAGTGAAATCCATGCCCCGGTGCGAAACAAAGGCGGGCAGGTGCTTGCCGAACAGCGCGTAGCCCGTGGCCAGCGCGCAGACCACGGGCAGGGCCAGGCCCACGGTGCGGCGGCCCAGCTCCAGCACGCAAAGAAAAGTCACCACGCCCCAGAAGGTGTCCAGGAAAATGGGCTCCCCTTCCCGCTCCACAAGGGCTTCAAAGCTGACCAGCAGGTATAGGGTGGACGCGGCCGCGATACAGGCCAGGGCTATGTCCGGCAGCCGGGCGGCGAAAGACGGGTTCTTTTTCCAGGAATACATCAGGAATCCGATCAAAAACGCGCCGCTCAAATGCACGGCGCGCTGCAAAATGCCCAACAGCGCGCCGTCGTAGGCCGTGTACAGGTGAAAGAGACTGAGCGCCACGGACAGGACGGACACCAATGCGAAAAGCGCGCGATCGGCTTTCCCTTCCGGCTGAACTGGGGGCATGGACACCTCTCTTGCAGTGGTGCGGGGTATTTATAAAACGTTTTCTTTTTTTGTTCGGCACGCCCCGCCGCAAAGCGTGTTCTATAAAGATTTTTGCATGGGAGCGCATACGTGCCGCGCCCGGGCTAAACCCGCCGCGGTGTTGAGGGTTTAAACTGACCAAGTCCCGCCCCAGTTTCTTTTTCTTACTCGGCGACATGGTCAAGTACGTTTACA
>JAVBNC010000163.1:0-36388 GCA_031551765.1 Desulfovibrionaceae bacterium
TGTAAAAAAGGTTCATCCCCTCCTCCGGGCCTCCTCCTCTCTTCCAAAAAACTTTGACAGGGGGGTATGATGGTGGTCTCTTTGGCGGCGCGGCTGTTTTGGCCGGGAGGACTGCCTGTTTCCATGACTGGTGTGAGGTCAGTTAACAAGGATTTGCCATGCGCCCCGACGCTTTTGCCCATGTGACAGCCCAGGCCCTGGTGCCGGAACAGCTTGTGCCGTACGTGCGGGCCGTGGGCGGCAGCACCCCGGTGCTCTGCGCGGATTGCGCGGCTTATGTGCTGGGGGAGCACGCGGTGCTTATCGGCTGGCCTCTCGGCGACGAGGCATTGGCCCCGGAGCGCTCTGTTTTAGCCATGGAAAAAGCCGTGGACGCGGCCCTGGCCCTGCCGGGTGTCAAACATCTTACCGTGCTCGGCCCGGCCGTGCCGGCGCAAGCCCCTCCTGCCGCCGCAACGCATATGGACGAATACTGGAGCCTGCCTCTGCCGCCACCCCCTCCGGGGCAGAAGCTGCGTTGCCTCCTGCGCCGGGCGGGGCGGGAAGCCGTTGTGGGCGTGGAAAGCTGGCGGGCGGAACACGCCGCGTTGGTGGAACAATACCTGGCGGCCCGTGCATTCGACGAGGGCACCGTCCATATTTTCCGCTCCCTGCCCGCCTATCTCGCGGTCGCGCCGGAAGCCCTGCTTTTCGGCGCGCGTTCCCCGGCGGACGGCAAGCTGCTGGCCTTCTGCGTGGGCGATTATTCCGGGTTCAGCACCGCGTTTTACATGTTCGCCTTCCGCGACCCCGCCTGCCCGCCGGGCGTCTCGGACCTGCTGCTCTCCGCCCTCATCCGCGAAGGCGAAGCGCGCGGCCACACCCGCTGCAACCTGGGCCTGGGCATCAACCAGGGCATTCGCTTTTTCAAGCGCAAATGGGGCGCGAAGCCCTTTCTGGCCTGCGTGGAAACGTCCTGGCCCCTCAAGGCCGCCCCCAAGGCCGAAGGCGGCCTGTGGCAGGCTTTACGCAAGCTGCTCGGCGGATCGGGCGGCAACTGAAAATACTAACCCTACCCCCTGACAAAGTTTTTAGGGAAAGGGGATGGGGGTCTGGGGGAAGGGGGAAAACCCTTTTTCCAAAAAGGGGTTTTCCCCTTCCCCCAGCCGCCGGAGGCACACCACCATGCCCAAACCGCAAGACCCCCTGGCGTCTCTGCCGGGACTTTCGCTGTGGGATTCGCTGTTGCAGATGTTCCGGGGGGAGCGGCCCCTGCGCTGTATCCAGGTGGAGGTGACGTCCCACTGTCCTGGGCGTTGCACGTACTGCCCGCACACGATGAAAAAGGACGTCTGGCGCTCGCGGCACATGGACGCGGCGGTGTTCGCGGCGCTGTGGCCCATGCTGCGCCATATTGAGCGCGTGCATTTGCAGGGCTGGGGGGAACCGCTGCTGCACCCGCGCTTCGGGGACTTTGTGGACGTGGCGGCCAGGGCCGGGTGCGCGGCTTCCACCACCACCTGCGGCCTGGGCATGACGGACAGGACCGCCGCCATGCTGGCCGGGGGCAAGATGGACATGGTGGCTTTTTCCCTGACCGGCACGGACGAGGAAAGCAACGCCAGCCGGGAGGGCATTCCCTTTTCCACGGTCGTTGCGGCCATACGCGCGCTGCGCGAGGCCAAGGAGGCGGCCAAAAGCCGGTTGCCCGCCCTGCACCTGGCCTACCTGCTGCTGGCTTCCGGCCTGGACGCCGTGCGCCGCCTGCCTGAACTGATGCAAGATTTGGGCGTGCCCGTGGCCGTGGTCAGCACTTTGGACTATATCGCCGCGCCCGGCATGGAAAAAGAGGCTTTCGCGCCCCACGAGCGGGACAAGATAGCCGAAGCGGACGCCGTGCTGCGGGCAGTGGCGGCGGAGGGGGCGGCCAGGGGGCTGAGCATCCACTACAGCCTGCCCTCCCCGGTGGCGGGGGCCATGTGCAGCGAGCAGGTGGACCGCTGTTTATACATGGACGCGGAGGGGCAGCTTTCCCCCTGCATTTACGTGAACCTGCCCACGGACGAGGAAGACCCGCAGCGCCGCGTCTTT
The DNA here is from genome assembly GCA_031551765.1 of Desulfovibrionaceae bacterium. Lineage (GTDB taxonomy): Bacteria > Desulfobacterota > Desulfovibrionia > Desulfovibrionales > Desulfovibrionaceae > JAVBNC01. The sequence goes on from JAVBNC010000163.1 coordinate 2,071, forward strand.
GGCAAACTGGACGAAAGACCGGCGCTGGAGATATGGAACGGCAAAGACTTCAAAGAATTCCGGCAACGCCTGGCCGCCGGGGACCCGGACCTGCCCTGCCGACACTGCCCCAAACGCTTTGAGCCGCTGTGACGCGGCTTGCGTATAAAAAACGGACGCCGCTCACATTTCCCGTGGGCGGCGTCCGTTTTTGCTATGCTCCGGGGGCGGCGAGAAAACGCTGCAAGGTCTGATACAGGGACTGCACATCAATGGGCTTGGAAATGTGCCCGTTCATGCCGAGCGCAAGGCAGCGTTCCAACTCCCCTTCCATGGCGTGGGCGGTCATGGCGATAACGGGCATGGCCGCGAGGGAGGCGTCCGCCCGTATGGCGCGGGTGGCCTGATAGCCGTCCATTTCCGGCATTTGCAGGTCCATGAGCACCAGCGCGAAAGCCGGGCGCTTTTTCCGCTCCGCTATGCGTTCCAGGGCTTCCCGGCCGTTGTTGGCCAGGGTTACCTTCAGGTTGACCTCTTCCAGAAGCTCCACGGCGATCTGCTGGTTGATCAGATTGTCTTCCACCAGCAGGATTTCCTGACCGGCGAAACGGGGCGTCCCTTCCTGCACGGAAGAACCGGAGGAAACGGCGGGGCCGCCGTCCCCGGTCTTTTCGAGCATATCCCGCAGGGCGGCGCACAGGGCGGCGCGCACCAAGGGCTTGGACAGCACGGCGTCCGGCGCTGGAAGCCCCCCGGCCCCGCCCGCGTCTTCCGAACCTATTTTCGTGAGCAGCAGCACACGCGGCCGCGAAGTAAAGGGGGCGTTCCGCCAGGCTTCGCCCGTTCCCGCCGGACCGGGGGCTTCAGCATCCGCAATGACAAAGGCGTAGGGTTTTCCAGCCCTTTCCCCGGACCGGGCGCGTTCCAGGGCGGCGGCCGCGTCCGCTGCCTCATCCAGCGCGAAATCATATCCGCGCAGGGCCTCGCGCATCAGCGCGCGGACGCTGCCGTTGCCGGCCATCAGGCCCCGCAGGCCCTGCAGTTCCAGGGGGGCTTCAAAAGCGAAGCTTCCGGGCGCGACCCTGCAGGTAAAGCTCATGACCGTGCCTTTGCCGAACGCGCTCTGCACGCTTATTTCACCCTGCATCAGCTCCGCCAGCATTTTGCAGATGGCCAGGCCCAGGCCCGTGCCGCCGTATTTGCGGGTGGTGGAGGTATCGGCCTGCATGAAGGCCGAGAACAGATTGACCTGCTGTTCCTGGGTCATGCCTATGCCCGTGTCCCGCACGGTAAAGCGCAGCCACAGCGCTTCCGGCTCGCGCCTGTCCACGGAACAGTGCAGGAACACTTCGCCTTTTTCCGTGAACTTGAAAGCGTTGCTCATCAGGTTGGTCACCACCTGGGCGATGCGCACCGGGTCGCCCACCACTTCCCAGGGCACGTCGCTGTCCACGGCGACAAGGAAATCGAGGCCCTTGTCCGCGGCGGTCTGGCTGAACAGGGCGGAGAGACGCGAGAGCATGTCGTCCACGCGCAGCGGCACCAGGTCCAGGCTCATCTTGCCCGCCTCGATTTTTGAGAAGTCGAGGATATCGTTGATGATGGACAGCAGCGCCTGGCCCGCGCTGTGGATTTTGCTCACGTAATCGTGCTGCTTGGGCGAGAGCCCGCTCCTGAGCGCCAGGTGGGCCATGCCGATGATGGCGTTCATGGGCGTGCGGATTTCATGGCTGATGGTGGCCATGAATTCACTTTTGGCCTGGCTGACCATTTCCGCCTCTTTCAGCCGGTGGCGCTCGGTAATATCAAGGAAAAAGCCTTCAAAAACCAAGGGGCCGCCGTCGGGGTCCAGTTCCACGGCGCGGCAGCGTTCCAGCACCCAGCGCACTTCGCCGTCCTGCCGCCGGATACGGAACATGTGGGCGATGGACTGCTCCATGGAACGCCGCTCGCGGTGCACGGCCAAGGTCGCTTCCAGGTCGTCCCGGTGGACGATTTCGGCGAAACGGAAGCGTTTGTTGTCGATAAAGTCTTCCGCCGGGTAGCCGGTAAGGTCGCTGTACCCTTCGCTGAGCGTCTCAAAGACGAACCTCTCCCCTTCCCTGCGCAGGCGGAACGCGGCGCCGGGCAGGTTGGACATCAAGGTTCGGATGCGGCGCTGGCTTTCCCGCAGCCGGTTGTGCCCGATAACCAGCGCGGCGCCGTCCCCCAGGGAAGCGCCGAAGGCCTGCTCTTCCAGCGTCCACTCACGCGGTTCCCTGTCTTCCATCATGATCACGCCCAGGAATTCGCCGCTCAAGCGGACGGGACAGCAGAGTACGCCGCGCACGCCCCGGGCCAGGAACGCGGTAGAAAGCTCGGGCAGCTCCTTGTCTTTTTCCGTGTCCGGAATCAGTATCTGCCGCGCCGTCTGGAACAGCTTGGCATAGCGGCCGTATACCGCTATGGGCAGAGAGCGGCCGCGGCTGTGCTTGCCCGTGGCGGCGTCGTAAATATCGACCTGCCGGTAGCGGTTCCCTTCCGCTATCCACAGGCTGGCCATGGCGGAAAGAGTATCCCCCGCCGTTTCGGTGATCCTGCGCAAGGCGGCGTCATTGTCTTTCCCGTTGTCCGCCAGGCGGCCGTACAGGGCTATCATCGCCTTGTTCTGCCGGGTAAGCTGCGCCTCGTTTCGCCGCAGCCTTTCCAGTATTTCACGCCGGGCGTTGGCAAGCTCGCTGACGTCGGTCACCACCTCGGCCGCGCCGATACGCTCGCCCTCGCTGTTGTGGATGGGCCTGGCCGTCAGCAGCCAGGTGGCGCCGTTGGGCATTTCCAGCTCGCTGGTGGAAATGGCGCCGTCTTCCATGCTGCGCACCACCGGGCAGCTGTCGCAGTGCGTGTCCCTGCCGAAAGGCAGTTGGTAGCAAATTTCCCCGTAATTCTCGCGCCAGTTGATGTGGCTTTGGCTGGTGCCCAGTTTGTTGGTCCAGCGCATCCGGTAGTCCAGGTCAATGAAATAGATGCCCACCGGCAGGTCGTCCAAAATTTCCAGCTGCATCTTGACGTCCGGGTCCAGGCGCCGCTTTTCGCCCCGCTGCTCCGTGATGTCCTGCATCACGCCCGCCACGGCGTTAGACCCGGCCGGCGAAAGAATGTGGCGGACAAAACAGGGGCCGTTCCCCGTGAACAGTTCATGTTCCCAGGAAACACCCCGGCCGCTTGCGAGGGTGGAGCGGATATGGTGGAGGAGCAAAGGATAGGATTTCCCGAACAGCCTGGAGGTCGCGTCCCCATGGTTCAGGGCGGCGGCATCCAGGCCGGTCAGGTGGGCGCAGGGGTCCTGCCAGGAAAACACCAGTACGCCGTTGTCGTCCGCAACGTTGTACGCCACAGCGCCGAGCAGACGCAACGCCAGGCCCGGCGCGAAAGGGTCTTGTTGTAAGGACATGCCGCGAATTCCCCCGGATAGCGTATATTTTTACCATACGCCAGGGGAGCATGGCAAACGGAATAGCGGCGGGAAAAACCGGAGAGCGTGAGACGCCGGACAAATGCGGCGTCCCACGCTCTCCGTGGCTGTCGCTGAAGGGTTTCTAGAGCATTTCAACTTTTAAATTGTCTAGCGGATGAAATGCTCTGGCGTTGCGAAACGCAGTGCAGCAACGCCCGCGAGATTGGCGTAGGCGGGCCTTGCCCGCCGTTAAGCGACAATCTCATAGCGAAATTGCTCTAGTCCTGCAGGGTCACCGTCACGTCTTTGGGCGTTACGGACTTAAGGCTGCAGTTTTCCGGCAACAGCACCTTTACCGGCAGGTGCGGCGCGCCTTTCGCGCCCTCCGGCGGGGTGACGGTGGCCACTATGGTGGCCAGAAGCTCCTGCTTGCCGACCAGGGATTCCGGCACGGCCACTTCCAGCGTGACGCGCGGCGGGACGATTTTCACGCTCTGGCCGGGGGGCACATCCACAGTGACCTGCCGCGTGAGGCGTATGACTTTGGTGCGCACGCCCACGTCCAGGTCCAGCAGCACTTTCGCCGGTTCCACCGTCACTTCGTCCGGCACGGGAATGGGCACCAGCAGCTCGTTCAGGCCCGCCCTGGTGCCGTTGCCCAAAGCCACGGGAACCTTGATGGAATTCAGCCGCTGCACCAGGCTTTCCGGGCCGCGCACCGTCGCCGTGGACGGCGTCATGCGCAGGGACTTGACGAAAAAGTCCCCGGACAGGGTTCCTTCAAAGGAGGAATCCAACTCTACCTTGCGCGATTCCAGGGAGTCCGTCACCACCTGGAAACGGGAAGGGCTGATGTCCATGACTTCGAACGCGCTGGGGAAAGGCAGCATGGCCGGGGTGATGGTGATGGTGTTGGTGCCTTTGACCAGGTTCGCAAGATCGATGGACACGGAAAAAGGCCGTTCCATGAACGTTCTGCTCAGGCCTTTGGCCGCGCGCACGCGCACGGAAACCTTGTTGATCAGCCCGTTGCGGATAATCAGATTGGGCGGCGCGCTTTTGAATTCCACGCGCACGTCCACCCAGGTTTCGATTTTGTCGCGCACGGTAACCATGTACCAGAGCGTGACGGCCATGGAAAAAGCGATCAGCAGATACTGCCAGCGCACGGAGGCCAAAGAGGACCCCAGGGCGCGCAGTGCCGAAAAAGGGCTGGAATGGTGCGGTGCGGCGTTCATGAGTGGGCCTCCATGGCGGTGGCGAGCGCGCGGCGCAGCCTGGACGCGTCAAGGCTGGCGCTGAGCTTGCCGTGCAGCGCCACGCAGGCGGTGCCGCGTTCTTCCGAAACCACCACGACCACGGCGTCCGTTTCCTCGGTAATGCCTATGGCCGCCCGGTGCCTGGTGCCGTAGTCCTGCTTGCCCTGCACCAGCGTGGTCAGGGGCAGGATGCAGCCCGCCGCGCTGAGCAGGTCGCCGCGCAGCACCACGGCGCCGTCGTGCAGAGGGCTGCCATCCCAGAAAATGGTGATCAGGAGTTCCTTGCTGACCCTGGCCTGGATATCCACCCCGCCCTGGGCCATGTCGCCCAGAGGGACGTTGCCCTCCAGCACGATAAGCGCGCCTATGCGGCGCTGGGCCATATACAGGGCGGCGGCCACCACTTCCTCTATCACATCCTCGTGCCGCTTCTGGCGGCCCAGAAGCGAAAGGAAGAAGCTCCGGCTGGAACCCATGTAGGTCAGGCCCATGCGGATGTCGCGCTGGAACACGATAATGACGATGAGCACCAGGGAGCTGAGAAAGGTGCCCAGCAGCCAGGTGGTGGTGTTCAGCCCCAGCGGCCGGATGAGGAAGAAAAAAATGATCAGCAGGAACAGACCGTGAATGGCGGCCACGGCGCGGGTGCCCTGCACAAAGATAATGACCCGGTACAGAATGACCGTCACCAGCAGGATATCCACCGCGTCGCGCCAGCTCACGACCACGTTGTCCAGAAAAGGAATAGGCATGCGGGCCTCAGTTTTCAAAAAATCAGCGGGAAGATCCCGTTACCGTCCATCCTCTTGCGCCAGGGCCTGGGCCAGGCGCAGGGCGGCCAGCGCACCGGCCGCGTCGTGCACCCGGTGCGCCAGCACTCCGGAACGCCACAACAGGGCAGTGCCCGTCTGGGTCGCCGCATCGCGCGCTTCCAGGGGCAGCCCCAACAGGGAACCCAGAAAGCTTTTTCGCGATATGCCCATATACAGCGGTCTGCCCAAGCTTTGCAACCGTTTGATGCAACGTATAAGCTCCAGATTTTGCTCCAGGTTTTTGCCGAAACCTATGCCCGGGTCCAGGGCTATGTGTTCCTCCGGCAGGCCGGCGGCCGTAAGCAGGGCCATCTGGCGCTCGAAAAAACGCAGCACCGCCTCCACCACATCGGGGTAGTCCGCGTGTTTTTGCATGACAGCGGGAGGGGCCGGGGAATGGGTGAGCACATAGCCCGGCTTGTACGCGGCCACGGTTTCGGCCATGGCCGGGTCAAAGCTGGCCCCGGAAATGTCGTTGACCATGTCCGCCCCGGCTTCCAGGGCGGCCCGGGCCGTGACCGCGCGCCAGGTGTCCGCGGAAATAAGGGGAAAGGGGCCGGCGGAAGATGCCGCGCGCAGGGCCTTAAGCCCGCTGATGACCGGCAGGATGCGGGCGCATTCCACGTCCTCGCTCACGGGCGCGGCGCCCGGCCGGGTGGATTCGCCGCCTATGTCCAGGATGTGCGCGCCTTCCGCAGCCAGCCGCCGCGCATGGGCCAGCGCCTGTTCCGGGGAGGCGTGGCTGCCGCCGTCGGAAAAGGAGTCCGGTGTGGCGTTGACGATGCCCGCGACAAGAAAGGGGGCGGAGCCTATGTCTCCGCCCCCTCTCACCCGCCATACAGGCCGGGTCATTCGGAATCCTTGGGTTCGCGGGGCGTCAGGCGGCCGCGCTTGCTGGTGCGCTGCGCGCTTTCGTCCTCGCTGTCCAGCACAAAGTCCTCGCCCTCCGCTTCCTGGTCCGGCTTGGCTTCTTCCTCGGCGGGGGGGGGAGGCGTGTCGTCGTCCTTGCGGCCGTTGTTGACCTTGCCCGTATCCGAGGGAAGTTCCTCGCCCTTGACGAGCTTGTCCAAATCCGCGCCGGTGAGGGTTTCATGCTCCAGAAGAGCCGCGGCCATGCGGTGCAGGGTATCCAGGTTTTCGCGCAGCAGCCTGTCCGCCGTTTCCAGGCCGGTGTTGACGAAGCGCTTCACTTCCACGTCCACCAGGCGGGCGGTTTCCTCGCTGTGGTCGCGCTGGGAGGCCCACTCCCGGCCAATGAACACTTCCTGGCTCTGCTCGCCGATGGACACGGGGCCTATGGCTTCGCTCATGCCGTAGCGGCAGACCATGGAGCGGGCCATCTGGGTGGCCTTGTTGATGTCGTCGGACGCGCCGGTGGTGTATTTGCCGTAGATGATCCACTCCGCGGCCCGGCCGGCCAGGGCGATGGCAATGCGGCTTTCCATCTCGTCGCGGCTCATGCCGTAGCGGTCGCGTTCCGGCAGGGGCATCATCAGGCCAAGGGCCCGGCCGCGCGGGACGATGGTGACCTTGTGCACGGGGTCCGTATCCGGCAGCAGCGTGGAAACCAGGGCGTGACCGGATTCATGGTACGCGGTTTTCCTGCGCTCTTCATCGGTCTGCACCATGGTGCGCCGCTCTTTGCCCATCAGCAGCTTGTCCTTGGCGTTCTCAAAGTCCGCCATGCTGACCTGGTCCTTGTTCTCCTTGGCGGCCAAGAGCGCCGCTTCGTTGACCATGTTCTCCAGGTCCGCGCCGGAAAAGCCCGGGGTGCCGCGCGCCAGCACGTCCAGATCCACGTTGGCCGCCAGGGGCGAACGTTTGGTGTGCACGGCCAGGATCTGCTTTCTGCCGCGCACGTCCGGGGGCGGCACCACCACCTGGCGGTCGAAGCGGCCGGGCCGCAGCAGCGCCGGGTCCAGCACGTCCGGCCGGGTGGTGGCCGCGATACGAATGACGCCCTCGTTGGCTTCAAAACCGTCCATCTCCACCAGCAGCTGGTTCAGCGTCTGCTCTCGCTCGTCGTGGCCGCCGCCCAGGCCCGCGCCGCGCTGGCGGCCCACGGCGTCGATTTCGTCAATGAAAATCAGGCAGGGGGCGTTCTTTTTGCCTTGGGCGAACAAGTCCCGCACCCGGGAAGCGCCCACGCCCACGAACATTTCCACAAAGTCCGAGCCGGAAATGGAAAAGAAGGGCACGCCCGCTTCACCGGCCACGGCGCGGGCCAGAAGGGTTTTACCCGTGCCCGGAGGGCCCACGAGCAGGACGCCCTTGGGAATGCGGCCGCCCAAACGGGTGAATTTCTTGGGGTTGGAGAGAAAGTCCACCACTTCCGTCAGCTCTTCTTTGGCTTCGTCCACCCCGGCCACGTCGGCGAAGGTGACCCGGGCCGATTCCTGCGAAACCATGCGGGCCTTGGAGCGGCCGAAGCTCATGGCCTTGCCGCCGCCCCCCTGCATCTGGCGCATGAAAAAGATCCAGACCCCGATGATGACCAGCATAGGCAGCCAGGAAACCAGGAGTGTGGTGAACCAGGAAGCCTCTTCCGGCGGTTCCGCCTTTACGCCCACATTGTGCTGGATAAGCTGGCTGACCAGGGTGGGGTCTTCCGGCGCGTAGCTCTGGAAGGTCTGGCCGTCGGACGTTTTGCCCAACAGCTTGCGGCCCTGGATGGTGACCTCGCTTACCTGGCCCTGCCCCACCTTCTGCAGGAAGGTGCTGTATTCCATCTTCATCTGCGGGGCGGGGGGCGCGTTGAACATATTGAACAACGCCACCATGAGCAGTGAGATAACGCCCCACAAAACGAGATTGCGCGTAAACTGATTCAAGGGAAACCTCCGTTAGGATAAGCCAGCGCGCGGCCGGTTTTCAGCTTGTCGAGTCTGGTATCTGATACTGTAATCCGTGGGGAGCGTTTTGACAATGATTCGGGCGCAAAGAAAAATCACAAGCGCTCCCTTAACGCGCTCGAACAGCGAGCGCCTATGTGAACTCTTTCTACAAGATATAGATAACGTTTTCCAACTATATTTTCAAAAATAAGATAACGTTTTCTATATATCTCCGGATTGACAAAGAAAATTCTCTATGCAACCTTGAAACAACGAGTAAATTATTATATTATTAGTCCGCTGGCATCTCATTATTTTATTATCGATATGCTGTTTCTAGTATAACTTTTCTTTGCACGACAAGGAGGATCCATTCACGACCTCCGGCGATCGCCGGCAATTGGCAAAGGCGGCGGCCGCATGGCGCCACTTTATGCATCCCGCCTGATGACATGATTATTCAGTGAGGACGCCTATGAGCACATCTCCAAAAGGTCTTACCGAAGACAAGACCGCCCTGCTGATCGGGAGCTTCATCTTTGTTGTCGCCATGCTTCAGTTCGGCGGCATGAACCTGCTTGGCTGGATCGTGAAAGCCGGTACCTGGCTTGATCCCGTCAAAATGTTTGGCGCCACCAACTCCGCCACCGGCAAAGCCATTGCCGGCTGGATTTCCCCGGCGGCCACGGGCTGGCTGTGCCTGATTTTCACCTACGTGGCCATTACCGCCATTTTGGCGGTGGGCGTCAAGCTGATGGAAGCGGACGTCGCCAAGTTCGTCAAAGCCTTTACCCTGGTCTTTTTTGTCGCCTACATCTGCTACGGCCTTGGCAACTACGCCTATGTGGCCGTCACCCCCACAGCGGCCAACCTGAAAAAGGCCGGCATCACCTGGTCCATGGGCCTTTCCGGTGAAGCGGGCTACATTGTGGCCCTGGTCATGGGCATTATCATCGGGAACTTCATGCCCGGCGTCGCGGAAGCGATGCGCCCCGCCTGCCGGCCTGAAATGTTCGTGAAAATCGCCATCATCATCATGGGTTCCGAACTGGGCGTCAAAGCGGCGGAAGCCGTGGGCCTGGCAGGCCACGTCGTGTTCCGGGGCCTGTGCGCCATTGTGGAAGCCTACCTTATCTACTGGGCTTTGGTGTATTACATCTCGCGGAAATACTTCAAATTCAGCCGGGAATGGGCCGCGCCGCTCGCTTCCGGCATTTCCATCTGCGGCGTTTCCGCCGCCATCGCCACGGGCGGCGCCATCCGCGCCAGGCCCATCGTGCCGATCATGGTTTCCTCGCTGGTGGTGGTGTTCACGTGTATCGAAATGCTGATCCTGCCCTTTATCGCCGCCTGGGGCCTGCACAACGAACCCCTGGTGGCCGGCGGCTGGATGGGCCTGGCGGTGAAATCCGACGGCGGGGCCATCGCCAGCGGCGCCATTGCCGAGTCCCTTATCCTGGCCAAGGCCCAGGCCGTGGACGGCATCAAGTACCAGACCGGCTGGGTGGTCATGGTCACCACCACCGTCAAAATCTTCATTGACGTGTTCATCGGCATCTGGTCGCTGCTGCTGGCCTATATCTGGTGCTCCAAGCTCGACAAGTCGAGCAACAACACCATGTCCTGGGGCGACGTGCTGGACCGCTTCCCCCGCTTCGTGTTCGGCTATATTCTGACCTTCCTGATCCTGCTCTTCCTCAGCCTGAACTCCGCGGAGCTGTTCAAGGCCGGCAAGGCCATGACTTCCAACATCAACTCGCTCCGCACGCTCTTCTTCTTGATGACCTTCTTCACCATCGGGGTCATCTCCAACTTCCGGCGTCTTTGGGCGGAAGGCATCGGCAGGCTGGCGGCCGTGTACTGCGTCTGCCTCTTCGGCTTTATTATCTGGATCGGCCTGTTCATTTCCTGGCTGTTCTTCCACGGCATAAAGCCCCCCATTATTCCGTAACCCGGGAGTATAGCCATGCAAGAAAAAGAAGTGACCATGCGGGACGAAATGGAGGCCATGAAATACGAGCCTCTGAACGATGTGGAAATGAGCCTTATCAAGTGGAGCCTCGCTCTCGGGGTGGGGCTGCTGGTGGTCTTTTACCTTATCGCGCTCATGGTTCCTGGCGCGCACTAGAACGGAAAAGACGCCATGAACACGTACCGCTTGCGCTATATCGCCGGCCCGCAGGAAGCCATGCGAGCTTCGCGGCACCATGAGGTTCTGGCGGAGAGTTTCGCCCAGGCCTTGGCCACTCGCAGCCACTGGCCCGTGGAATACGACACAGCCGGGGTTTGCGCCTGGGCCAAGCATCCCGGCACCAGCCTGTACGATGTGGAGGCTTGGGAAGCGGTGCTGCTGACGGATAAAGCGTAAGCGGAACAAACCGCCTTGCACAAGCCCCTGCCCGGAAAACCGGGCAGGGGCTTTTTTTACGCCGAAACGCAACATTCCCGCGTGCGCTAGCTAGCGAGCAAAAAAATATTTTCTCTCCCTTCCGCTTGATAAAATTATCACATTTATTATAAGCCTAAGAAAAGGTTTTCTAAAAACGTTTTCCGTTCTGCTCTCAGAGTTCATTTCACATTTGAAATTTTATACCGCGCAGACGAAACGCGGAAGCACCAACCCGGAGGAAACCATGGCCGCTCAAACCCCAACACCGGAATTTGTCCAGGACAAAGCGCAAAGCCGCCTGTCCGACCTGTGGACCAAGGAAGACTACTGGGCCATTTGGCTGGGTCTTGCCCTGGTCATTATCTCCCTTGTTCTTTTTGTCGGCTCCAAGGGGGAATACGCGGCCAAGCTCGACAAGGCCAACGCGGTCATCAAGGCGGAAGCCGCGCGCGCCCCCTTCAAAACCATAGCCTACTATGACGCGGTCAATTCCAAGGGCAAGCTGCGTGCCATTGACAGCCCTGCGGGCAAGGCCATCAGCGCCTTTATCAAGAGCCCCAACCGCTGGAGCGGCAGCCCCATGGCGGCCTTCTACATGTCCAAGGAACAGGCCGACGCCAAAAACGCCGCAGGCAAAGCCAAGGCGGAAAGCACGGCCAAGGCCGCCAAGGCCGCCCTGGCCGCCGCGCAGGCGGCGGAAAAGGCCGCCGAAGCCGCCAATTTCAAGGACGATACGCTCAACAAGGCGGCCGGCAAGGCCATAGAAGGCTGGCTCGCCGCTTCCAAGTCCGCTTCCAGCGCCGCCGCGGCCGCCAGCGCCAAGCCATACAACCTGCTCCCCAACCTGCTGCTGTTCATGCTGGTCACGGGCGTATTTTTTGGCATTGGCGCCGTGTTCATGGGCATTCCGCTGCCCAAGTTCTTTGTCGGCTTTATCGGGCTGTTCGTGGTCATGCTCATCGCCTTCACCTTGGGCAATGAGACCACCATGCGCAAGTGGGGCGTGGGTTCCGAAGCCTGGGCCATCATTCTGGGCATGCTCATCGCCAACACCGTGGGCACGCCGGAATTCATCAAAAAAGCCCTGCAGACGGAATACTTCATCAAGACCGGCCTGGTGCTGCTGGGCGCCTCCATCCTCATCGACAAGATTCTGGCCATCGGCACGCCCGGCATTTTCGTGGCCTGGGTTGTGACGCCCATCGTGCTTGTCTGCACCTTCATTTTCGGCCAGAAAGTGCTGAAAATCGAGTCCAAAACCCTGAACATCGTCATTTCCGCGGACATGTCCGTGTGCGGCACCTCGGCGGCCATTGCCACGGCGGCCGCCAGCCGGGCCAAGAAAGAGGAGCTCACCCTGGCCATCGGCATTTCCCTGGCCTTTACCGCCATCATGATGATCGTCATGCCCGCCTTTATCAAGGCTGTGGGTATGGATCCCATTCTGGGCGGCGCCTGGATGGGCGGCACCATTGACGCCACCGGCGCCGTGGCCGCGGCGGGCGCCATGCTGGGCCCCAAGGCCCTGTATGTGGCCGCCACCATCAAGATGATCCAGAACGTGCTGATCGGCGTCACCGCCTTCTGCGTGGCCGTTTACTGGTGCGCCAAGGTGGATTGCGTGGAAGGCCAGAAGGTTTCCGCCATGGAAATCTGGCACCGTTTCCCCAAGTTCGTCATCGGCTTTCTGGCCATGTCCGTCCTGTTCTCGGTGATCAGCGGCTCTTTCGGCAACGACCTGGCCAAGATCACCATTGACAACGGCGCGCTGCGCATGCTGGACCCGCTGCGCTCCTGGTTCTTCGCCCTGGCCTTCACCTCCATCGGCCTGGCCACCAACTTCCGCGAGCTGGCGCCGTATCTTAAGGGCGGCAAGCCGCTCATCCTTTACGTCTGCGGCCAGAGCTTTAACCTGATCCTGACCCTGGCCATGGCCTACCTGATGTTCTTCGTGGTCTTCCCCGACATCACCAAGACCATCTAATTAAGTATTTTCAATGAGGATTTTTGTTCTCTGCCAAGGAAGACGAGCTCCGTGCGGAGCGAAGTGTATCAAAACATACATGAGCTTCGCACGGGGCGAGCCTGACGCTGGCAGAGGGCAAAAAGACCATTGAAAACCCGCCACTATACAAGGAAGACCGCCCCGGCTATAATAGGGCAGTCTTCTTTTTTACTCGCATTCCGTTTGCAGGAGAGAGCCGAATCATGCCCGAAACCCGCCCCCCGTCTTACGCGCGCAAGCTGGCGCAACTGGCGCTGGCCCTCGCGTGTATCTGGGTCATGGTCTGGCATGTCTGCCCGGCAATTATCGAAGCCATCCCCTCCTGGAAAAAACAGGCCGCTCTGCAGGACGAGCTGAACATCATGACCAGCGCTCTGTTCTACAACGACCTGGAAATCACCACGGACGCGGAACTGCACACCCGCCACACCATCATGTACCCGCCGAACCTGAAGAAAGGCCCCGCCGAAACCCGGCGCTGATCTCCTTCCGGCCCCGTCCCCCACTTTTTCTCCGAGACCGCGCCATGGGCACTGCCTTTATCAAGCTGCACATCTCCATTCTGATCGCGGGATTCACCGGCATTCTGGGCAAGCTCATCGAACTGCCGGAAGGCCCCCTGGTCTGGTACCGCATGCTCATCACCTCCGTGCTGTTCGCCGGGTACTTGCTGTACAGCGGGCAACTGCCGCGCGTCCCGACGCGGGAATCCCTGAAGCTCTGCGGCGTGGGCGCGCTTACCGCCATCCACTGGATTTTCTTTTACGGCAGCATCAAGTACGCCAACGTGTCCATAGCCGTCGTCTGTTTCGCGTTGACCGGCTTTTTCACGGCCGTGCTCGAACCGCTTCTCAGCCGGAAAAAACTCTCGTTGCTGGAACTGTTCTTCAGCCTGCTCACGGTGGCCGGCATCGCGCTCATTTTCCACTTCGACACCCGGTACAGGACCGGCATTATCCTGGGCATTCTCTCCGCGCTGTTCGCCGCCTTCTTCACCATGGCCATCAGGAGGCAGGGCGCGCGCCACGGCTCTTCCACCATTCTGCTCCACCAGATGATCGGGGGCTTCGCCTTTCTGACCCTGGCCGCGCCCGCCTATCTCGCGCTGTTCCCCGGCATTCCCCTGAAACCCAGCCTGTGGGACGTGGCATACCTGTTTCTGCTGGCCTCCGTGTGCACCATCGGCCTGTTTCTCTTGCAAATCCAGGCACTGCAGAGCATATCCACCTTCACCGTCAACCTGAGCTACAACCTGGAACCCATCTACAGCATCGTCCTGGCCATGATCCTGTTCAACGAAGCCGCCGAGCTGAACGCCTCGTTTTTCATCGGCCTGGGCCTGATCTGCGCCTCCGTCCTGCTGCAGAGCCTGCACGCCATGCGCCAGCGGGGCGGCCTGAGTTAGCTGTCGAAGCCGTCTTACTTCCGGACGCGTGACCGGCAAAGCCGGATCACGCCCGGCCCCTACGCTCCATAGGCCCTGGCGGGCCTGGCCTGCGCTACGCTCCGGCCCCCTCCGGGGGTATAAGGAATGGGGCACAGCGCGGCACGTCCTGTGCGCCCCCTGGCCCCCGCGACAGGGTGGGTATGGGAACGCCGTTTTTTGCCGCACGTCATCCTGGCCAGAGGAAGGATGGCCTGTCGTAAAAGGCGACACTCCCGTCACCCAACCTGAATGGGTTCCAAGGGGCGTGCCCCTTGGCGGGTGCAGGGCAGCGCCCTGCTCTCACTCTTAAATGGCTTCGACAACTACACGTCAATCTGCTCCGGCTTCAGATAGCCCGCGGCGTACTGCTGCGGCACACCCGCCTTGAGGAACAGCTCGTACAGGTCCGGGTCGATGTGGTTCCGGGCTTTGAATTCCCCCATTATTTTCAGGGCTTCTGAGAGCGTTTTACCCGGCTTGTACGGCCGGTCCGAGGCGGTGAGGGCCTCGAAAATATCGGCAATGGCCATCATGCGCGCGCTCCAGCCCATGTTTTCTCGCGAAAGACGCCGGGGGTAGCCTTTGCCGTCCATGGTTTCATGGTGGGAGCCGGCTATGTCGGGCACATCCCGCAAATGCTTGGGCAGGGGCAGTTGCTTGAGCATGATGATGGTCTGGACGATGTGGTCGTTGATTTTGTAGCGCTCTTCCTCGCTGAGCGTCCCCCGGCGGATGGAGAGGTTGTACAGCTCGCCCCGGTTATACAGCGCCTGCGGCGTATCCATCTTAAAACCCCAGGGGTTTCCCGGCACGATCCGGTCCTTGGGGTTGCGCTCAAGGATATGCTCCGGCCTGTCCATGAGCAGCGGCTCCCGCACGGGCGGCGCTTCGGCCGGGGCGCGGTCCATGCGCGCCGACTCGTCCCGCGAAACCCCGATGCGCTTGTCCAGCGTGCGCAGCCAGCTGCGTTCGCCTATGGCCGCAAGGCGCGCCAGGGCGGCGTCATCCATGAACTCGCCGCCTATGTTGCAGGTGCCCACAAAGGCGAAGTCGTCGTCCAGGGCGCGGAGGGCCTCTTCCAGCTTGCGCGCTTCCGCCTCCGCGTCGGCGCCGCCCAGCACGGCGCGCAGCGAGGCTATTTCCGCGTCGCGCTTGAGCACTTCAAAGCGGGTGCGTATCTCGTGGATGCGGTCGTAAATGGTTTCCAGCTTGGTGGCTTTGTCCACCACGTATTCCGGGGTGGTCACCTTGCCGCAGTCGTGCAGCCAGGCCGCCAGCTTGGCTTCTTCCCACTGGTCCTCGTTGAGGCTGAAGTCTTTGAGAGGCCCTTCCTCCGTTTCGCAGGCGGCCTTGGCCAGCATCTGGAACACGACGGGCACCCGCTGGCAGTGGCCGCCGGTGTACGGCGACTTGGCGTCAATGGCCCCGGCGAGAATGTGGATGAGCGCGTCCCGCAGATCGCGCTGGGCCTTCAGCAGGGTCTGGTTTTCCAGGGCAATGGCGGCGGTGCTGGCCAGGGCCTCGATAAAGGCTATCTGCTGGGTCTGGAAGGCGGGTGAACCCGGTCTCATGGCCTTGAACAGGCAGAGTACCCCCAGGCTCTCTCCCATACGGTCGCGCAAGGGCAGGCAGATCACCTCCACCTGGGTTACCGCAGGGTTGTCAAAGCCCGGCGCCAGGAAATCCACCCCGCTGCGCTGGTCTTCACGCGGGATGACGGCGCGTACGAAGCTGCCGGAATGCAGGGCCTGGTAGGGCGGCAAGGAAAGGTCCGGTTTCTGGCAGTCCATCATCAGGCACTGCGCCATGCTTCCGTCGGCCCCGCCAAGCCAGCAGGCGCTGCCGTGCTTGAAACAATTGCCCTCCTCGTCCAGCAGAGCCACCATGCCGCCGTCGGCTGCGGACACCTGCAGGGTTTCCTGCAGTACGCGCTGCAAAAGCAGGTCGAAATCGCGTTCCGCGCTGATGGTGCCGGTAATGGCCAGGAACTTTCGCAGGTTGGTCTGCATGTGCTCCATGCCCTGCCCCAGGGCGTGGATTTCCGAAACCCGGGAATCGATCCGTTCGTCCCGCTCTTCAAGGCGGAACTCCTCAATGCGCCGCACCTTTTCCGCCAGCGCGCTCAAGGGGCGGGCAATTCCCCGTGCCGCCAGCCAGATAAACGGCACGGCGAGAAGCAAAATGCCCGCTGTGAGCAGCATGGTCTGGCGCAGAAAAGCCACGGCGTCCACCAGAATTTCGTCTCTGGGAATGGCCAGCAGCAGGGCGTTCCGCACCTCGCCGGAAAGGCTGATGCTCTCCAGGGCGAGCACCCAGTCCCGCGAGCCGTCATTGATGGTGATATCCCGGCCTATCCAGCCGTCTTTGTAGGACTGGACGCCCAGGCGCGCGGCGGGCGGCAGGTCATCCGAGGTGCGCAGGCGCGTGCTTTCCCCCTCTTGAAGTGACATGCCGCCGGAAGAGGCCAGCAGTGTGCCGTCCGGCTTGAAAAGCACCAGTTCGGCCCCCTTGCTGGGGAGCTCGCCCGCCAGCGCGGCGGACAGCTGCGAAAGCCCTATGTCCGCCCCCACCACGGCGTTGCCGTGGCGGCTCTGCCGGGCAAAGGTCGTGCCTACTTCCTTGGTGGTGAAAAAAATGTACGGCGCGCTGCTTATCAGGCCGCTGGAGTTTCTGGCTTCCTGATACCAGCTCCGGGTGCGCGGGTCGTAGCTGGCGTCTTTTTGCGTCTGGCGTCGCAGGAGGTTCAGCGCCGCGTCAAAAAACAGATATTCGGACACCCCCGCTTCAGCGGCCTTCTCTATGCTCTGCACCATCAGCGCGCTGGCCTCAGGAGCGTCGAACAGCGCGCGCGCCTGCGGGGAGCGCAAGGGCCGGACCAGGAAAAACTCGCCGCTGTCGTAGCCCACGTAAATCGCGTCCACTATGGGGTAGGCTTCCAGTATGGCCTGCATGGAGGCCAGCGCGTCCAGACGCCCTTCCAGGCTGTCCTCTTTGGGAAGCGCGCTCTGGGCCAGCACGGCGGTAAAGGCCTGCACCGGCTGGTACACGGCGTTCATGGTCTCGCTTTTGACCGTGCTGCTCACGCTGGCGACCAGATGGTCCGTGGCGGCCATGGCCGTGCGCGACACCATGCGGTACCCGGTAAACGCGATGGTCAGCCCGGTCACCAGCATCAAAGCGGTGAACAACACGCCAAGGTGTTCCCGCAGCTTGAAGCGCCTGATAAACGTATGCCGCGAATCCTTCTGAGGCATGATACACCGCCTTGTGTAAAAATAGGGGCCGAGAGCGGACAGACTATGCAAATTATCCCCAATAGTCCTCTTTAGGAGCCGCGCGCAAGTATTTTCTCTCCCTCCACGCAAAGAGGACAAAAAACGCGGGACCCGCTGTGCCGTTTACCGGCACGCCGAGCCCCGCGATATAATCAGATAACAGCCGCTCAGCGCAGCGCCAGAGGTTCGGAAACCCCTTGCAGGCCCGCCAGCAGGAAGAGCATGAGCAGCGCGGCCTGCGCGCCGATGTGCGCGTTTTTGGGGTCCAGCCACTCGTTCAGGGAGTGGTGCCCGCCGCTCAGGCAGCCGGAACGCACCACCACCGAGGGCACCTTCTGGCTGATGGGCACGTTGGCGTTGGTGCTCCTGGCCGGGCCCACGTTGGGCGTGACGCCCAGGGCTTCGAACACCGCGCAGGCGGACTGGACGATAAGCGCGCCGTCCGGCTGGTCCCCGGCGGGACGGTCGCCCAGCAGCGTGGTTTTCACTTCCACCTTTTGCCCGCTGGCCGCCCGGAAGGCGTTTTCCTCGTCCACGGAC
This sequence comes from Desulfovibrionaceae bacterium, assembly GCA_031551765.1. Lineage (GTDB taxonomy): Bacteria > Desulfobacterota > Desulfovibrionia > Desulfovibrionales > Desulfovibrionaceae > JAVBNC01. Next base: position 20,023 of record JAVBNC010000163.1, read on the forward strand.
TCCTGCACGAAGCTGAGCATGGTGCGCTCCACCTCGGCCAGGGCTTCCGCGCTGATGGAGCGCATGTCCAGCTTGCAGCTGGCGCTGTGGGCTATGGAGTTGACGGAGGTGCCGCCGTTGACGATGCCTATGGTGTAGGTGGTGCGGGGGTTTTCCGGCGTGGTCACGTTGGACATTTTGGCCATGGCCCGGGCCATGGCGTGGATGGGGCTGGGCAGGCCGTAGGCGCTCCAGCTGTGCCCGCCGGGGCCGGAAAAGGCGAATTCATAGCGCTTGGAGCCCACGGCGCCCTTGGTGATCAGGCCGGGGGCGCCGGGTTCCATGGGCAGGTAGGCCACAAGGTCCGGGTTGTCCCGCAGAAAGGCCTTGGCGCCGCGCAGGTCGCCTTCGCCCTCTTCCCCGCTGCTGCCGCCCACAAGCAGGGAGTACACCGGCTTAAGCCCGGCGTGGTTGATGGCCCGGACAACGGAAAGCACAATGGCCAGACAGGAGGTATCGTCGGAGATGCCGGGGCAGCAGAGCTTGCCGTCCTTTTCCTCGACCTTCAGCGGCGTGTCTTTGGGGAACACCGTGTCCAGGTGCGCTTCCAGCAGCACTTTGGGGCTTTTCAAGCCGGGTATAACGCCGTAGGCGTTGTCGTCCGCATCCACCCGGCACTGTGTGACGCCGAGCTTCTCCAGCTTTTCCTTGAACATGGGCGAGCGCAGCTCCCCTTCCGTAAAGGGCGTGCCGTACAGCAGCACCATTTCCTTGAGTTCCCGGATTCTGTTGTCCTGATCGCCCTCAAGAAAGGCCAGGGCCTTCTGGATACCGGCATCGGCCAGCAGCGCGGCCACAGCGGAACGCACCGTGTTGGAGACAGTAGTCATGGCAAAACTCCTCTGGTTGCGGTCGGTAAAAGCGGCGCACGCGCGGCAGGGCTGCGCCGCGGCCAGGGACGGGTAAAACAGGGCAGAACGCCCGCGCCGCCGCTATTCCAGCGGAGCGGGCTTTTCCGGCTTTTTCTTCAGGCAGCGGATGGTAAAGCGGGCCATGGCCGGGCCGACCAGGAGCAGAATCATGAGCCGGGCCGTCTGGATGGCCATGACAAAAGGCATGTCCGCATCGCTGGAAGCCGCGATAATGGCCACGGCGTCCAGGCCGCCTGGGCTGGTGGCCAGGTAGGCGGTCAAAGGGTCAAGCCCCGCGCCCCAGACCAGCAGGCCGGCCAGACCGCCGGCCAGGGCCACCACAATAAGAATGGCAGCCAGAATTTGCGGCAGCACACGCACGGCATACAGCAGCACGGGCCGGTTGAAACGCAGCCCTATGCACCAGCCTATCAGCGTGAAGCACAGCGCCAGCAGCCAGCCGGGCAGCACCAGCTGCATCAGGCCCAGGTTCTGCACCAGCGCGCCCGCGAACATGGGCAGCAGAATGGGACCGGCGGGGAAGCGCGTCAAATGCCCCAGGTACGCGCTGGAAAGCGCCAGGGCCAGGGTCATGAGCAGAGCGGGCCAGTCTATGGCCGCGGTCAGGGCGGCCAGAAAGGCCGCCTTGCTGGGCGCCGGCAGCCCCGCGCCCATGAACCAGGCCACCACGGCGGCGATAATGGACACCAGCATGACCCGCATATACTGCATCAGGGCCACCAGGCGCATGTCCCCGCCGTAAGCTTCGGACATCAGGACCATGGGCATGGCAGCGCCCGGGGCAGCGCCCCAGATGGCCGTGGTGCCGGGCAGCACTTCTTTCACCGTCAGCAGCCAGCCCAGGAAAAAGGCGCAGGCGATAACCGCCAGCACGATGCCCAGGGCCAGCATCCAGTTTTCCATCATGCCCCGGAGCACGGAAAGGGAAAGGGAACGGGCGATAATGCAGCCGATAATGCTCTGACCCGCCAGAAACATGGCGGCGGGCATGCGTATGGCCGTGCCGCGCGTGGAAATGAAGGCCCCGGCCACAATGCCGGCCAAAAGGGGCGAGGCCGGCATGCGCAGAAACTCCAGCAGCGCCACGCAGGGCAGGGTCATCAGCACCAGAAAGGCCCATTCCGGGCCGTTATACCGCTTGAATACGGACTGTTTCTTTTTACTTTGTGTCATGCCTGCTTCTACACGCCATGCCGCAGAACGGAAATAGCGTTGCCGTTATTCGGAAAGCACAGTATACAAACAGGCGGCGCTAAAAGCAACCGTCTAAATCGGCTTTCATGCCGTGGAAGCGCCATCCAGCGCACCTTTTCCAGCCGGAGGCCGCCATGCCCGGCGCTCCCACCCACGCCATGCGCAAATACAAAAAGGGCGACGACGAGGTCTATTACCGCCAGGCGGCCGATGCCTTCAAAAAACGCCTGCGCATCCCGCTGATGCTGGTGGGGGGCATACGCAAGCGCGCCACGGCGGAACAACTGCTGCGCGACGGCCTGGCCGACTACATCGCCCTGTGCCGCCCCCTGATCCTGGACTCCATGCTGGTCAAAAACTGGCGCCTGGGCCTTGCGGACGCTTCGGCCTGTGTTTCCGACAATGCCTGCCGCGGCCCGCGCGAGGAAGGGCAGCCGTTTTGCTGTCCCGTTTTCACGAAAAAGCAAGGCTGACGGCACCCCGCCGCTTTTATGCGCGAGCGCCCGCAATGTCCGGCACACGGGACATGGCGGGCGCCCGGTCCGTTTCCGGCGTGCTTCAGCACGCCCGCGCCCCAATCTGGCGCATGAAATCCAAGATGGTCCGCGCTTTGGCCACCACGGGCGGGTCAATGAACAGCCCGTTGACGTACACGTTGCTGGTGCCCTTTTGCACCGCGTCCTCATAGGCGGCGGCCACTTCGCTGGCCCACTGGACCTGCTCTTCGCTGGGCGTGTAGGCCTTGTTCACAATGTCGATATGGTCCGGGTAGCGCACGGAACAGGAACGGCCGTCAAAGCCCATGCGGCGCGAAATAAGGCTTTCCTCGGCCATGTACTCCCCGCTGGCGTGAAAGAGCACGTTGGAATCCAGGGCCTGCACCCCGGCGGCCTTGGCTTCCAGCACCACTTTCTGGCGCGCGTAGATCAGGTCCAGGCAGTTCAGCACGTAGCGGCGCTCAATGCCCATGGCGGCGGTCAGGTCTTCCATGCCCACGCCCGCGGCGGTCACGCGCTTGCGGCAACTGCACATGGCGTGGGTGTTCATGATCCCGATGGGGTTCTCGATCATCAGGATCAGCTCGATGCCGTCCTCGGGCAGGCCCAGTTCCTTTTCAATGGCGGTCAGGTCGTCCGCCACCCGCATAACATAGGCGGCGTCCTCGCACTTGGGCAGGCGCACGGCGTCCGGCCTGCCCTGGCGGATCACGTCCAGGTCGGCCTGGTAAAAGGGCGTGTGCGGGCCGTTGATGCGCAGCACGCGCTCTTTGCTCTTGAAATCCCATTCTTGCAGCGCTTTCGCGGTGGCGGCGTGATTTTCCGCTTTTTTGGTGACCACCACGCCGTCTTCCAGGTCCAGCACCACGCAGTCCACGTTGGTGCCCAGCAGCATGCGCACCCCGTCCGGTTCGATGCAGCGGCAAAAGGCCAAAGATCTGCGTATTCTCATGCGCTCGCTCCTTGTTGCCCGAGTGCGGGCTGTTGAGAGAAATGAGGACAAAAGAAAAAGCGCCGTCCGACCCCTGCCAGCGTAGCGATAATTTTTTTTCTAAACAAGCCTAAAGCATTCCGCGAACCCGCCGATACAACCGATACGAGAACCCTTGCCCGGCCGCCCGCAACGCGGCCGTGGCGCAAACAAGGAACAGCGTATGCAAGTCGGCGAAACATCTTTCACGCGCCCGCTCGGCAGGGCCGGCCCGCTCCAGCCGGTAACGCCGGTATCCCCGGCCGGTTCCGGCAGCTCCTGGAGCCTGGAAGACCAGGCTTTCGGCGCGGCCCTTGTCCGGGAAGCGCGGCGGCAGGAGCCGCAAACCGGGCTGTACGGACCCGACGCCCGCCTGCGCGGCGCATCGTCCTCCGCCCAAAGCGAGGAGGAAAGCGCGGAAGCGCGCACCGTGGCGGCCCTGGAACAGCGCGACCGCGAAGTGCGCCAAAACGAGGAAAAGCGCGGCGGCGCCGTGGGCGGCAGCAGCTACATCTACCAGACCGGCCCCGACGGCGAGCAGTACGCCGTGGGCACCACGGCCCACGTGGTGCGGCAGGAGCAAAGCGGCGCAGCCGCCCAAAGCTCTTCGCCCAAGGGCAGCGGCGCGGAGCTGAGCGATTCCGAGCAGGACCTACTGCGCAGGCTGCGGGACAGGGACGCCAAGGTGCGCGGCCATGAAACCGCGCATATCATGGCGGCCTCGGGACAAGTGGTGGGCGGGGCCACCTACCAGTACCAGACCGGGCCGGACGGGCGGCAGTATGCCGTGGGCGGTTCGGTGAACATCTCCATGGGTTCATCCTTTGGCGACGACGAAGAAACCGCGCGCCGGGCTGCAACCGCCCAGCGGGCCGCCATGGCCGCCGGCGACCCCTCCCTGCGGGACATGCAGGCGGCCATGCGCGCCTCCAACCTTGCGTCGCGGGCGCGGCAGCGCGGCATGAACGCCTATGCCGGGCAAGCTTACGGCGAAGAGAGCTCCGAACAGGCTTTCTAAAGCAAAGCATCCGTCCCCCGGAAGCGCCACGCTTGCCGGATGAAACGGCCATTCACGCCGGGAGCATAGTTTGTGCTCCCGGCGCTTTTTTTCACTCCATTACGGGCGCGCCAAAATGTTCCCAACCCAGGATGTTCCGCGTGACAGAACGGCAAGACTGTAAAACATGTTGACACAAGTGCGCCTTTGTTCTTTAAGGTGTCATCCGCATATAACCGTATGGAGCCTCCGCGCCATGAAAGCACATGAATTCCCTCAAGATATGACGCTTCTCCTGGATGAGGGGAAAATCGGCATCTGGGCTCTTGATGCCGGCGCTGACAGGCTCGGCATACGCGGCCCCTCCTGCCTCGCGGCCCTGTTCGGCCTTTCCGAACAGGCGCTCAACCTCGGCTGGGACCAGTATTGCAACGGCATCTGCCATCCTGAGGACGCCCCCCGCGTCCGGCGGGAATTTTCATCCTCTCTTGCGGACGGCGCATCCCTCGTCTCCGAGCACCGGGTATGGAACGCGCGGAACAAAGCCTGGGTCTGGGCGCGGGTTTTCGCCCGCGTGCAGCAGGAACCCGGCGCCGCCCGGCGCATCAGCGGAGGCATACAGGATATCAGCGCCGCCAAGGCGGGCGAACAAAGCCTGGAAGAATTGCGGGAAGCGCACGAGCGCGCCCGCATCATGCTGGACAGCAACCCCTTGTGCTGCAACATTCTGGACGCGCGGTGCAACGTCATAGAATGCAACCTGGAAGCGTTGAAGCTGTTCGGTTTTTCCAGCAAGCAGGAGTACATAGCCCGCTTTAAGGAAATTTTTCCCCCGTACCAGCCCGACGGCAGGCCTTCCGGCGAGTACGCGCTGGAAAAAATCCGCGAGGCCATTGAAACGGGGCTGTGCCGCTTTGAGTGGCTGCACCAAAAGCCGGACGGCGAGCCCATCCCCGCGGAAGTCACCCTGGTGCGCGTCACGTACGGCGGCGAATACGCGGTTGCGGGCTACATCCGCGACCTGCGCGAACTGAAAGCCATGCTCGCGGAAATGCGCGAGGCGGACGAGCGCACCCAGATCATGCTGGACGCCACCCCGCTGTGCTGCAACTTCTGGGACAAGGACTACAACAACATCGACTGCAACGAGGAAGCGGCCCGGCTGTTTGAGCTGCCCAACAAACAGGCCTATTTGGACCGTTTCGCGGAACTCTCCCCGGAATACCAGCCCAACGGCATCCTTTCCTCGGAATACGCCCTGGAAAAAATCCGCACCGCCTTTGAAACCGGCCACTGCCGCTTTGAATGGATGCACCAGAAGCTCAACGGCGAGCCCAGTCCCGCGGAAATAACCCTGGTGCGGGTCAAGCGCAACGACGGCTACATTGTGGCCGGCTACACCCGCGACCTGCGCGAGCTGAAAGCCATGCTCGCGGAAATGCGCGAGGCGGACGAGCGCACCCAGATCATGCTGGACGCCACGCCCCTGTGCTGCAACTTCTGGGACCGGGACTACAACAACGTCGACTGCAACGAAGCGGCCGCCCGGCTGTTCGACTTGCCCAACAAACAGGCCTACCTGGACCGTTTCGGAGAACTTTCCCCGGAATACCAGCCGGACGGCAGGCTCTCTTCAGAGTCCGCCCTGGAAAAAATCCGCACCGCCTTTGAAAGCGGCTACTGCCGTTTCGAATGGATGCACCAGAAGCTCAACGGCGAACCCGTGCCCGCGGAAATAACCCTGGTGCGCGTCAAGCACCGCGACGACTACATTGTGGCCGGCTACACCCGCGACCTGCGCGAGCTGAAAGCCAGCCTCGCCAAAATGCGCGAGGCGGACGAGCGCACCCAGATCATGCTGGACGCCATGCCCATGTGCTGCAACTTCTGGGACCGCGACTACAACAATATCGACTGCAACGAAGAGGCCGCCCGGCTGTTTGAGCTGCCCAACAAGCAGGCCTATCTGGACCGTTTCGGCGAACTTTCCCCGGAATACCAGCCGGACGGGAGGCTCTCTTCGGAATCCGCCCTTGAAAAGATCCGCACCGCCTTTGATACCGGCTATTGCCGCTTTGAATGGATGCACCGGAAGCTCAACGGCGAGCCCGTGCCCGCGGAAATAACCCTGGTGCGCGTCAAGCACCGCGGCGACTACATTGTGGCCGGCTACACCCGCGACCTGCGCGAGCTGAAAGCCATGCTCGCGGAAATGCACGAAGCTGAGGAAGAACTGCGCCAGGCCCGGGACGCGGCGGAAAAAAGCGCCCAGGCCAAAAGCGAGTTCCTGGCCAACATGAGCCACGAAATACGCACGCCCATGAACGCCATTCTGGGCATGACCCACCTGCTGTTCAAAACGGAACTGGCCCCCAAGCAGCGCGATTACCTCTCCAAGACGGAACAGTCCGCAACGCTTCTCCTGCGGGTCATCAACGATATCCTCGACTTTTCCAAAATCGAGGCCGGCAAGCTGGAGATGGAAAAAATCGGCTTCTCGCTGGAAACCGTCATCCAGGGCGTCTCAGATATCGTGGCCAGCCAGGTGGCCGCCAAGCAGCTTGATTTCCAAACCCGCATCGACCCGGCCATACCGGCGACGCTTATGGGCGACCCGGTCCGGCTCAAGCAGATCGTGCTCAACCTGACCAACAACGCCGTCAAGTTCACGCAGCACGGCAACATCAATCTTGCCGTGACGGAACAAAGCCGTGACGCGGACAGCTGCTCGCTGCTGTTCTCCATCAAAGATTCCGGCATCGGCATGACGCCGGAACAAGTGAGCGCCCTGTTTACGCCGTTTACCCAGGCGGATACTTCCACCACCCGCAAATACGGGGGCACGGGCCTTGGCCTGGCCATCTGCAAGCGCCTTGTGGAGCTGATGTCCGGCGAAATCTGGTGCGAAAGCGCGCCCGGGCAAGGCACCACCTTTTATTTCACCGCGCAGTTCCCCCTGGTGGAGGAACTGGGACAGGCCGACGACGGCGCGCCGGACGTTTCGGCGGAAGAAGCCCTGGACAAACGCCTGGCCGGCTCGCGCCTGCTGCTGGCGGAAGACAACGACATCAACCAGATGATCGCGCTGGAACTTTTGAACATCAAGGGCTACGTGGTGGACGTGGCGGCCACCGGCCGCGAGGCCCTGGATCTGCTGGAGAAAAACACCTACGACCTGGTGCTGATGGATATCCAGATGCCGGTCATGGACGGCCTGACAGCGGCCAAAGAAATCCGCGCCGACCCGCGCTTCAAAAACCTGCCCATCGTGGCCATGACCGCCCACGCCATGTCCGGCGACCGGGAACTCAGCCTGTCCGCGGGCATGAACGACCACATCACCAAACCCATAAACCCGGACGCCCTGTACGCCGCTTTGCGTAGGTGGGTAACGCCCAAGACCCGCTGACGCGACGCCCGGGGGAAAGGGGAAACCGACGGGCACGCCGAACTTCTTACATGCTTTTTTCGGCTCAACGTTTAACTCTTGTCTGATTGGTTCTTCTGGCCCTCTGTCTTGGATGCGCGGCTGGGCCCGGCTAGCGCGCAGCCGCCCTCCACGAACAGCGTATGGCCCGTGATATACTGGGCCTGGTCAGACAAAAGGAATCGCACGGCGTATCCAATACGGTACCGCCTTATCAACGAGATTCCCTCCACGCACCCTGTCAGAGTTTTTTGGAGAAGGGGAGGAGGTCCGGAGGAGGGGAAGAACCGTTGCAAAAAAGGTTCTTCCCCTCCTCCGGGTTTCACGTCAGCACTTCTTCAAACTACGCAGGCAAAATACGGCGGGCGATTTCTTTCGCTGCCACGCGGCCCGCGCCCATGGCCAGGATGACCGTGGCCGCGCCGGTGACGATGTCGCCCCCGGCAAAGACGTTGGGGATGGAGGTTTCGCCGTTGTCGTCCACTTCCACGTAGCCCCACTTGTTGCATTTGAGCTGGGGGGTGGCTTCCAGGAGAATGGGGTTGGAGCGGGTGCCCACGGCCACAATGGCCAGGTCCGTGGGCTGGTCGAAGTAGTCGCCCTCAATGGGCTTGGGGCTGCGGCGGCCGGATTCGTCGGGCTCGCCCAGCTCCATGCGCTGCAGGGTCACCTTGTTCAGGCGGCCGTTTTCGTCGCCGTGGAAGGTGACGGGCGCGCAAAGGGTCTGCAGCTTCACGCCCTCTTCCTCGGCGTGCTCCAGCTCTTCGTGGCGGCAGGGCATTTCCGCCCGGGTGCGGCGGTAGACGATGCTCACGGATTCCGCGCCCAGGCGCAACGCCGTGCGGGCGGCGTCCATGGCCACGTTGCCCGCGCCGTACACGGTGACGTTTTTGGCGAGGTACGTGGGCGTGTCGTAGTTGGGGAAATCATAGGCCCGGCCCAGGTTGGCGCGGGTGAGATATTCGTTGGCGGAGAACACGCCGATGAGGTTTTCGCCGGGAATGTTCAGGAAACGCGGCAGGCCCGCGCCCACGCCGATGAACACGGCTTTGTAGCCCTGCTCCAGCAGCTCTTCCACCAGAAAGGTCTTGCCGCCCACCCAGTTGGTGACGAATTCCACGCCCAACTGCTTAAGGGCGTTGATTTCCTTTTCCACCACCAGGCTCTTGGGCAGACGGAACTCCGGAATGCCGTAGACCAGCACCCCGCCCACCACGTGCAGGGCTTCGAACACGGTGACGGCCACGCCCCTGGAAGCCAGGTCCCCGGCCACGGTAAGCGAGGCGGGGCCCGCGCCGATGCAGGCGACTTTCAGGTCCGGGTCCGGCAGCACGCAGACGTTTTCGCCGGTGACATGGTCACAGGCGCCGGTGGCGAGATACACGTCCGCCGCGTAGCGTTCCAGACGGCCTATGGCTATGGCCTGGCCCCTGGCGTTGAGGACGCACACGCCTTCGCACTGGTCTTCCTGCGGGCAGACCCGGCCGCACACGGCGGGCAGGCTGTTGAAGCGCTTGAGCGTGGCGTAGGCGTCTTCCATCTTGCCTTCCGCCATCTGGCCGATAAAGGCGGGAATGTCCACTTCCACGGGACAGCCCTTGACGCAGCGGGGCCGCTTGCATTGCAGGCAGCGGGCGGCTTCCGCCATGGCTTCCTCGCGGCTGTAGCCCAGGGCCACCTCGTTGAAATTGCGGACACGTTCCCGGGCGGGCTGGCAACGCATGTCCATGCGCGTGCCCACGCCTTTTTTGGGAGAAGCGGCGGCATCAGCCATGACAGGCCCCCTTGCACTGGCATTCAGCGTCGTAGCATTCCTTGGATTCCTGTTCCTGGGCCTTGAACGCGGCGAGGCGCTGGCGCAGTTCCGGGAAATCCACCTGGTGCCCGTCGAATTCCGGGCCTTCCACACAGGTGAACTTGGTTTTACCGCCCACGGTCACCCGGCAGGCGCCGCACATGCCTATGCCGTCCACCATGATGGAGTTGAGGCTGACCACCGTCGGGGTGCCGAAGGGCTTGGTGGTTTTGGACACGGCTTCCATCATGGGCACGGGGCCTATGGCCACCACTTCCGTGACGCTTTTGTCCGCTTCCAGGCGGTCGCGCAGAATGTCCGTGACCAGGCCCTGGCGGCCCGCGCTGCCGTCGTCCGTGCAGACCAGCACTTCCGGACAGAAGGCGGAAAGTTCTTTTTCGAACAGCAGCAGGTCCTTGCGCCGCGCGCCGATAATGGCCACCACGTGGTTGCCCGCCTGATGGTGCCCCTTGGCGATATGGTGCATGGCCGCAATGCCCGTGCCGCCGCCTATGCAGATGACGGTGCCCTTTTTCTCGATGTGCGTGGGACGGCCGAGAGGACCGCAGACGTCCAGAATCTCGTCGCCTTCCTTCATGGCTTCCAGAAGCGCCGTGGACTTGCCCAGCACCAGATAAACGATGGTGATGGTCCCGGCCGCCGGGTCCGCGTCCGCTATGGTCAGCGGAACCCGCTCGCCCTTTTCCGAAACCCGCAGAATGATGAAGTTCCCCGGTTTGGCCTTGGCCGCGATTTGCGGCGCGTGCAGCACCAGCTTGCTGGTCTGGCCGGGAATAAGCGATTCCTTTTTCACAATGGGTGTAGGCATGCGGATCATTCTCCCCTTGCAACACATTTAGGTCGTTTTAGCCGCTGTGCGGATTTGCCGCAGAAAAACACAGCTTGGCGCGGCACATGGAAAACGGGTATGTACCGCCCTTTACATACGGACGCAAGCATACGGCATGCATGAAATGGTATAAAAATACCAAAAATACTTAGTTTATGAAATTAAAATATCTTTCCTGTGCAAATTTCTCCTCCCGCAGAGCAAAGCTGGCCCCGGAGGCCACGCTCAAGGCAGACGTCAGGCGGCGGCGTGCCCCTTGGCAAAAGTGCTTTGGGCAAAGTCCGCGAGAACGGCGGGCAGCCCGGCCTTGGCCACGGCGGCCGCGCCTTCCGGCCGGGTAATGACCGTGCCGGGCCCGTCCTGGCACACCCCGTGCGCCATGCGGATAACGCCCCCCACCACTGTAAACAGGGCCTCGCCCGTAGCGGGGTTGAACACGGCCACGTCCCCATCCGCGCCGGGCGTAAGGTGCCCCTTGTTGGTCAGGCCATACAGCCGGGCCGGGGCCAGGCTAGATTTGAACACCAGCTCTTCCAAGGTCAGGTACTTGGCCTGCACCAGCAGCATGCCGTTGCGGAAAATCACGTTGCGCGGGTTGGCCCCGCCGTCGGAACACAGCGCGTCCACCACAAAGCTCCCGTCTTTCCGCCGCGCCGTGGCGCAGCTGAGCAGGGCTATGGGGTTGTTGACGGCAAAAGTGCACTGGCAGGAGGGGAAGGCTTTCCAGTACCCGTGACCGTCCTTGGGCGGCAGCAGCTTCATTTCCCCGCCGGCCAGGGAATAGATGACGCAGTAGCCGTCCAGAATGGCCTTTTCCAGGCCGGTGACGTTGTCCGGGTAACCGCGCATGCGCAGGCAGTTGCGGGTGACGCCGCTTTCAATGTTGCCCGCCGCGTCCAGGGTGCAGTAGGTGCCGTTCATGACCGAAAGATAGGATTCGCTGACGATGTTGGGGTTCTCGCGCAGCGCGTTCATGGCCTGCTGGGTTTCTTCGTGCACGTCCGCCACCATGCCCCGGCAGTAGGCGTTGACGTGGGCTATGTGCAGGGGGCGGCCTTCCGCCAGCTTCACCGCGTCCAGCATGCCCTTGATGTTGCTGCCGTTGGCCGTGGTGCCGCAGTGAAAGGCGATGTAGCTGCCCAGGGAGGCGCATTCCTCAACAATGCGGCCGGTCAGCTCCGGGCTGAACGGGTAGTGTCCGCCCATGATCTTCACGCCGAACGCGCCGTTGCTCATGCGCTCTTCAATGCGCTGGCGTATCTGGCCGCCCTCAGCCTTTTCCCGGGGCAGGTCCTTGTCCGCGAACACCGCATGCATGCAGCCCGCGTTGATGCCCGCGCCCTTGGTCCGCATTTCCTCCAGGAACACGTCCACCGGGCCGCGCATGTCCATGGTGGTGGTCACGCCCACGCGCAGCAGCATTTTGTACGCGCTGCCCTGCGAGCCCGGCCGCACGGTGTGGGTATGCGGGTCAATGACTCCCGGCACCACCAGCTGGCCTGTGGCGTCCAGGGCGCTGGCGGAGTCGAAAATACTTAGATCCGGGCCGACTTCCGCGACTTTGCCGCCGCTGAAGGCCACGTCCGAAACCGCGTTGATCCCGTTGGCCGGGTCCACGACCTGCCCGTTTTTGATGATCAGATCATACTTCATGCTGGCGACTCCCTGTACCGGATGCGGGTGAATGCGCGACGGCGCGCGGGACGATGATATGCCGGAGCAGGCTACAAAGCCTGGTGGAAAGCCGTTTTGGCCTGACGGTTGTACCCCGCCTTCTCGTAAAAATTCAGTGTGCTCTCTTGGTTGGACCCGGTCATGAGCATGATTTTGGAGCAGTTGCGCGCCACCGCCAGGTCCCTGGCGAAATGCAGCACCCGTGTGGCGTAGCCCTTGCCCCGGTGCTCCGCACGTGTGACCATGTTTTCAATCAGCGCGTAAGGCCGCTGGCCGCGCGTCAAATTGGGCACGATAACGCAGACGCAGGAGGAGACCAGTTCCCCGTCCGTCACGCCCACCACCACGTGGTGGTTGTTGTCCGCCAGAATCCCGTCCCACAAATCTTCAATGGAAGCGCTCAAAGGCGGCTCCGGATTGTCGTGCAGGTAGGTGTACAGGCGCAAGAGGGGCGCCAGATCCTCGCGCCCGGCCTCTCTGATATGCATGACGGCTGTCCTTATAATATTGTCGAAGCCAACGAAGAGTCGAAGCAGGGCTCTGCCCTGCACCCGCAAGGGGGCTGAGCCCCCTTGACCCCGCGACAGGGGTATAACTTCGCGCGCGGTAAGCATGTGTGCGAGCGCGGACACAAAGGAAGCGCTTCGAGTAACCGGACCCATCATCAACCACCCTGAATGGGGTCCAGGGGCGCTAGCCCTTGGCGGGTGCAGGGCAGCGCCCTGCTCTCACTCTTAGATGGCTTCGACAACTATACCCGGAACCCCAGAGCCTCGGCCAGGCCGCGCCGGGCTTCGTCCGGCAGGCCCAACTGCCAGAACACGTTCTGGGTGACCCACCAGTTCATATCCGGCAGGAGGGAACGGGTGCGCGTGACCCAGACGGCCAGTTCCGCCCAGTCCGGCTCCGCGCCGGTCATAGCTTTGCAGATGGCCGTTTCCACAAGCCCGTGCGCCCGCTGCCGCATGGAACCACACAGCCCGAGGCCGCGCAAGAACTCCATGGCTTGCTGCCGCACCTCTTCCGCCATGCTCCGGCCCGTAATGCAGCCCAGCATGAGCTGGGGCGCGAGGGGCGCCCAGTATTCCGGGTACGGCAGGATGTGCTGGGCCTCTTCCCACTCGCGCAGCAGGGAGGCGGCGTGGCGGGCGGAAGCTTCCATGTGCACTTCTTCCGTCAAGGCGAAATCCGTCATTTCGGATAAGGCCATATAGTCGCGCACGTGGCGGGGCAGGTCCGCGACGCTCTTCTCCAGGGTGCGGCCGTCGGCCAGAGTCACGGCGACACGGCTTTTCGCCACCGGCACAAAGCCCTCTTCTTCGCTGAGCAGCTTTTGGACGTGCCGCGCCGCAGGCGGCAGCCAGCGCCAGCGCACGGACTGGCCCCGCTGCTCGAATGCCGTGCGGATAAGCGCCGCGCCGCTGGCTTCCGCGCCGACGGGCGGCACATCGGCATCCGGTATCACGTGTACGGCCGCGTGGGGCCAGGAAACCACGGCCTCTTCCCGAATTTTGGGCATGCGGCCTTCGCGCTGCAACTCCAGCAGCGCCATCAGGCACAGGGAGGCCGCATCCTGCTGCCGGGGCAGCACCCGGTTTTTCAACACGTTATACCCCGTGCCCTCTTCCGGCTTGTTGGACGCGGCTTCGGCCAGGGTCTTCTCCAAAGCGGGCCGCAAATCCGGGCCGCCCGTTTCCCGGGCCAGCTCCAGGGCTCGCCACATAAAGGTCATGGCGTTGACCGGTTCAATGCGGGAAATATCGTCAAAAAACCAGGCGCAACTGGCAAAGGCGGCAAGGGCCTGTTCCTGCATGGCCAGGAGCTTCCAGGAGCGGTCCATGTCGGCGCTTTCCCGGCAGCGGAAGTGGTGGGCCGCGAAATCTTCCGCCCGGTGCGGGTCCGCCAGCACGACGCCGTATTCCAGCAGCGCGTTTTGAGGGACCGTCATGCAGCTTCCCGCAGCCTGAAAAAAATGCGCGTCCAGCGCTTCCTTGCCCTCGGCCAGGGCGCGGCGCAACGGGGCGCGCCAGCGCTGGTTCCAGCCGTAGTGCCCGCCGTCCGAGCAGCCGCAGTCCGAGCGCCAGCGCTCCACCCCGTGCACGCAGCTCCAGGACGAAGGCTCGTGCAGCTTAACCCGCATCTGCGGCTCATGCGCGGCCAAATACGCCGCCGGATTGGTCAGTTCCACGCCGTCCCGGCCCGCGTAGCCCTGGCCCAGCACATAGGCCAGGGCCATTTCCCCGAAAGGGAAGTGGTGGCCGTAAGTTTCCCCGTCCGTGGACAGGGTGAGCAGCCCTTCTCGCGCCGTATCGGACAGACGGCTCCAGAAGCGTTCCCCGTCCTGGAGCAGCCCTTCGAAAGCCACGGCCTGGGACAGCGCGCCGTGATAAAAAAAGACCGCCATGCTCGCGCCGGAAGGCAGGTCCACCCGGTACGGCTCCTGCACGGTCAGGGTTTCCTCGCTCACGGGCCGGAAACCCTGGCCCGGCGCGGCCACGGCAGCGGCCTGGCGCGGCGCGAGAATCACAAAGCGCACACCCGCCTTGGCCAATACTTCCAGTGTCTCCGTGTCCACGGCGCATTCGGCCAGCCACATGCCTTCCGCCTCCCGGCCGAAGCGGGCCCGGAAATCCGCCAGGGCCCAGACGCATTCCAGCTCCTTGTCCCGGGCGCTGGCCAGGGGCATGATCACGTGGTGATAAACTTGAGCCATGGCGTTGCCGTGCCCCCAGCGGGCCAGGCTGACAGCGTCCGCCTCCAGAACGCGGCCATACACGCGCGGGGAATGCCGGGCCAGCCAGGCCAGCAGCGTGGGGCCCACGTTAAAGCTCATCCATTCGTAACAGTTGACGATATCCGTGATCCGGCCGTCATGCCCCAAGCGCCTGGCCCAGCCCAGGGGGCCGTAGCTTTCGTGCACGATGCGCTCGTTCCAATGGCGCATGGGCGCGGCGGAGGGTTCTATCAAAATGCGCCCCAGCCAGGGGTCTTCCCGGGGAGGCTGGTACAAATGGCTGTGAATACATAGCTGACGTGTCATGGCAGTACCTCGGGCTCTCTGGCGGCGTGCTGCTGGCCGCTGCGGGGGTCGACGCAAAGGGATGGCGCGCGCGGCGGCCGGGCCTTGCCGTGGCGCACCGCGAATAGTTCGTAACTTAGCGTAAGTATAGTAACTGGGCAAGTGCGGGTCTGTTCCTCTCTCCTCCTTCTTCTTGCCAAAAGCCTGGCCCGTGGTTATGATTCCTGTAGAAATTATATACAGGCTGGCGCGTTGCGCGGGCCGGAAATGCGCAAGGAGAAGTCGCATGTATCAACGCCAGACAGATGTCATTACCCGCGCGGAAGTCACCAATGCTTTTATGCGCGGCGTATATCTTTGGATGACCATCGGCCTTGTGGTTACCGCCGTGGCCGGTTGGTTCACCCTGAACAGCCAGGCCATGATCCGGCTGGTTTTTGGTTCCCAGATCACCTACATCGGCCTGCTGGTGGCGGAAGTACTGCTGGTCTTCGCGATCAGCGGCATGATCAACAGACTGTCCGGCCCGATGGCCACGGGGCTTTTCCTGCTCTACAGCGCGCTTAACGGCATCACCCTGTCCGCCATCATGATCGTGTACACCAGCACGTCCGTGTTCCAGGCCTTTTTCACGGCCGCGGGCATGTTCGGGGCCATGAGCCTGTACGGCCTGGTCACCAAGCGCGACCTGACCGGACTGGGCAGCTTCATGATGATGGGCGCCTTCGGCATCCTTATCGCCATGGTGGTGAACATGTTCGTGCAGTCCAGCGCGCTGAGCCTGGGCATCAGTATCCTGGGCGTCATCATCTTCATGGGCCTGACCGCCTATGACACCCAGTACCTGCGCCAAATGGGCGAATCCGCCCCCATGGACGACGCCACCGCCATCCGCCGGGGCACCATCCTGGGCGCGCTCAAGCTGTACCTGGACTTTATCAACATCTTCCTCTTCCTGCTCCGCCTCATGGGCGACAGGCGCTAAGAGGTTGAAAATCGGGGGGGGGGGGGGGGGGGGGGGGGGGGGGGGGG
>JAVBNC010000043.1:0-14898 GCA_031551765.1 Desulfovibrionaceae bacterium
CCCCCGGACCCCCTATCCCCTTCCAAAGAACTTTGACAGGGTAATGGGGGCGTTTCTCGTTGATGAAATGGCGCCGTACAATCGCGGCGCCAAGTAGTTTACGCTTTTATGCCTTTGTCCGCCAGTGATGCGGGCTGGAAAAAGCGGACGCCGCGCGCCATGCCCGTCATGGAGGGCGGAGAATATTTCTAGAAATTTTTTAGAGCGAAACGGACGTTACGTATCATACGTGATAAGCAAAAAACTTTGTCGCTCACTTTTTGCAAAAAATGAGCGACAAAGTTTTTTGCTTATCAAACGTGATCGCTAAACACATCCCGCCCTTCCGTCGCGTTGATCAGTTCAGGAAAGCAGTACCGGCCCGGCCGGCGTCCGGAGCCTGGCCTGAGTTCTTTGAGGATTCCAGCGGATTTTAACGCCACAACCAGTCTGCGCGCGGTCTGTTCCGGTATCCCCGTTTCGCCCGCCAGCATGGGAATTCTGAATATGGGAGAATGAAATATAAAATCAACGACCCGGACGCAGTGCGGCGAATTGGTGATGTCCGCCGCATGGAGCCTGGTTTTTTCGTGCAGGTTCAGAATGGCCCGCGCCTTGCTCTCGTTTTCCCCGGCTTGAACGGCGACGCTTTCCAAAAAGAACCGGCACCATTCCGTCCACTCCCCGTGGCTTGAGACCCGGCGCAGTTTGGTGAGATATTCTTCTCTGTTTGCTTCAAAATGACCGCTCATATAGAAATTAGGGCCGCTCAGCACCCGCCGTTTATACAGAAAGAGGGGGATAAGCATGCGGCCCAGACGCCCGTTTCCGTCTTTGAACGGGTGCAGGGCTTCAAATTCGACGTGCGCTATCGCAAGCTGCACGACAGGGTCGGGGATATCCTCTCTGTTGACATACTTGCTCCAGGCCTCCATTCCCGAAAGCAAATGCTCGGGAGCGACAGGAACAAAGCCCGCCTCTTCAATGGAGCAGCCGGGCGTCCCTATCCAGTTCTGGTCGTGCCGGTACTGTCCCGGAGACTTGTCCATGCCCCTTACGCCATGCATGAGGCGGGCATGGGCCTGGCGCATCAGGTGTTCGGTCAGGCCCCTTTCATCGACGGCAAGCGCGCTTGCCTGAAGAGCGGCTCTGTAGTTGAGCACTTCCTCCGCATCGTTTTTTTGTTCCGGCGACAGGGTGTCGGCTTCTCCGCCGGCTTCCACCTCAAGCACTTCGCTCAGGCTGACGTTCGTCCCTTCTATCTGGGAGGATAAACGCGCTTCGTTTGTCGTAAGCGGCGAAAGCAAAAGGCCGGATTCCGGAATGGCGGAAAGGAGGCCGTTGTAGCTTCCCAAAGCTCCCCGCGCCTTTCCTATGCCGGGGATAAGAACATTCCAGTCAATGTCCTGAGGAGGGAAGCTTCCAAGATGATACCGGACAACCGTCATGGGAACTCCGTTTTCGTGGCGGCCACGATCACCTTTCCATAACCTCAAGCACCTGAATCTCATTCGCCAGCGGGTTGATTTTGCCCAGGCGCACCCGGACGGCCTGGCCCACGTACGTCTTTTCGTCCAGGAAACGGCGGCGCACGCGGATGAAGAGCTGGGCAAAGGGCAGGGACACGGTGGCGAACAGGTCGTTTTCCTCGGTGATGACGCCGTCCCACCAGGCGTTGTCGCCCATCTGGCGGAAATAGGCCAGCTTCCAGTAGCGGGGCCGGAAACGCTGCACCTGGCCCACCTGCTCCAGGCGGGCGGAGATGTAGGGCAAAAGGGCGTTCAGCTCGTCCTGGTCCAGGCGGGGCGTGCCGTGGGCCAGGTAATGGACGATCTGGGCTTCGTTGATCAGGTCCACGTAGCGGCGCAGGGGCGAGGTGAGCGTGGCGTAGGCGGTCAGGCCCAGACCCGCGTGACGGGCGGGAGCGCTTTCCAGACCGGCGGCGGGCAGATGGCGCACCACGCGGGCTATGTCTTCCGGCCTTGTCCAGACCCCGAAAAACTCCTTGGGCAGGGCCACGTCCTGGGTGCGGTACAGGAGCGGGATTTTGCGCTCCAGAGCCCAGGAAGCCAGCGCGCTGTTGGCGAAAATCATCATTTCGCTGACCAGCAACTGCGAGGCGGAACAGGCGGGCGGGCAGAACAGGGAAATGCGCAACAGGCCGTTTTCGTCGCGCTCCAGGTCCAGTTTGGGGTCGGGCCGGTCCGTGACCACGGCCCCGGCTTCCAGGCGCCTTGCGCGCAACAGCTCGGCCAGGGCCAGGGCGTCCCGGAGCATGGGCAGGTGCGGCCGGGCGCTTTCCAACTCCGCCTCGACGGGAACCAGGTCCGGCTGGGGGGCCAGAAGGTGCTGCGCGGCCTCAAAGGTCAGGTTGGCGGAAACCTTGGTCCGGACCAGGCGCGGGGTCAGTTCCAGCAGCGCGCCCTGCCCGTCCAGCCGTGCCTGGAGCACAAGCGCGGGCCGCTCCCGCCCGGCCAGCAGGCTGAACGAACCCAGGCCCAGCTCTTCCGGCAGCATGTGCAAATCGCCTTCCGGCAGGTACAGGCTGCTGGCGCGGCGCAGCACGGCCTTGTCCAGGCCGGAGCCGAAAGGCCAGCACAGGGCGGGACAGGAAAAGGCCAGGGTGGTGGAAAAACCGCCGCTTTCACGCCTGGTGAACCCGGCGTCGTCCACGTCGCGGGTGTCGGCCGCGTCAATGCTGACCAGGGGGCCGGGCGCGTCAAAAGCTTCCACGGGCTGTTCCAGGCAGCGGCGCAGGCCGTCCAGGTCCGCCGTAAAGGGCGCGGCCCAGTCCGGGGCGGGGTCAAAACCCGCGCGGTCCAGCCAGAAATTGTGGTGTTCCGGCACCAGGCCCCAGGCCTGGGCCAGGTGCAGGGGCAAATGGGCGTCTTCCGGCAGGCCTTTGGTCAACAGCTTCCACGCGCCGTCCGCGTCGTGGGTTTCCGGGTCCGCCAGGCGGGCGAGCAGCATTTCCCGCAGTTGGGAAACCAGCGGCTCCGGCGGCGTTTCCCGTTCCGCCAGGCCGTTTCGGCGGTGGCAGTGGATGTCCCAGAGCAGGCGGAAAAATTCCGCGCCCAGGCCGGTGAATTCCTCACGCTTTTTGACGGCTTCCTGCTCTTCCAGCCGCCGGGCCACGCGTTGCGCGCCGTAAATTTCAAAGGTGGGCGGGGAAAATTTGAAATGGCTCTTGCAGGCCAGAAGCGCGTGCCCCATGGCCGCCACCTGGTCCGGGTCCGGCGTTTCCCAGCACAGTTCCGCGAACCAGCGGGCGGGCGCGTGTTCCAGCTCGCCCTGGGCCAGGTCCCAGATATCGTCCATGTTCAGGCCGGAAGAGAGCTCTTCCCGCCGCAGCCGGTGCTTTTCCAGCAGGTCCGCCATGTCCTGCCGCGAATGCTCGCCGGGATACGAAGGCCCCAGCCACGGCAGCAGCCGCGAAACCGGCGCCTTGCTCTCCCGCCGCGAAGCGTTCAGGAGACGCACGGAATCCCCCTGCGTCTCCAATACCCAAAACTGCACCGGCTTGTTGCCCTGCATGCACTCGACAATACACCCCGGACCCGCGAATTGTACCCTGGAATCTGCTGCCATGTATCCTGCTTTAGCGTTCGTGACACCCGGGGGAAAGGGGGGAACCTTTCTTGGAAGAAAGGTTCCCCCTTTCCCCCGGACCCCCTTTCCCCTTCCAAAGAACTTTGACAGGGGGGTATGGGGGCGTTTCTCGTTGAAGGGAGCTTACCGCGCAATTATCGGTAAGCGCGAGTGTTTTTTTAGGGGCCGGTTTATCCCCACGCGTGTGGGGAACGCTTTTCATCATCCTGTCAAGCCGGCACGTGAGGGCGGACGCGCATCACGTCCCCTACCCCCCCTGAACGGGTTCCAAGGGGCGCGCCCCTTGGCGGGAGAGTCCAGAGAGGGCAGCGCCCTCTTTGGCCGCCGGAGGCATTCTCTCTCTAATGCTTGAACGACCGCTGCCCCGTGAACACCATGGCCACGCCCGCCTCGTTGACGGCCTCGATAACCTCGGCGTCGCGCAACGACCCGCCGGGCTGGACTATGGCGGTCACGCCGTGGGCCAGGGCGGCGTCCACGCCGTCGCGGAAGGGGAAAAAGCCGTCGGAAACCATGGCGGACCCGGCCAGGCCCCCTTTGGCTTCCTGGGTGGCCTGCCGCACTTCGGCCAGGGTTCTGGCGGCTTCGGCGTCGGTTTTGGCTTTCTGGAGCAGCTCGTAGAGCGAGAGGCCCACGCGCTCGAACGCCAGGCGGTCCGCATACTTGGTGTAGGCCTTGTACACGGCTATTTCCACGCAGCCCACGCGGTCCTGCTCGCCGGTGCCTATGGCCACCGTGCCGCCGTCTTTCACGAAAATGACGGAATTGGAGCTGACCCCGGACTCAACGGCCCAGGCGAACAGCAGGTCGTCCGCCTCTTTGGCGTTGGGCTTGCGCGCTATGACGCTGCCGCCGCCCTTGAGCTTGGCTTCCGCGGGCAGAAACTCTTCCGCCTTGCGGATGCGGTTGCGGAAAGAGTGCTGCAGGACGAGGCCCCCGTCCGCCAGGGACTTGATGTCCAGGAAGGGGGAGGCGGTAAGGCTTTCCAGCTTGGCCAGGCCCGGCAGGCGCAGAATGCGCAGGTTCTTGCGTTTTTTGAGAATTTCGATGACGCCCGGCTCAAAGTCCGGGGCGGCGACGACTTCGAAATAGGCGGCGTCGATAATTTCGGCGGCGGCCAGGTCCAGGGGGCGGTTGACCACCACGGCCCCGCCGAAAGCCGCGATGCGGTCGCACCAGAAGGCTTTGGACAGGGCGTCGGCCACGCCTTTTTCCGACCAGGCCGCGCCGCAGGGGTTGTTGTGCTTGAGAATGAGCGCGGCCGGCTTGGCCGTAAGGTATTGCAGGATGTTGACGGCGTTGTCCACGTCCGTGAGGTTGGTTTTGCCGGGGTGCTTGCCCGCCTGGATCATGTGCTCTTCCGTCAGCGCGGAAACCAGGCCCTGGCCGGGGCCGCGAAAGCGCACGCCGCCTATTTCCAGGCCGCCGCCGGTCATTTCGTACAGCGCGGCGGGCTGGTCCGGGTTTTCGCCGTAGCGCAGGCCCTTTTTCTCGCCTTCCAGGGTCCAGGCGCGCTTGGTGTAAACCAGCTTCTGGCCGCCGAAATCAAGGGTCAGGCTGTCCGGAAAGGGGTCATCCGCAATGGTGGTGTACATGGATTTAAGCGACATGACAGGGGGTTCCTCCTGGGAACTGCGTTGGGGGCTGCGGGGGATATGGCGCGTGTCGGCGCGTAAACATTTTGCATAGCACAGAGCGGGGCGGGGGGCAATTTGCTTGTGGGGCGGGGGCTTTTCGCCCGGCCCGCTCCGGCCCGCTTTGGTTTGACCGGGGGAAGGGCGGACCGGGCGGGCGGGTGGCCGGAAGCCCCGTCATCCCCCCGCCGTCACCGGTTCTGCATGTGCTTTTGCCGCCACTGCCAGGGCGGCTGGGGGTTTTTGTCCTTCCACAGGCCGCGGCCTTCCAGTTTGGCCATTTGTTCCAGGGCCAGCCATTTCAGGCACACGGGGGACTTGCAGTGGGCCGGGTACACCCAGGCCAGGCCCGCGCGCACCAGTTCCTCGTTCAGGGTGCGACCGTCCGGCAGGCGCACTATGGCCACGCTGCGGCCGTATCGGTCCTTGTCCCGCACGTCCAGTTCCACTTCCTGGAACGAAGCCAGGTCCGCCAGGAAATGTTTGGATTCCGCGCCGCCCTTTTGCGCTTCTTCCGGGGCGTCCACCCCGTACAGCCGCACTTTGAGCATCTCCCCGCCGCGCAGCACGGTCACCGTGTCCCCGTCATGCACCCGCACGATTTTGCCCTGGCAGAACACGTAGCCGAAAGCCAGCGTCAGCAGCGCCAGGAACAGGAATATGGCCCGTCCGGGCCCCGTTTTGCGGCCGCCGCCGAAACCCGGCAAACCCGTGCGCCGGGGCCGGAAGGATGGAGGGAAAGGAAATGCGGGCATGGTCGGCTCTTTAGAGGGTAAGGGTGCGGGTGCTTATGGGAGTAGTGGTCTGTTTTTACACATAATTCTGCGGGAACAATTCCCGCTCCACCAGTTCGATCAGGATGTGGATGAGCTTGATGTGAAGCTCCTGCACGCGGTCCGAAAACGCCCCGGCGGGCGCGGCAAGCAGGATGTCGCTGCGGGCCGCGAGGGCGCAGTCCCGTTTCCCGGTCAGGCCGATAACCCGGACGCCTTTCTCTTGCGCCGTTTTGGCCGCGTTCAGGATGTTCGCGCTGTTGCCGCTGGTGGTAATGGCCAGCAGCACGTCGCCCGGCCGGGCGTGGGCTTCCAGAAAGCGGGAAAACACGGCTTCGTAGCCGAAATCATTGGCCACGCAGCTCATGTGCGCGGGGTCGCTGACGGCCAAAGCCGCCAGGGCCGGGCGGTCCTTCCTGAACCTGCCGGAAAGCTCTTCCGCGAAATGCATGGCGTCGCACATGGACCCGCCGTTGCCGCAGCTGAAGGCGCGGCCCCCGGCCTTGAAGGTTTCGGCCAGCAGTTCCCCGGCGCGTTCCAGGTCATGCAGGACGGATGCGTCGGCCAGCAGTCGCTGGAGGGCGGTCTGGGCCTCGGTTAAGGCCGTGTGGATGTGGGCGGCGCGTGACATGCGTATTCTCCTGAAAGACGGGCGGAAGAAAGAGAGGCTTCCTGCCGTCCGCCTTCGCGCTTTGATACGTTTTCGGGGCGGCGATGCGTCCGCCCGTCTCGTTCGTCTCCCTTCCGCCTGGATCCCCCGGTCAAGCCGGGGGATGACGGGTGGAAGGGGCAGGGCTTCCATTCTTCGCTTAGGATGACGGGTGGCAAGAAACGGCGCTTCCGCCCTTTGATCCGCCGACAAGTCCTTACCTTATACCCCCGGAGGGGGCCGGAGCGTAGCGCAGGCCGGCGCGGTGGCGCCTTGGAGCACAGGGGCCGGGCCGGATCCGGCTTTGCCGGTCCGGCATCTTACCGGCCCCGGAGCGGAAGAAAGACGGCTTCGACAAAATTGCCTTTATCTTCCCCTGGGCTTGAGCAAAAACAGGTGAACGGCCAGCCATTCCGCGACCAGGGCGGGGTTGACGGTGTAAATCAGGCTGTCCTGGGCTTCGGCCAGCAGGGAATCGGCCATGCGCTGGCGGTTGGGGGGCAGACCGGCGAAATATTGGGCCAGAGCGCCTTGCGCCTGACCGGCAAGCGCCTGGGCCAACGCCTGCTCCAACAGACTGAGCATGACGCGGGCAGCCTGCGCGTCCATAATGGCGCGGCTGCCGGTGCGGTCCATAAGCCCCCGGCCGTCCTGGAAAAAGCGGACAAGCGCGGCCTGCCACTCCGCGCGGGTTTGGGCGGCTTCCGGGCTTGCTTCCACGCTTTCCTCCGCTTCCGCCGTCCCGCCTGTCCCGGAGCTCGCGGGCCAGGCCAGGGTGAGCACCCAGGAGCGGGAAACCAGGGTGGGCAGCAGCCTTTCGCGCTGGGGGGCCAGCAGAATGAAGGCCGTGTCCGGCCGTGGCTCTTCCAGGGACTTGAGCATGGCGTTGGCCGCGGCTTCCGTCAGGGACTGGGCTTCCGCCAGGATGACCACGCGCTTTTTCGCCTCGCGCGGGGCCTCGCCCAGGATGGAGCGGACTTCGCGCACTTCCTCGATCTTGATGCTGCCCTCGCTCCCGTCCAAAAGAAAAAGGTCGCGGTGGGTGCGGCCCAACAGGCGCAGGCATTCAGGGCAGGCCAGGCAGGGCGCGGCGCTTTGCGAAGCGTTGGGGCAATTGAGCGCCACGGCCCAGAAAAAAGCCGCGTCCAGGCGTTCCGCAGCCGTGCCGCCTTCCAGCAGCAACACCTGCGGCGGCGAAGCGGCCAGACGGCGCATGTAGCCGGTGACCGCCCCATGCCGGGCGGAAGCCGCGAACGCGGCCACGCGCTCCGCCATGCGGGCGGCGTTCTCAGGAGAGGCCGCGCCGTCCGGGCTCGCTTCCGGGGCGGCACGGCCCGTGGTTTTGGATTTGGGACTAGCCATTTTTTGTTCCAGCCTGGGGCGTTAGAACGCTGTCGAAGCCATCTAAGAATGAGAGCAGGGCGCTGCCCTGCACCCGCCAAGGGCTAGCGCCCCTGGACCCCGTTCAGGGTGGGTACGGGAGCGCCGTTTTTCGCCGCACGTCATTCCTGGCTTGGCCGGGAGATGACGGGTGGAGAAGGCCGGGGCTTCCGTACCTTCATTCCACGCAAACGGCTCCGTCCGCGCGTACCTTTCGTAGCCACCCTGAATGGGTTCCAAGGGGCGCGCCCCTTGGCGGGAGAGTCCAGAGAGGGCAGCGCCCTCTTTGGCCGCCGGAGGCATGCTGCCGTCCATTGGCTTCGACAGCTATCTCTTACTTACCGTTTAATAGTCTGCTCCCGGTCCGGGCCCACGGAAACGTAGGAAATGGGCACGCCGGAGAGCTCTTCCAGGCGGGTGACGTAGTTTTGCGCGGCCTTGGGCAGGTCGGCCCAGGTTTTGGCGGCGGTTATGTCCTCGCTCCAGCCGGGCAGGGTTTCGTAGATGGGGGTGACGTCGGCCAGGGAGTTTTCTTCCTGCGGGGGGTAGAGAACCTTTTGGCCCTTGTGTTCGTAAGCCACGCAGACGCGGATTTCCTTTTCGCCCGAGAGCACGTCCAGCTTGGTCAGGGCTATTTCCGAGAAGCCGCAGAGACGGGCGGATTCGCGCAGCACCACCATGTCCAGCCAGCCGCAGCGGCGGGGACGGCCGGTGGTGGCCCCGAATTCCGCGCCGCGCTGGCGGATGGCTTCTCCGGCTTCGTCCAGAAGCTCGGTGGGGAAGGGGCCGCCGCCCACGCGGGTGGTGTAGGCCTTGGAAATGCCCACCACGCGTTCCATGCGCGAGGCAGGGACGCCGGAACCCACGGCCGCGCTGCCGGTGATGGAGTTGGACGAGGTGACAAAGGGGTAGGTGCCGTGGTCCACGTCCAGGTGCACGCCTTGGGCGCCTTCGAACATCACGTCTTTGCCCGCTTCCCACAGCTTGTAGATGTCGGCGGTGGAGTCGGTGAGGTAGGGGGCCAGACGGGTGGCGAAAGGCAGAATTTCGGCCATGACCTCGTCCGCGCTGAGGGGCTTTTGGCCGTACAGGGACGCGAGCAGGGCGTTTTTCTCCACCAGGGCGCGCTCCACCTTGGCGCGCAAAAGTTCCGGCCGCAGGAAATCCGCCGCGCGCACGCCTATGCGGGCCACCTTGTCTTCGTAGCAGGGGCCAATGCCCCGGCCGGTGGTGCCTATTTTGTTTTTGCCCAGATGGGCTTCCCGGGCCTGGTCCAGGGCGCGGTGGTAGGGCATGATGACCTGGGCCTTATAGCTGATTTTCAGGCGGGAAGGGCTGACGTCCACGCCTTTGGCGGCCAGCGCGTCCATTTCCTTGCAGAAGACCTCGCAGTCCATGACCACGCCGTTGGCGATAAGGCACAGCGTGCCGGGATGCAGAATACCGGAAGGAATAAGGTGCAGCACATATTTTTGCCCGCCCACGATAACCGTGTGCCCGGCGTTGTTGCCGCCGTGGAAACGCACCACCCCGCCCATGCCGGGCGTGAGCAGGTCCACGATTTTTCCCTTGCCCTCATCGCCCCACTGGGCGCCGATAATCACGATATTTGACATGAAAGGCTCCTTATGGCATCAGACCGTTACTGCCGGGGTCGTACCCATTGGGGGACGAAGCGCGGCATACCCAACACAACCAGCATGCCTGAAAACGGAAGCGCTGCAAAGTCAAAATCTTAGTACCGTGACCGGCGGCCGCGCGGCCGCCCGGAACAGACAGGCGGGGAAGGCCCCGCACGGTACCGCCCCCCGCATCTGACCCTCGCCGCACCGGCGCCCCTAATCCCAAAGACCCCGTTCCGGCGGACTTGCCCGCACGTTCCGCTCCCCCATCCGCCCGGGACCGCCCCTTTTTCCCATGATTAAAAAGTTTCCTCTCAAAAACCCTAGCTTTTCAGTATGTATTGCCGTTCTCGCCGTTACGGCCGTGCTTGCGGTTTCGTACCTTGAGCCGCTTTTTCCTTTGGCGGACAAGTATCCCGTTCTGCGCATCGCTTCCCCCGCGCCGCAGCGCCAGGCCACGGTGCTTTCGCCCTACGGCCCCGGCTTTGAGCAGGAACTGGTGGAACGCTTCTGCCGGGAAACGGGCTGTACCCCGCGGTGGGTGGCCGCCGCAAGCCGCGACGAGGCCCTGGCCATGCTGGAAAAGGGCGAGGCCGACCTGGTGGCCGGTTTCGGCGGGGACGCGCCCCCGCAGAAGCCGGAAGACAAGATCCAGCTGGCTTCCGGCCGGGCCTACGCGCATTTCCGGCCCATCCGGGTGCGTTTGACGCCGGACGGCGACGAGGAAAAAGCCCCGGCCCGCGCCCCGGAAAGCGCAGCCCTGGCGGAAAGCAAGGCGGAAGCCTTCTCCTTTCCCGCCGCGCTCGTCCCGGAGGACGCCGCCAAAAACGAAACCGCCCAGCCCGGCCAGGAAGACGACGCGGTCACGGACCCCGCTTCCGCGCAGGCGGCGGCCCAGTCCGTGCCCCAGCTTTTTTCCCCGGCCATGGACCTGGACGAGGACCTGGACCAGGACGCCCTTTTGCTGGACCCGGCTTCCTACGCCCTGTGGCTGCCGCTGGTGGGCAACGCGCGCACGGAACGGGCTTTATCCACGCTTATCCCGCACCGCTGGTTCTGGCGGGCGGATTCGCGCTTTGCCCCGGACCTGGAGGACTACTGGTCCGGCAGCAGCCTGGACGGCTTTCTGGACCTGCTCACGGAACGCTATTTCGGTTTCCTGCCCAAAAAACCCTCGCCCCTGGACCTGCTGGACCTGGCGGACATGCTCACCACCCGCCTGCCCAAGTATCAGGACGCCATAGCCAGGGCCGCGCGGCGGTATCAGGTGCCGCCGCTCTTGCTGGTGGCCGTTATTTACATGGAGTCGCGCTTTGACCCCACGGCCGTCAGTCCCACCAAGGTGCGCGGCATCATGCAGCTGACGGCGGAAACCGCGCGTATGCTGGGGGTGAACCGCAACGACCCCGAGCAGTGCATCATGGGCGGGGCCAAGTATTTGCGTGATTTGTGGGAAGCCACCGAGGACAAGGCCCTGGACCCCTGGGACCGCTGGTTCATGGCGCTGGCCGCCTTTAACCAGGGGCCGGGCAGCCTTTCCGGGGCCATACGCATTTCCCGGCAAATGGGCGGCACCGGGACCACCTGGGCGGAACTGAAAACGGCGTACCCGCGCCTGACGAGCAGCCGCGGGTACGAAGCGGTGGGTTTTGTGGAGCGCGTGCGCTACTTCCACTATATTTTACACGGGCTTGTCGCTCTTTCTCCGGCTGAAGCGCAGAACCTTGCACCGCTTCTTGCCGCCGCGCGGCCCGCTCCCCCCGCCGGACCCGCTTCCTGACGGGGCGGAAACTTCGTCCGGTTTACGTTTCAGAAAGCCGCTGACCTGGTCGAATCCGGGCGGCGGCTCTTCGTTGCCGCTGGGCCGGGCGGCCTGGGCCAGGCGCAGGTTGAAAAGCTGGTTTTTCCAGCGCACGGCCTGGATAAGGCAAAAGACCAGGGCCGCGTCTTCCCAGCGGACGGAAGGCTCGAATTGCTCCACCCGCTCGGCGTATTTGTCCCACAGCGACATCAGCGAGGCTTCGTCGTAAGCGCTTAGCTGGTGCGCCATTTTCAGCAGCATGCGTTCCATTCTTGCTCCTTGCGGACCGGCTCGCGGGGGCGCGGGGCCGGTCACCCCTTCTGACTTACGGCAAAGAGGGCGGGACGGCAAGTGCGCCCCCTGCCGGGCCTTGGCCGTGGGACGCCCGTCATTGCAAGGGCGCGCTCTCGCCGCCCACCACCCTGTTGCGGCCGGTGGCTTTGGCTGTGTAGAGGTTGTCGTCGGCTATCCGGATGGGCTGGTCGGGGTCTTCGGCTTCGTCGCCGCAGTACAGGCCTATGCTGATGGTCAGGGTAATGGGCGGGTGAACGCCCCTGTACGGCGAACGCTCCAGGTGGCGGCGGATACGCTCGGCGGCGTGCTGCGCCTGCTCCCGGCCGCTGTCCGGCATGATCACGGCGAATTCCTCGCCGCCCCAGCGGAACAGGCTGTCGGAAGCCCGCACCTGCCTGGCGGTTTCAACGGCCACGTGGCGCAGCACTTCGTCGCCCACCTGGTGGCCGTGCTCGTCGTTCACCCGCTTGAAGTGGTCCAGGTCCAGAATGGCCAGGGCGTAGGGCCTGCCGCTGCGCCTGCAACGGGCCATGGCGCGGGAAAGCCGGTTGTAAAAGTCGCGGCGGTTGGGCAGGCCGGTCAAATGGTCGGTCAGGGCGTCCCGCTCGTGGGTGGCCACGGCTTCCAGCAGCAGGCCGTGGGTTTTGTGGCGCAGGTACTCCGCCCACCAGGAAAAAAAGAAGGCCCCGAACAGCGAGAGCATCAGGCGCAGCTTTACCGGCAGGGGAAGGCGCTGGGCCTGCAGGCTTTCCAGGGGTGTGAACAACAGCAGGAGCAGCAGCAGGTAGAAGGCGGAAAACAGGACGGTGCCCTTGCGCAGCCCCAGGCAGATCATGATCATGGGCGGAAAGGTGACCAGCCACAACAGGCTCCCCCCGTCGGGCGCGCCCCGCCGCAGCAGTAAAAAGACGCCCACGGCCATCAGCGTGCAGCTGAGGGCGAACAGTATGCCTTTGACGTGCGTGCCCTTGAAATACAGCCACACAAACCCGGCCAGGGCGGCCAGGGCGGCCAACAGCAGCGGCAGCGCCAGGGTTGGGGTGCCTTCAAGCACGCCCAGACCGGCGGAAACCAGCAGCAAGGCGGCCATGACCAAACTGAGGGCGTAGCCTATGGTCTTGCGGAAGCTGAACTCCCGGGTCACAAAAGGGGCGGTTCCGCCCGCCGCGCCCTGTTCCGGGGGGAGCGCGCGCGGCTGGTCTTTCTGTTGCATGCCGGGCAACCCTGCCTTTGCGTTACCGTGAAACGAGGTCTCCTTGTCAGAAAGTCGGCAGCAAACCCCTGTATGTCAAGCCCCCCGCGGGGCGGGGGGCTTTTCGCGGCGTTCCGGCGCCGTCTTGCGGGTTGCCCGTATCAATAAAACAGCATGATGGTCACGGCCAGGTTCACCACCATGCCCACGGCCAGCGGGATCATGGTCCGCTTGACCACGTCGAAGGGCGAAACCCCGGCCATGCCGCTGGTCACCGCGATAACCGCCGTGATGGGGGAAGCGCCCCGCGCCAGCGAGGTGGCGAAGTGCATGGGCATGATCATCACCACCGGCGAAATGCTGAGGCTGGTGGCGATATTGGGGATCAGGCTGGCAAAGGAGAAGAAGGGCGCGTTGCCCGAACCCATCAGAATGGCGCAGGCGGAAATGATGGCCACCATAATGATCAGAATGCCTATGCCGCCGAACCCGGAGTTCTGCGCCCCGGTAATGGCGGCCTTGACCGCGCCTATGGTCACCAGGCCGTGGGCGAAGGTTTCGCCGGCCACGATCAGCGTGACCACGTTGGCGAACTGCGCGCCCATGCCTTCGAAAAAGGACTGGATGTCCGCAAAGGTCTCGCGCAGCTTGCGCGTGCGCAGAAAGTCCGCGATCATGGTCACGAAAATGCAGATCATGATCACCGTGACCAGGTTGACGCTTTTGCCGGTGAACACCAGAAAGGCCACCACCAGGGCCAGGGGCAGGGTGGGGAAAACGGCGTAGTAGAGCGGCGGCAGTTCCAGCTGCTTGTCTTCCACGGTCACGTTCTCTTCCGGGGCCATGCGGCTGTCAAACCAGCGCTGGGTGAAGAAATGGGCCACGGCCACGGCCAGAATGACGGAACAGCCCACGGTGAGCTGGTAGTTCAAAAAGTACTCCGCCACCGGCATGTCGGCCACCTGGGCCGCGAAAATGGTGTTGCTCTCGGAAATGCCCCACTCAATGGCCATGGTGGTGCCAATGGCGGCGACAGCGGAAAGGCGGCTCACCCCGGTCCTGATCAGCGTGGGGTACAGGGTGACCATGAGCAGCATGCCCAGCCCGGAAGCGCTGGTAATGAACTGGGCCATGACCTGGCCTATGGCGTAGGTGCCCGCCAGCACCAGGTAAGGGGATTTCAGCAATTTGAGCGGCTGGCTGAGTATCTGGACCATGGCCCGGCTGGCCCCGGTTTTGTCCATGTAGCGGGCGTAGCCGCCCACGGCCATGATCTGCAGGCCAAGGCCCCCGGCGCGGCTGACCAGAATGGCCCGGATCTTTTCAAAGATATCCAGGAACATGGACCCCGTGCCCTTGCCCGGCGGGAAAATATCCCCGGCGCCCAGGTACGTGCCCATGGCCATCAGCAGTATGCCGGAAGAAAGCAGCACCACCTGCGGCTTGGCCTTGGTCAGGATAAAGTAGCCCGTCACGCCGAGAACAGCCAGCGCGATCAAAATTCCGAGCATAACACCCTCGTGTGTTAAACGTTTAGTGAAATGTGGGGGGTTGTGTATACATGATTCCGCTCTGTGGCAAGCGCTATGGCAGCTTACTGTCTGTAGTGGTTTTACGTCAGAGGACCTCAGCCGCGGGCTTTGCCCGCCGTCTCTGCGCGGGGCTGGAAGGCCGTGGGACGAAAGCCCCCGCCCGAAGCCTGTTCCCGAACCACGGCAAAGCCCGCCACGGCATGGCGCCCGGCGGGCTTTGCCGTTCAGGGCATTTCGCCATTGAAAATATCCGTTCGGATGAACCGCTCCGGCGGTGCGGAGCGAAGCGCGGCGCCGCCCGTGCGCGCCAGGTAAAAAGCAATGCCGCCATACTGATATGCTTTTCTTTACGTATCTTCCCTCTTGTGCGTGACCGCACAGCACACGATAGTGTGCATGCCTTGTAAAAATCATATCTCTGGCGCTTTCCGCG
>JAVBNC010000013.1:0-4008 GCA_031551765.1 Desulfovibrionaceae bacterium
CACAACCCCCCCCCGGGCCTTTTGCCTATAAAAAACAAAAAAACCAAACCCTCCGGCGGGGGTCATCACTTTTCTCTCCGTCTCCCCCGCCCCCGCCGCGTTTGCCGCAATTCTTTTGCGGCGCAAAAAGGACAGCCCCGGTCCGTTATAAATGGCCGCAGCCTCTAGCCACCCGCCTTGCAAATGCATATAGTGGAGGGGCAGCGTTGCGTCGCGGAGGCGGTCCGCCCCAGGCGCTGCAAGGATACGCGTCAGTAACGACCCGCGCTTTCGGCATTGGCCGGCATTTGGGCGCGGGCGCAGCCACAAGGATACGACGATGAAAAAGATCAGAGTTGGCATCAACGGCTTTGGCCGCATCGGGCGGCTGGTGTTCCGGGCGGGTCTTGGCAACCCGGCCATCGAGTTCACGGGGATCAACGATCCTTTCATGAGCCCGGACTACTGCGCGTATATGCTGCGCTACGACACCGTGCACGGCCAGTTCAAGGGCGATATCAAGCATACCGACAATTCCATTATCGTGAACGGCCATGAAGTGAAATTCTATGCGGAAAAAGACCCCGCCGCCATTCCCTGGAAAGCCTGCGGCGCGGATTATGTTGTGGAATCCACCGGCGTGTTCACCACCATGGAAACGGCCGGCGCGCACCTGAAAGGCGGGGCCAAGAAAGTCATTATTTCCGCGCCTTCCAAAGACGCGCCCATGTTCGTGTGCGGGGTGAACCTGGACGCGTACAAGCCGAACATGGACATCGTGTCCAACGCTTCCTGCACCACCAACTGCCTGGCGCCGCTGGCCAAAGTCATCAACGACAAGTTCGGCATTGCCGAAGGCCTGATGACCACGGTGCACGCCACCACCGGCACCCAGAAAACCGTGGACGTCCCCTCCAAGAACGACTGGCGCGGCGGCCGCGCGGCTTCCGGGAATATCATTCCCTCTTCCACGGGCGCGGCCAAGGCCGTGGGCAAGGTTATTCCGGAACTGAACGGCAAGCTCACCGGCATGGCGTTCCGCGTGCCCACCCTGGACGTTTCCGTGGTGGACCTGACCGTGAACCTGAAAAAGCCCGCCACCTATGAAGAGATCTGCGCCGAAATGAAAAAAGCCTCCGAAGGCGAGCTCAAGGGCATTCTGGGCTACACCGACGAGGAAGTGGTCTCCAGCGACTTTATCGGTGACCCCCGCACCTCCATTTTTGACAAGCTCGCGGGCATCCAGCTTTCCGATACCTTTGTCAAGCTGGTTTCCTGGTATGACAACGAATGGGGCTATTCCAACAAGGTCCTGCAGCTCATTGAGCACATGGACAGCGTGAAGTAAACGCGCTCCCCCCCTGTTTTGGCGGGCCGGAAAGCGGGAATTCCCGCTTTCCGGCCCGTTTTGCGCGCTCTGAAACAGCCGTTTGCGTTTTTATGTTGCACTGGAACACGGCATCGTATAAAAGTATTGTAATACAGTATATTATGATATGTTTCCGCATGGTGTTTTCCCTCTGGTGAAAGCCATACGCCTGTGATAGAGAGAGGCCGGCCCAGAATTTCCGAAGCCGTCTTTTTTCTTCGAGGGTTCCCTCATGAACGCTTACTCGGATATAGCTTCCCGCCCCATGTTCCGTTTTCTGGTGTTTCTGACCTTTGCCTCGGCCGTGGCCCAGCAGGGCTGGACGGCCATGTACACCAACTTCGCCGTGGAAGTGGTGAAGGTCACCGGAGAGCAGACCGGCGTCATTCACGCCATGCGTGAAGTGCCGGGCCTGCTGTCCATCGGCGTCATTCTCTGCCTGTTGTTCATGAAAGAGCACACCCTGATGGTGGTGGCCGTGTGCTGTACCGGCCTGGGCACCCTGGCCACGGGTTTTTTCCCCACCTTTTGGGGCGTGCTGCTTACCGCCGTGTTCATGTCCTTCGGCTTCCACTACTACGAAGCCACGGTGCAGTCCCTGAGCCTGCAGTATTTTTCGTTACGCGAAGCCCCGTTGGTCATGGCCAAGATACGCAGCGCCACGGCGGCCGGGAGTTTGTTCATAGGCATTCTGACTTTCGGCCTGGTGAGCGTGCTGCACCTGCCTTTCAAGGTGCTGTTCATTCTGGCGGGCAGCATAGCCCTGGTGGGCGGCCTGTGGGGCTTTTTCCAGAAGCCGGAACAGGAAGGCATGCCCGTGCAGCGCAAAAGCATGGTCATGCGCAAGCGCTACTGGCTGTTTTACGTGCTTACGGCGCTTTCCGGCGCGCGCCGCCATATTTTCGGCACCTTTTCCATTTTTCTGCTGGTGCAGCACTTCCATTTTTCCGTGCAGGAAATGCTGGGCCTGTTCGTGCTCAACAACACCATCAACTGGTTCCTGAACCCGCTGATCGGCAAGGCCATCAACGACATAGGCGAGCGCAAGCTGCTTTCCGGCAAGTACTTTGTGCTGGCGCTCATTTTCCTGGCCTACTGCGTCACGGACAGCAAGCTGCTGGTGGCCGGGCTGTACATTGTGGAACAGCTGTTCACCAACTTTTCCATGGCCATCCGCAGCTTTTTCCAGAAAATAGGCGACCCCAAGGACATAGCCCCCAGCATGGCCGTGGGCCAGACCGTCAACCACATCACCGCCGTGATCCTGCCCATAGCGGGCGGCATACTCTGGATGGTGGACTACAGAATCCCGTTCGTGATGGGCATAGTCATAGCCCTGACCGCCCTGGCCTTTGTGCAGTGCATCCGCACCCCCGCCCAGGAAGAGGAAGCCGCGGCGGCAGAAGCGGCGAGTGATTGATAAAAGGCAGCCGGTTGATACCCAAAGAGGAACCTGAATGCGCAAAATTTTTCTTATTCTGGCGGTGACGGCGGTTCTGGGGTTGACGGCAGGGGGGTGTTCGCGCTCTCGACCGGTGCAAAAGGATCTCTTGACGAATGCGCATAAAATTACCATCGGGCAAACCACGGCCCAAGACGCCGAGCTTATTTTTGGAAAGCCGGCAAGCATAAAAAAAAGCAATGACGGGACAGCCCGCTACATTTGGACTGACGGACGCGGAAGAGGGGGGCAGGCGCTTATTATTGATTTTGATAAGTACGGTTTTGCCTCTGATTATACGACAAGTTCCACAAAACTGTAAAAGGGGCGGACCATGCGTAAAATTCTTCTCGTTCTGGCGGCGGTGGCGGTTTTGGGACTGACGGGGTGCATCCAGCACCAAATATATCACCTTGACGTGGCATATATGCCCGTGGGGAGCGCCGGGAAAGTAGCGGGCCTGTATCCCGTGTCGGTTTCCGTGGAGGACAACCGCCCGGTTATTCTTTCCGGAAAGCAGCAGCCGTACTTCATGGGCATACAGAGAAGTACTTTTGGAGAGTCCGGCTATGTCCTGACAGAGGGGGAGATGCCCCTGGCCAATCAAATTAAACGCGATTTGACAGCGGACTTGGTTGACGCGGGGTTCACCGTTACAGACCAAGGGGCTGAAAGGTCTCTCCGTGTTTCCATAGAGGATTACAACTTTGACTGCTACAACAGCTGCCGGGTATGGCACAAGCTGGCCGTGCAGGTCAAAGATTCGTCCGGAAAACTGTTAAGTTCAAAGCAAGTCGTGGCGGAGCAGGTTGTTCCCTTTAAAATGGGCTTCCAAAACCTTAACAGAATACCCTACGATAATATAAAAGACGCGCTGCCCGCTATTTATGCGAATATGATCCGCAACATAGTGCGCAACGATGCGGGGACGCTGGCGGCATTGACGCGCCAGGATGCTTTGGCCGCAGCAAAGTAGCGGAGTGATTTGACTTGAAAAGTAACATACGGCTCTCCGTTGATGAAACGGAGAGCCGTCTTGTTTTGTCGCACCCTTTTCAGCCTGCCAATCCAGCACCCAAACCAGACGCGTACCACCTTTCTATCCACCCTGAACGGGTTCCAAGGGGCGCGCCCCTTGGCGGGAGAGTCCAGAGAGGGCAGCGCCCTCTTTGGCCGCCGGAGGCATTCTACACCCCCCAGCGCGCGTACACCTCGGGGT
>JAVBNC010000010.1:0-92837 GCA_031551765.1 Desulfovibrionaceae bacterium
CTTAAACAGGGCATTAGCATCACGGAGCGGCGGCAAGTTTGGTTCCGCTTCAGGGGTGGCACCGTCCAGCAACGTATCGTGCATCTCCCGCACATCCTGCTGCATCGCCGCAACGTCCTGCTGTGCGCCAAGGGCGATATCCGCACTGCCGGCCGCGTTGGTGGCGCTTTGGGCCGCCGCCTGCGCCTGGGCCGTGGCTTCCGTGGCGCTGGACGCCGCACTGTCCGCGCTGCCCGCTGCCGCTGTTGCGCTGGATGCGGCTGCCGTGGCCGAACCTGCCGCTGCCGTTGCGGCTGCGGGCGCGTCGATGATG
The DNA here is from genome assembly GCA_031551765.1 of Desulfovibrionaceae bacterium. Lineage (GTDB taxonomy): Bacteria > Desulfobacterota > Desulfovibrionia > Desulfovibrionales > Desulfovibrionaceae > JAVBNC01. The sequence goes on from JAVBNC010000010.1 coordinate 314, forward strand.
GTGGGCATATTGGCCGCAGCCGTGTTTACCGCCGCGATGTGCTGACCAACGGTTTTGACCTGGGGAGCCACGGCGGCCACGGCGTTCACGTCCGCGATGTTGTCCGCCACCTTGTCCACATTGGCCGCGCGTTGCGCCACGGTGAGCACGGCGGGCATGTTCTTGCCCACGGCCGCGACGCTGTCCAGTTCGGGCAGAATCGTGTCGACCTGCTCAGCAACCCCGTTGACCTTGGGGATGAAGTCCGCGTTCAGGCCGTCGGCCAAGGCTTTCATGTCCTTCAAGTTGCTCTCTGCCGCGCGGTTGAACCGTTCCGGGTCGCCGGAATCCTTGAGCGCCAAGGGTTCGGTTATGGGCTGCACTTTTTTGATGGGGTCGAATGCCATTACACTATCCCTCTCACGTCAAAGGTGGCGGTGGCGCGGCCCCAGGTATCAAGGCCCGCCTCGTATTCTTTCAGGAAGCCGAAAATTATCATGCACTGGAAGCCGGTGCCGTCATCCCCGATCCACAGGGCCGGGTTGCCGGAAAGCTCGGACAGGCGCGCCTGCACATGGTCCATGTCTTTGGGGTCCAGAAAGACGGGGAACGTGCCCCGCCGCGCGTTGCGCCGCTTCACCCACACCTCGTTGCCGAAGGCGTCAGTCCCGCTGACGGAGTAGTCGATAAAGCCGCTTCGCGCGCCGTACTGGGTCTGGCCCAGGATAACCCGCTCCCCGACGATGATGGACCCGATAGCCGGGCGCGGGCCGGTGAGGGTGATGGTCAACTCGCCCGTGATCGGGGGAATGCCCGCCAAAACCAGGTCGGTTTCTTCGCGCCGCTTTCCGAAGTAGTAATCCCACCAGGACTCAGAATCCCGGAGCAGGCTTTTTTCTTCGCTGTCCCAGGCTATTTCGCCGTCACCGTCTTTCAGGGTGACGCGCAGAGAGGTGGCTTTTATGTTCAGCAACCCGACCCCTGTCGCCGGGCGCACGAAGGGCACCGTGATAGCTACCTCGGTTTGCCCTTCCATGGCCACGGTCTGCGTCGCGCGGTAAATGTCCAGGCAGGCGTATTGGTTGGTGATGGAAACGGTGCGCCAGGGCGCACCTTCCATGTCACAGTTGCCGGAAGGCTCTTTGTCCTGGCTTTCCGTCAGCGCCAGATAGACATAGTGCTTATCGATGACCTTCGCGCCTTCCTGGTACTCTGTGTTTTCGTCCCACAGCGGAGCCTCGTTTTCGGGCACGGGTTCATTCAGGATGCTCAGGGGTTGGGGGATGATCGCTTGCATCAGTTCGCAAACTCCGTCTTTTTCACGGGGGCATTGCTCCCCGCGCTTTTTTGCTCATAGGTGCCGATGCCCTCATCCGCGATTTGCTCCAGAACTTGCTTGCCGCCCTTGGTGTTTTTCTCGATAGCCGCGAGCTTGGCCAGGACGGCTTGAAGTAGCCGCTCACTCCGGGCGTTCTGTTCGCGCAGCATGGCTATTTCGGCCCGGCTGTCGCCGTCAGTGCCGGCCGCAGGCATGGACAGAAGCGCCCTGGTCACATCGGCGGGGAATATCCCGGCCCGCTGCGAAAGATTCACAATTTCCGGCCCATCTTCACCCACCAGCGCGAGGCCAGCCGTGGCGATACCGCCCGTGGCGAACCCTTCCAGCTTGCCGTACTTCCGGTACCATTCATCCAGGGTCAAACCGTCGCGGGTGATCGCGTCCATGACACTGTTCGCGGTCCATCCGCCTGCACTCTGGTCTGCCCGTAACGTCCGCCCCTCGTTCATGGCGTTGGCCTTGGCCTCCAGCAGTTCATACGGGCTGTTGTATTTGCCCTGGTACAGGGACGAGCCCTTGGACGCCTCTTCCGCCTTGGAGACCTTTTCCAGGGCGGCAAGCGCCGCGTCTAGGGCGGCTTGATTTGCCGCACCCGACAGTGCTTTTGCAGCCTCTATGGCCGCCAGTAATGCAGCATCGTTCGCCTGGGAACTGGCGGCCGCGCTGGCAGCATTCGCGGCTTCCATAGCGGCTTTCAGTTCATCCATCTTGCTCAGCACGCGCAGGCTGTCGATTTCCATTTGGGTGGTGATGCCCGCCAGAATGGCCTCGTCAATGGCCTTTTGCGCATTGATCCACAACTCCACGGCCGCATAGTACGCGGCCTCCAAGGCGGCCAGGTCGTTGCCCAGTTCCTCAAAGCCCCAGCGCTCATACGCGGCCATCTGCTCAGCGTGGGCGCGCTCATATTCCGCCCGGGCCGCGATCATGTCGGCGCGGAGTTCATCCAGGGTGCGATTGGTTTTGCTCTGCTGGTCAAGCTGCTCCTGCAAAAGGTCAATTTCGGCCTGGAGCGCGTCCACCTGGGACAGCGCTTCATTCTCCAAGGTGCGCAGCATGGCCTGCACATCGTCAAAATCTTTGATGTAGTCGCTGTATTCGCCCTGATAGCCGTAACTGGAATCCAGGAACGACTTGGCCTTGGACGCGAACTGGGTTGCTGCATCCTTATCCCCTGCCTGTGCAGAGGCGTACAGGCGCTCAATTTCGGCCTTGGCGGAACCGTACACCGTATCCGCCTGGTTCAGACTGGTGTCGGTCCACAGGTTGCTCCGGGCCTGGCTCATGCGGTCGGCCAGGGCCTGATTTGCCGAGAGTTCGGACTGGAGTGAGGAGAGAAGAGCCTTGGCCGCCGTTTCCCAAGCGCTTTTGGCGGCGTTGGCCCAGGCGTCCACGGCCTTCTTGATGCCGCTTTCGGCGCTGTCGAGGTCGGAGATCAGGCCCTTAACGAAAGCGAGGCGGGCGGCTTCGGCGGCACTGGCGGCGCTTTTAGCGGCATCAGAGAATCCCTTGAGTTGGGACTCGAGCTCAGCCAGCCAGGCTGCGGCTTGATCCGCAGCCGTCTTCATCTTTTCCGCTTCCTGGACCGCCAAAAGCGCCTCGTACTCTATGCTGCCCGCCCCAAACGTGTTTTTCGCCGTCGAGAGCTGGTCGCGGTGGGTTATATTCTGCTGCGCAACGGTGGTGTCGGCCCCGGCCGCTGTCATGGCGCGGAGCGTCAGGTCGTCATAAAACGGCTGGGTCAGGGCCAGGCGCGCGGCGTTGATGGCTTCCACGCGCAGGTGCTCGGCCTCTATCACGTCACTGATGGAACTGCCCGCGATTTCCATGGCGCCGATCAAGTCATCAAAGGCGGCGTTTACCGAGTCCACGGCGGACACGATTTGCGTGACCGGGTTGACGATCTGGCGGGCCTGATCCAGAAGGCTCTGCTGGATATTGGCGCGCACGGCCTCGATTTGCGCGATCTGCTCTTCCGTGGCGCCCAAGATGTCCAGGGCCTTGATCCATTCATTGACGGTGTCGATTTGCTCCTTTGTCCTGGCCTGGAGGTCTGAAAGCGGGTTCAGGGCCTCGTCGATCTGATCCAGGAAACTCTGCGTTACGGCGGAACGGTAGCGGCCCATGACTTCCGCAATGGCCTCGTCCGTCCAGCCGGTGTTGTCCAGGTATTCCGCCTGGTGGGCGTTCATTTGCTCCACGGCGGCGAGCGCATCCGTAACCCATTGGCTGATGGGTTCCACCGGGTTTTCGATGTTGCTGATGATCGACTCTATGGTGGCCATGCCGGAAAGCGCCGCAATGAACTTGTCAAACGCGGCCTGGACGTCGTCAAACTGGCTGGCCTGGATTTCATGCAGGTTGTCCGCCAGGTTGTCCATGGTGATCCAGTTGAAGTCCGGGCCGGTGTTGTTGCTGCCCAATTTCCCGCGCACCATGTCGAACAGGCTGACCACGATTTCCCGGCCGGTCAGGCGGTCTTTGTCCGCCTCTTCTGCCTGGATGCGGATCTGCTCGCCGTTGTCGTCGATGTAGTACTTGGCTTCCCTGGCGGAAATTTCGGAATCCCACTTGGCAAGCTCTTTTTCCAAAACACCCCGAATGTATTCCGGCGTGTTCATTTCCAGGCGCTGTTCGCCGGTGAGGTACAGGTCCTTCGTCCATTCCGGCTGGGTGCGCATGATTTCCGCGTGCAGCAGGTCAACGAGGCTCTGGTTGTTGACGATGTCCCGCAGCGCTTCCACGCCCGTGGATTGCATGTTGTCAACGGCCTTCACCAGGTCCTGGGTGAGCTCGCCGCGCAGCTGGGGCTGGTCCACAACCAGTTTCCCGGCGTATTCCCAGTCGCTGAAATCAATTTCCAGGAAGCCTTTGGCCCATTGCTTTTGCACGTCTTTGGCTACGTCGTTGGCCCATTCCTGGAAGTTTTCGGCGGTGATGTTCTTGTCTTTCCAGGTGCCCCCGAAGGACATGGTTTCCTGCATGGCCGCGCTGTTCCACCACTGTTCCCGGATGGATTCCGGGATAATGTCCGCCACTTCTTTCGTCGTGGTGAGGATGTAATCCATGGCGGCGTTGGTGACGGTGCGCAGGTCGTAGGCGGAATCCCACACGTCCGGGTCGCTTTTGTTGGAGCGGGTGAAGGTGAGGTAATTCCCGGCTTCCGTGGCGAAACCGTCTTTCCCCTGCTGCAGTTCGGCAATATTCTGCATGGCCGAGCCGCTCAGGAAGGCCTGGTCGTTGGTCAGGTTGAGCAGGGATTGAACGCGGACGGCGTCTTTATTGCGGCCTCCGCCGCCGAAAAGCGAGCCAACCAGCGCGCCCAGGGCCGCGCCGATACCAGCGCCGATCGGGCCGCCAATGGAGCCGATAGCCGCCCCAGCCACCAGACCGCCATAGGTGGACATGGTTTTGGAGGCCTGGCCCTTGGCGGCAACAGTGGCCAGGGTGATGACAGAGCCGACCACCCCGGCAAAACCGGCCATTGCTCCGGATGCCGACGATGCTGCGGTGGCCATGTTGGACGCTGAGGATGCGGCGGCGGACGAGGCAACCTCCATTGCTTCCGCCGCCGTGGCTCCGGCTTCCATGGCCGCCGTAAAGCTGTCGCTGTACGCAACGGCCTCCGCTATGCCCTGTGCGGTGCCTATCCCCTCATACAAGCTGCCCGCGCCACCGAAGTTGCCCATTCCGGTTCCGGCAAAAAAATCACTGGCGTAATTCCAGGCCTTGCTGCCGTAGTCGTACAGCGATTTTGCGCCGCTGAGGTAGTTGCCGAGGCTGCCGCCTGACGCGCCGCCCGCGCTGCCGGAAAACAGACTGGTGACGCCGCCCATGAGGCTGTTGGAGCCGGAACCGCCAAGCCCAAGCATGCCCTGCACGCTCTGGGCCAGGTAGACGGTAATGGGCTGGGTGAGCGCATAATGGGCGAGCTGGGCCAGGAACTTCTTGAACAACGAAGAGAAGCTGTCCAGCGACAGCTTGCCGTCCTCGAAAAACTTTTCCCACATGCTCTGGAAGCCGCTGTCAATTCCACGGATGGCGGTGGAAAATATGGATTCAAGTTGCTTTGCGGCGTTGCTGGCCTCGGCAACAAATTTGGTCATGGCCCGGGTGATGCCGTCTATGCCCTCGTGGGAAAGCTGAAGTTTTTCCAGCCGAACCCACTCATCCACCATTTCTTTGGGGATGCCCCGGATCTTCATGTACAGGTCAGCCTGCATCTGAAGTACCTCGTTCTGGAACTCCAAAGAGAGACCGTACTGCCCGGAAAGCTCCTCCAGTCTGCGGTAGAAATTTAATTTTTCCTGAGCATTTTGAAGCTGTTTTTCCTCTTCCCGGCGCTCAAGCTCTTTGAGCTTGTATTGCTTCGTGAGTTCGGCCTCTTGCTCTTTCAGGCCGCGCAATTGGAGATCTTTGATCTTCTGCGCCGCGGCCATTTGCTTGTCGTATTCCAGCGTAATTTTACGCTGCTCACGAGCCATCGGCTCCAGGGACCAACCCTCCATCGCTTCTTTGAGCGACTTGATCCTGGCTTCGGTTTCCTTGATTTCAGTGCTTAATTTTTCGGCGGCTTTGGCTTCGGATTTGCTGACACCGAACTGTTTTGCGCCAGCGGAATAGGCATCAATTTTTTTTGCCAGATCCAATAGCTTCTTTTGAGCTTCCACGGCAGCGGCTTGAAGCCGCGCCCGGTCTTCTTCGGCCTTTGCCGCCTTGGCATCTAAAAGCGCGATTTCAACCTTTAGATCGGCCTCAACCTGAGTGCCTTTGAGATATTCGGCCAGGGCGCTTAATCTGGTTTGTGCCGCATTGGCTTGGATGACAGCCTCCTGGGCATCCATCGTCGCCATGACTGTGCGGCGTTGAATTCTGGCGATCTCGTATTCCTGCTCTGTTTTCAAATGCTCGAGCATGGCTATCGCAGCATGAATGCGCTCTTTGTTGCGCTGCTCCTCGATGTCCTTCAGAGCCTTCGTATTTTTTAAGGTCTTTTCCAGGAAAGCCCCGGCTTCTGCCGTGGTGGCGAAGCTGGCTTTCTCCGATGCCAGAACCTTGTCAATCTGCTCTTGCAACTGGGCATATGAAGCGCCTAGTAAATCGACTGCTCCCTTGCTTTGATAAACGGATTTACCGACAGCATCCTGCGCCTGCGCCAGCTTTTCGGTCCAGGCATACATGGCCTTAATCCGATCAATCATTTCCTGGAGCACCGGGGAAGCATTGCCGGCCAACTGCATTTCTTGAAGAGCGTTCAAAGTGGACATCAAGATGTTCAGTTGTTCGGACGCGGAAGCCGTCGCGGACATCTGGGCCCTCATCGCGTCCCACATGCCCTTCATTTTCTCGCTTGCGCCGCCAGTGGACTTCTCCAGGTCCTTCATGCGGTCATCGACATCGCCCAACACCTGGTTAAAGTCGTCCCACTGATCCTTGTATTCTTCGACGAACTGCGTTTGCTGTTCGATTTGCTCCATGCTGGGAGGCTCGTAGGATTCGAAAAGCCGTTTCTGCCTTTCGTATTCCTCGGTAACCTTTTTCAGCTCTTGCTGTAGGCCAAGCTGTATGTTTTTCTGCTGGGCCTCGGTCAGACTTTCGATAGAGGCCGTGGCACCCTGCGCGGAGCGCCGCATGTCGTCAAACAGCCGCGCGCCGTCCTGAATGGCTTTATTGCCCTCCTGGAGCTTGTTCCAGAGCAGGGCGAGAGCGCCGACAGCCACACCGGCCCACAAGAAGGGATTCTTTGCCAAATTCAGCAACGTAGTGAGCAGACTCTTGCTTGCCAGATCGGTCCTGGCCTTGGCGGCGGCAAGGGCATTTTCCGCCGTCGCCTGCTCACCGTTGACCACAGTTTCTATTTTCTTGAGCGCGATAATCTCTTTTTGCAGGTTGACGCTAGCGGAGCGGACGTAGGTGGTGGATAGCGCCGCCTCTTTTTGAGCGATTTCTGCGGCAATCGCTTTGGACGCTTCCCTCGTTATTTGAGCCTCGGTTTCCAGGGCGGCGAGGTTCACAACGTTCTTGCCTATCAATGCCGTCTTGAGCGCGTCCACAACACTCGTATATTTCGCGTATTCAGTGATGGACTTGCCTATAATGCTCGAAGCCAAAGACTGCGCAGAGACATACGTTGTCAGCGCAACCAGCAGGACGTTGAAATTATTGGCGACGAACGCGAGAGCGGCGCTGAGGTTTTCGCCCCATTTCTGAAGCGTTCCGTCTGCGGACAGTTCGGTTATATAGGCGTGGAATTCGCGCAGGCGCACGCCAATAGCGTCTAAGGCATCGCCAAGCGGCCGAAGCGTTATTTGCCCGAGAGATGCCTCAAGGCTTTCAAACATGGCCTGAATTCCGCCCCACTTCGTGACAGCGGACTCCATTGTGGCGGTGTACGTTCCAGTGAGCTTGGCGGCGGATTCCAGCGTGGCGTTCATGCGCGCCGTAACTTTTTCATTTTCGGTCAACGCGCTGGATGTCTTGCCTAACGTCTTGGCGAGTTCTTTGTATGCCTTATCAAAGTTTACCGTCAGGCCCATCGTGGACAGCGTTTCGCTGTGCCCGCTTAAAATGGCCTTGGTCAGTCCCTTAAACGCCTCTGTGGCGCTTTTTGTCGATGTGATGGAAAGATTCTGCGCGGCTGATGCAAGCTGCGTTGTTTTTTGAAGGTCAGCTTCAGCGGCCGCAAGCGCTGTAAGCTGCTGTCGCGACGCGCTGATGGAAATATCGGCATTTTGCAATATTCTATCGAACTTCGCCATTTCAGCGGCGGAATACCCGGCGCGCTGGCCCGCCTGCTCCATTGCCATGCCTAGCGCCTGCGCGTTCGCGGCGGCTGTGGCAAAACCCTTGGTGTAGTCGACTATTTTGTTTAAAGCGAACAGCCCGGCGGCGAACTTCACCAGCTTTTCAAGGGAGGCCGAAAGCCTGTCAGTGGCTTTTTGGGTGGTTTCGGAGGTCTTTTGCAGATCCCCCATGGACGCCTTGAGATTGTCCGTGGATTTTTCTGCGGTGGCGGCGCTTTTTTGGAGATCGTCCAGACGAGTGGAGGCGACCGCGACACCGTCGCTGCGGACCTCAAGTCCGAGTACAGCTAAGTCCATGGTCGCCTCCCGTTATCCCTTCTTCGCCCTTATCTCGCTGTGGCTGCTGATGAACTGTTGATCCAGCGCCCGCAGCAGGCGGATATGAACGGGCTGTAGTGTTGTGCGTGTGAGCCGCGCCCAGGCTTCCAGTTCCGTGTGCGCGATAACGTCAGGCCCGTTGAATCCGCTTGGTACCCCGGCGCGGATATCCCAGAACCAGTCCCACAAGTCCGTTCCGGCTTCCGGTACCTCCGGAAGCGGGTATTCCTCCGGCCATTCACCGCCTTCGGGCACTGTGGCTGACAGGTGGTCCAGCAGCCGTGACCCGTCCTTGCGCGGGGCCACAAGGCGGACGTGCCGCCTCATAGCCTCCCGCAGTTCCTCCTCTAGCTGGAGAAAAAATTGGCGCGGTCACCCACAAAGGTGTCAACCTGCTCCCGGATAAAGGGGAACTTGGTGTAGAGCATGCGGGTGTTTTCCTCGTTGCATTCCAGGTCGCGGCCATCCTGGCGCGCGCCTTCCCAGCCAACGGTGATGCCCACCAGCAGCTCCAGACCGGAGGCGTCCATGGCCTCAATGCTCACGGGCCTGCCTCGTGTTTTCTGCATGACGGTCAGGCTGCGGTTCTTGATCTTGCGGTCAATGCGCTTGTAGAGGTCGGAATCCGGGCTGGCCACCTGAATCCGCATATCGGTGGGCGCCCCCGTAACCGGGTGGGTGATAGTGGCCCACGCTTTATCAATCGCGGCCTGGGCAATCTGCCCCAAGTCGAATCCCGTTGTTTCCGTCGCGCTGGCCGTCATGTTCGTATCCATGCAAATCTCCTGTGTTTACGCCCCGCAAAAAAAACGGGCGGCATGTTTGCGCCCCGCTTACGCCGGGACGATGGTAAAGGTCTTGCTCTTGCCGGTTATGGCGTCATTCGTGCACTTGCAGTAGCCGTCAACAAAGGACTTCGCCGGGAACTCCAAGGTCACGGTGCCAGGCGTCAGGGTCGCATCCGCGGTGCCGGTGAGGGTTATTTCCGCTTCGGTATCGCTCCGCTTGATGACTGAGCCGACAAGGCCGACGGGCACGTCCGTCCAGCGTGCGCCCGGAATCTGCTGGCCCACCGTCCCGGCAAAGAACTTGCCGCCGTCTTCGCCGCCGCTGACTTCAGCGGTAATCACGGTTTCAATGGTGTCGGGGGTGGCGGCGCTTTCGTGCAGTTCGTCAGCGACATAGGTGATGACGCAGGGCGCGGCCTGGGGCCCGGGGATGCGGTCAATGCGGATGTTGGTTCCGGTGCAGGGGTCCAAAATGGCCTGAAAGGGCATGGAGAGCGCAATGGTGCCTTCCCCGTCCACGGGCTTGCTGCCGCCGGTGTACTTGATGCGCGGCAGGGTGAGCGTGTACGAGCTGGTTATGCCGTCGCCAAAGGTCAGCGCCAGGCTGGACGCCTTTTCCTCCAGGAATTTTTTGAGCATTTCCATGCTGTCGAAAATGGCGGACACGGTGCCGGTGATGTTGATCCGGCCCTCGGTAATGCCCGCCGCGCCCTTCTGGTAAAGAATGAACTTGGGGTCCAGCCCGTTGTTGATGCTGATTTCCACGGATGTGACCACAGCGTTGGGAATGCCGCCTTCAAGCAGCTTGCCGGTCAGGCCGTCATAGGGCGAAAAGGAAAAACTGGCGGTGGGGTCGGTATCCAGCGGCGCGGCCTCCACGGTGGCATCCGCGCCGGTAAAACCGATCTTGCCGGTAACCATATTGTTCACGGGCACGGAAATGGAGAGCGTGCCCACCTTCATGCCGGTAAAGCGCTCGAACTTTTCCCCGTTGAGCTTGGTGTATTCCTGCTCAATGGTGAAGCTCGTTTCCTCTATCCCGGCAACCAAGACCTGTTGTCCCGGCGCATCGGGGTTCTCCTGCCATTTGCCGCCCACGGCGGCGGCCAGAATGTCGTCGAACTCGGCAAAGGAAAATTCTATGCCTACATCCCCGCCGACTTTGTAGGTGCCTTGCCGGAAATCGGAAATTTGCCGGTCAGGCCGAAGTTCATTGGACTGGAACCCGTCCTTGCTCACCTCAATGGAGCTGCTGGTGATGCGCAGTCGGCGCATTTCCGGACTGGGCGGGGTTACCCCGAACTGTGCCTCTTTGACGTAGGTGACCCCGAAACCGGAGCCGGAAGCGAAAGTAGCCATTCCTTTTCCTCCTGCGGGCAGCCCCGCATGGTTATTTTTGTGCGTAGCAGTACCAGACCACGGACACGGGTACGTGCAGCCTCTCGCCGTCTTTCCTGGCCGTACCGGCATACGCCTTGGTTATCCGCACCTCGCAGCCGCGGCAGGTAAGCGTTGTGCCGCCCCGGAAAGCGTCCACAAGGCCGCGCGCTATCTCTTCCGTGGCGCCGGGGCCGGTATTCAGCACCCCGAAAACGTCGACCTGGAAAATTCCCTGGATCTGCTCAAAGCCGTTCGGGCCAAGGCTGCGCGTTTCCGTGGGGTTCAGCATGAGTGTGGGGCGCAGGTAGAGTCGATCCGTTTTGGGCGTAAAGACCATGTTGGTCCAAGCCACATCGGATTTAGCCAGGCCCAGGCCGGGAAGCAGTCCGACAAGCCGCACCTCCAGGCATTGCCGTATTTCCGGGGTGGGGGTCTTCACAGCGCGGCCCCGCCATTGTTCACGGTATTGACGGCCTCTGTCGTGACGGTGGCGAACTCGGCCACCGTGAGCCTGAGCATGCCTTGCGGAGCCTGTTTGCTGTGCCCGTATTCCAGCGGGACGATGTACTTCACGGAGTTGGTGAAGAAGAACGAGTTCTGCGCCGCAGGGTCGTATCCGTCGAGCACCGGGCGAAGGCGATCTCTCGACTCCTGCGCGGACCCTTCCGCTTCGTTTTCACCACGCGGATCAGGGTGGGTTAAATCGGGGGCACCTATGCTCGGCATCCAGCCGGAGCGGGCAAGGCCCGTATCCACGGGCGTGCGCATGATAACGCGGGCACTGATCGTAAAGCAGACGGTGCGCACAACGGCGACCATGTCCCCACCCGCCTTCTTTACCCACGCGCTGATGTCTCTGGAGAACGCTCCGGCCACGTCACGCCTCTCCGGTAGGCAGATAGTTGAGCAAGGGCATGCTCATTTGCGCACCAGCACCTTGAACAGCACGTATTCACCGCCAGGCTGCACGTGCATTTCCTGCACCACGGTCCAGGACTCGCCTTTGATCTCCAAGGTATCGCCAACAGCCGGGATGAACGGCATCTCGGGTACGCCGAGGATGGCGATTTTATCGCCTGCAAGCACGGTGGAGCCGTCATTGAACCTGACGCCGGAGCATATGCTGCCGGGCAGGGAAAGCACGGCCTTGCACGGGTGGCGCACTTCGACCCCTTGGCCCGGGCTTGCCGTTCCCGGGTCGTATTCGCCTGTGAGCGGGGTACGGCACAGCACAACAGCCGCGCCGAACTTAGCTATCTTCTTCGCGGCCAGGGCCGCCCGCTTGGCGTAGAAAGCGCTCATCCGCGATGCACCTCGACGCCGCCGTATCTGCTGTTGCGCCTGAGAAACCCGGCAAGCAGCGCGTCCACTATGGGGAAGCCGGTTATGGAGTCTCGTACCAGGGGAGAGGAGAAAGCTTCTCCGTACTGGAACTCGAGCACGTCAATGGTCTCGCTCGTGACGCTCAATTCCCGTTCGGATACGGGAGCCGTGGGGTCCGGCAGTTTCCCCATCCCCACGGCCAGGAACACAAAGCACATCTCGCAAAACGCCGTGAGCACAGCGGGAGGCAGTTCGTCCGCCTCCCAGGTAAAGCCGTCATCGTCTTTGACTCCGACCCGTCCCCAGGCGTCTTTCTGCTCTTTTTCCGCCCGGCTCCCGCGCCAAGGCAGGCCGTTCAGCCAGTCCCCAGCGCGGGTCTTGGCGGCGCCCTTTTCCTCCCCGCCCTCTTCGCCCCAAGCCGAGACGCCCCGGCTGGCGGCGTGTTTGTCCACGTCCGCCAGGGCGTCGTAAAGGCTGAGAGCGCCTTCGGGCAGGGATTCAGGGATGGCGGGCATGGCTATTCAGCCCCTTCCGCCTTGGCGGCGGCTTCTTCCGCTGCCTGGATGACCGCCAGGATTTCGTCCTTTTTCTTGGCGTCACCAAGGCCGATTCCTTTGCTCTCAGCGTATTCCTTGAGCTTGGGAATGGTCATCTCAGCCAGCGGCGTTTCCGCCTTGGCGGCGGCTTCTTCCGCTGCCTTTCGCGCTGCCCTGCGGCGGGCGTTGAATGCGGCAAGACCCATGGCCTACTCCTTACGCAGCCAGCTTGTGCTTGAACTGCACGATACGGATCTGTTTGGGCTCAAAAACGCGCTCCCAACTGGCAGCGGCTTCAAGCTCGGAGTTTTTGGGGGAGACACCGGCCGCGCTGCCTTTCCACATCACGCCGCGCGGATGCAGAATGAAGGCCTGGCGGTTGATGAGAATGTCGTCGCCTGCCAGGGAGTCACGGTCGGTTTCCACGGCGACCTTCGGCTGGCCGGCCTTGTACCCGACAGCCCCGGTGGCGAAGAGGTACGAGGTAAAGACCCCGCCAGAGTTGGGCATGCCGTCATCCACGATGACGCGCTTGCCCTGGAAGGTCTTGATCTCGGGCTTGCCTTCGCTGGCCGGGATGGTTTCGATCAGGTCTTTCTTCGCGAGCGCGGTTTCCGTGGCGCTGTGCATGGCCACGGCGGCAAGAATGCCCTTGGCGTCACCAAGTTTCTGCGCCGCATCCAGGAACGTGACCCCGCTGATGGCGGCGGAATCCCCGGTGCCTGCGGAAATGTCGTGCACGTTGGCGGACATGGAAGCAGCCCCGAACGCGCCTTTCAAGGTGGCGATCAGGCAGGCTTGGAAGCGGCGCGCCCAGTAGGCGGCCACCAGGTTGCCGATGGCGGCCATGGGGTCGGAACCGGAAAGCTGCGCGGAAAGATCGTTGGCGCTCCAGGCTTTGCCTCGGAAGTGCAGCACCGCAATGTCCTTCGCGGACGTGATCTTGTCGGTGGACAAGGGATCGGCGTCGGAAAGGATTTCTTCCTCCCCTGTCAGGTCGTTCCAGAAAGGGAGGGTGATCTGGTTCCCGCCGCTGGTGATGTCAATGCCGAGCTGCGCGTCCACGGGCGCGACGATGCCGGATGCCCACAGCGCGGAGAGTTCGGCGGTGCGGTTGATGACATACGGAGCGAAAAGAGCAGGGACGATGACATCCTGAATTTGAGTCTTGGCCATGAAAAAATCTCCCTATTCCGGCAGAGATGCACCGGCCTCTTTAGCGAGGCGCTCCGCAAGCGCGCGGTCCTCTTTGAGGATGCGGCCCTGCTCGGTGAGATTGAAGGTTTCTTTCTTCCAGGGGTTCGCGGTACCCGCAGCCCTGGCGCCGGCGTTCGGATGCATCCCGGAACCGCTGGGCGGCGGGATAAAAGCTTGCCCGTAAGCCGTGGTGGTCAAAAGTTGGTGGATGGCCTTGTTGGCATCGGTTTTGCCGTTGATGTCCAGGATCTTCATCCCGGCGGCGTCCGTGAACACGACCTCGTCATTTTCGATATGCACATGGCCGCGTGTTTCCATCTGCACAAACACCGTTTCCGGAGTAATGGTCGGGTAACACAGGTCCTTGATGCACTTGACGTTGGCGAAGGTGTTGGCCTTCAGCATCGCGTGGTACTTTCCCGTCACTTCCGCCGCTTCCTTCTTGGCGTCGTCGCGTTCCTTTTCCACCGGAGCCATGCGGGCCTTGTGCACAGCCTCGGCATCCTCCAACGCCTTCTTTTTCTCGGCGTCCAGGTTGCCGTAGGCGGTCATGGCTTTTTTCACTTCTTCCGGGTCCATCCCGTCAAAAGCCTTGAGCTTTGTGGACGCATCACGCGCCGTTTTGCGCTCAGCCTCGAGCGCGGAATGGAGTTTGGTCACTTCGTCGGCGGTTTTGAACCCGCCTTCGACGTCCAGCCGGAATGTGCCGTCCGCCTGCTGCTGGTATCCCGAGCGCCAGGTTTCCGGTGCGTCTTCCAGGCTTTGAAGAATCGCTTTAAGAGCCATCACTGCCCCTTTTGGCTTCACGCCATGTCCCGGAAAGCGCCAAGCCTGCCGGGGGTAAAGTTGCGCGGCACAAGCCGCAGTTTGGGGAAAGGCTACCACGGCATTTTTTGGGATGGACGCGGGGCGGGCCAGGGCGGGCCAGGGCGGACCAGGGCACCAGTTGACAGGATTTTAGAAAAACGCCGCAGGTTTACTTTGGGTGGGGCTTGGGGCATGGATGAAGGGAAAGAATTGGAGGGGCGATATGCGTAAACTGATGTTGGTCTTGGTGGTTGTGGTTGTGGGGCTGAGCACTTCCTGTCTGGCAGCTGAGTCGACTGGGAAATGGAAGGTGGAGATAAAAGAATCTGCCTTAGACCGCAGCAAGACCGCGTTCCTTGTCTTGCTCCCAGAAAATGGGCAGCCGGGGGTTTTTGGAGTTAGATGTAATAAAAAGGAGTTAATGGTTACATTTTCCATAAATGAGTACATGGGAAAGCCTGTTTCCGGAACTTTTGACTCCGACAACGGCCCAAAGATAAAATTCGCCACAGACGACGGCGCAGTCCAAGAGCAAGACGTAGCCCCTACAGCAGACGGTAAAGCCGTGTATGTGACTTCAAAGGCCGCCGATGCTATGTTATTTCTGGAGAGAACTGTAGGAAAGAAGACAAAGGAATCAATTGCGAGTACCGCCAAGGTAGCCAAAGATGCTGAGAACATGGAGAGCGGTAAATTTTTGCGGAATCTATATGGCGACAAAAAACTTGTTATTCAACTTTCCCCATACCAGCAGGCTCCACAAGAACGAATCTTTGATATTACAGGGATTAGCGAGGCCCTTTCTTCAGTGAAAGACGTATGCCCGCACATACCATATTAACTAAATAGCTCCGACCAAGCCGCCTGAGTGGGCGGCTTTTTTATGCTCACCCCTTGACACAATAGACATAAAAAGCTATAAAAAGATATGGATAAGCTTGAATGGACCAGCAAGGCGCTCAAGCAGTTTTTGAAGCTGCCGGAGGGCGCACAGACGAACATCCGCGCATCGTTGCATGTCATGCTGGCTGAATGGCCCCGCCCGCGCGGCGTCAAGGCCCTTACAAATCGCGATGACTACCGCCTCAGGGTGGGCCGCTACCGCGTGCTGTTCCTGGTGCTGCCGGATGGGAAAGTTACGGTGTTCAGGGTAATGGAGGTCAAAAAAAGAGATGAGCACACATACTAACCACCAGATTGTCACGCATAACGGCGCTCCTGTTGCCGTGGTCATTCCTTACGAGGAATACCTTGCGCTCGTGGGCATTGAAGAAGCCGAAGACCGCGAGGATACCTTGAGTGACGCGGACCTTGAGGCTGTCCGCAGCGACCCCCGCACCATTCCTGATGAAGTGCTGGGCATGATGGTGAAAAATAAACTCTCCCCCATCCGCGCCTGGAGGGAACACCTCGGGATGACCCAAGAAGAAGTCGCCAGGGCCATGAAGGTTTCACAACCGGTCTATGCCCGCATGGAAAGCGGTAAGGCCGCGTCGCGCATTGCAACCCTGCGCCGGATCGCGGAAGCGCTTGGGATTGATGCTGCTCAACTGGACCTGTAGGAGGTCTCATGTCCGCAAAAGAACTCTCCGACAAAGAACTTGCCGCCGCCATCAGAAGGGCGTGCTCGGACCTTACCGAGTTGACCCAGGAAACACAGAGGCGCGGCCTCAAGGTAGAAATTGACGCCATCCCGTCTTCGGTGTTTGGGAAGGAATTTCATTCCTACGCGCTCTCCGCTAAAATTGAGCGGCCCGGGGAGAAGCTATAATGGCTACCATGCCCGCAGGGTTACCCAAAACGAGTGACTACCCTCCCGAACTCCAAGCTGAACTCCAAGAATGGCGCGAGAATGACTTAGAACGGCAGCGCGCGGAAGCGATTAAGGATCTCGAGGGCGTCTTGAAGAAAAATAAAAGCCTGATGCGTGCGGTGGAGAAGGCCAAAGACCGGAAGCGCGGCTAGTAAGTTACCGCAGCATCGGCAGCACGGCGTTTTCAAGCCTGCGGATAACCCCGTGGTACGCCCTGTCGAGGGCGAAAACGGTCTGGTTGTAACTCAGGTCATCTTGGACGGCGACATTGTAGGAGTCAGCAAGAAGCAGGTGGCAGACCTCATGGAAGGCTACCTTGCGGAGTTCTTCCTCCGTGGGCTCTTCGTGCTCCCAATTCACGCCGAGCGTGATTGTGGCAACCTTACCGGCTTCATTGTTCCAACCGCATTGCCCCATACATCCGGCAAGGGGCGAGTGCTCAAAATACACGCGCCAGTCTTTCAGCCCAAGCAGCTCAATGAAACGCTCTGCCTCTGCCCTGTAAAATTTGAAGTGCTCCGGCGTGGTCTGGTATTTTTGCTCTTCTCTCACTTCTCCCCCTCCCCGTCTTCCTTCGGCTGAAACAACAACCCGTTGTCGCCGGGGTAGGGTTCCGTGTGCCGATGGCGGTTGAACATGATCTCGGCCGGCACGCCAGCCGGGAAAGCGTCGCAGAATATGCCGCGTTTACCTTTCGGGGTTTTTCTCAGCCTTGAGCAGTCATAGCATTGCGGAATCCGTATCATTTCCACACCCCTCCGTATGCCCGGTACAGGGTCATCGTTTTATCGCTGTAGGTTTTCCCGTCCATAAGCCCGGCGTACACTTCCGCCACCAACTCGAGAGGCCCTTCCGCCGCGTACACGCTGACTTCGTTTTTGACCATATCCGCCACGGTGCCGCGCAACGGCAATCCGTCACGATACGACTTTTCCGCCAGCTTCATGTATCGATCGGGCGCATTGTCCGCGGCTATGGCATGCCCTATCTCATGGCGGAATGCATGCTGGTTGCTGCCGGTGGACCATATTTTGTCCTGATAGGCCCGTTCAGTTTTGGCCGCAAGGTTGGCGTAGACGTAATTCGGGTTCAGGGCCAGAACATCATCGGCGTTCAGGTAGGCTGCCGGGGCGTCCATAGCGTTCTTGAAGGTACCAGCAGAAAACTCCACCCGCCCCGGCACATGCAGCCCCATCGTCTTCGCTTCCGCCAGCGAGGTATTGATATCCCGCGCGGTTTCAAGCGGCAGACTCCCGTAGTCCGCCCTGACACCGATAAGCCGGGCCTGGCCCGAGGCCTCCGCGATGTCCCGCGCGGGCCTGAATCGGATATAAGCGGTGGAGCGCAGATTTCGCAACTCTTCCAGCGTCCGCAAGTTCCCCTGCCCGTCAACCAAGTCAGAGAATTTGATTTCCCCGGATTTCAGCAGAGCCAGACGCCCGGGGCCCAGCGCGTTCAATTGCACCTCTTCGCTGCGGCCCATGATCCAATCCGCATAGTTTCCCTGGTGGAAACCAGATTCCAGGATAGTGCGGCGCCCGCCCTCGTCTATGTTCTCGTCCGGACGCACCGTGTAGGGCCGCGCAACATCCTCCAACTCATCCATGTCAATGCCCAGGTCCCGCCAGGTCTTTGTCAGCCATACCGGGAAGCATCGGCAACGTGGGTGCAGCGGGAGCGGCGGACCCTCGCCCAACGTGAATTCTTCTCCGTCCAGCGCGGCGCAGCGCAGGCACGTGCCGGTACCGCTCTGGTGATAGCCATGCTCCAGGGTAGCGCACCAGCGCCAGCCCCGGAGAATATCGCTGTTGGCCTGCGCCACCATCTGAGATGCGGTGACGTTGGCCGTTTGCACGTAAGTCCGCGCCAGTGTGACGGCCTCGTGCTTGAGCAGGTCGAAGCCGTCAGCCAGACGGCGCACAAGCTCCGGATACCCCTCGCCCTGGAGCACGCCCGCCTGCAGGTCCGTCAGCATGGCCCGCTGCATGGAAGACGAGAAGGCGCGATCAACCCATTCCTGCAACAAGAAGCCGCCAAGGGGCGTTGCGGCGAAAAAGGAACGGTACTGGCTTGCGGTCAGGGCCACGCTTTCAAAGCCCGCCACGCGCCCGCCCAGACTCAGGATGTCGTTGTGCTGGGCACCGGCGAACTCCCCGGCGTAGCCTGCGGCTTCGGCGATGTCGTTGGCGAGGGCTGTGCGTACCCCCAGGCTCATGTCGTCCAGTTCGTAAAAGAGGCTCTCCAGCCTGTCCGCCGTCCACTCCCCCATGCTGGCGGCCGAGCGCTCAAAGCGGGCCGAGATTTCCCGCTTGGATTTGTCCAGGGCGGCGAGGATGCGTTTCAGCACCGCTTCATCATAGGCGTCCAGTTGGGTGCGCAGGATGACGTTGCGGGCTATCTGGTAAAGCTCCAGAGAGGCTTGCGGGGAAAGGTCAGGCACGGTATGTTGCCCCCATGAAAAAAGACAGGCTCATCTCCCCCGAGCGTGCCGCGCGTTTGCGGCGCATCGCGGCCAACCACCGTCTTGAGGAAGAAACCGGCGTGTACGGCCTCAACTCAACGCCGGAGCGCATAGCTGCGGCAAGGGCCAAGGTAGAGGCCATCATTGGGCCGCGCCAGACTGATCCTGAGTGCTTTTCTCTCCAAGAAAACGGCGAGCAAGATCCCCCAATCCAGTAGCGCCCGCTCCTGTCGGCCCGGGCGTGCCCTGCGCTTCCTTTTCAAGAGCCGCGGCATCGTCCACGGGGTCAAAGTCTTTGGGCAGCGCTTTCTTCACTTCGGGGTGCTTCAACAGGGCGCCTCGGCTGATGTCGCTGTTTTTGCGCAGTTCCAGCAAGAAATCCGTCAACTCCGTGTCGATGCTGGCCACGTCGAACTTTTCATTGTACGGCGTCTCAATCTTTTCTCCTTCACCCGCCTTCAACCATTTGCACGCGATTTTCCAGCACCGCTCCTCGGCAGCTTTACACTGGCGGGCGAACTTGGCGAGTTGGCAATCAAGCTGCTTGTTGTCCAGCTTTTTCGCCTCCGCGCTCTCGCCCACGCCTGACACCGGGCGCACGGTGCGCAGGGCGATTTCACGCACGCGGGAAATGTCCCGGTCCATGGCCTGCACCAGGGCCTCGAAGCTGGAGCCGGAAGTTTCCACATACTGCACCTTGGCGTCAGGCGGTACGGTCAGGCAGTTCCAGGAGGCTTTGACAAACGCCTCCATGATGTCCTTGTCGACTCCAGCGGCCACCATCAGCGCCACGGCGGCGTTGAAAAGCTGCATATCGAGTTCGCTGTCCCGGCGAAAAATGCGGATCAGGAGCGAGGTGACCTCATCAATGGCCGAGAGCCCGGTCATGGGGCCTGACGCCTCAAACTGGAACGGCACCAAAGGCACAAGCCCCAGGCCGTGTTTGCCCTCAGCCACCTTCTTTTCATCCTCGTACTGGGTCCACGCTTCTCTGGTCCAGACGGTGTGCCGGGTCACGATTTCCGGTGGTGAAAAAGGTTCCCGATCTTTTTCCACGCTCACTTTGACCACAGCCCAATCCAGTTCGCCGTCCGCGCCAACGCGCCAGTCGATGACGTTCAGGGCGTCGACCTGGACAAAGTAGGGGGTCAGGCTGGAGCCGGTAGCTCCGGCTTCGGGATGATCCACCAGAACGTAGCGCAGGCCATGCGCGGCCGCCAGAGTAACGACCTCCTGAAAGAACGCCTCCCGGCTTTTTCCCTGGCGATCGACGTTTTTCTGCATGGCCTCCACTTGCGTCGACAGGGTTGCCCCAGGCCGATTCTCGCAAATGGATGCGCCGAAAATGTCCACGATGGGGGCGGCAAAATTGCTGTAAACAGCCCGTTCATTGCGTTTGCTGAACTGGGTGTCAGGCTCCCATGAGTGCTGAATCAGGAAGCTGCCCTTTTCCACCTTGGACCCGCCCTCGTAGAGCTTCGCGCTGAGCGCGTACCTGTCTTTATGGGCGTCAAAGTCCGCATGGGTTTGATCGAAATTGCTCATTATCTGCCTCCGAAAAGGTCCAGGCCGCCAAACTCACGGTTGCGGTGCATGCAGCGGTACCGCACCTCGTCGTACACGTGGTCCTCGGCGTTGGTGTCTATGTCGTCGCTGTCCCGGCTGTCACGGGGCAGCACGGGAAGAGTCCTGATGAAATGTACGCAGTTTTCCGTGACAAAAAGCCCCGGCTCTTCCAGGTGTTTCGCGTGCCCTGCCTTCAGGCGCTTCCTGATGGCCTCAAACCCGGTCTTGCGGCTGCCGGGGCGTTTATCCGCCTCCACCCAGCGCACACCTGCCTTCTCCATGTCCTGGGCAATGCCGTTGCCGTTCTCCACGGCGTAAATTGCTGAGTCCGCCGGGCCGGGCAACACCTTTCGCCCAGGGAAGACCTCCCGCTCAATCTCCAGGATGCGCTTTGCCACATCCACGGCCAGCATCTTGCCCCCCTCGTTGGCGGTCCCGTTCCAGCCGTAGTATTCGTGCACCCGGATCAGCGTCCCCCTGGGGAAGTGCCGCCTCAAGCCGTCGATGTAGCATTCCGTGCCGTCACTCTCGGCCCACCAGCCCACGGAGAAAGGCTTGCTGCTGCCCCAGTCGAAGGAGCGGTCCAGCCGCCAGGAGGAGGGAATTTTAAAGCGCGGCAACACATGCACGTCCCGCTGCCAGACATCATCCAGCGCGCCGCCGGCGACGATGTCCCAGTCACCGTCCTTCATGGCCCGCACGAGCGACGGATCACCGAGGCCCTCCAGTCTGGCGACATAGGTTGGATCGTCCGTGGCCAGGGATGGATTGTCTACCAGTCGGGCCGGGATATACTGCCGCTTCATGCCGCCTTCGGCCGATGGCATGTCCCGCACGCTCATTGACGGCGCGCCGTCGATGAAGTCCGCCTTGACCCAGTTGTGGCCGAGGCCGCCGGGGTTCGCCCCGCAAATGACGCGCGGGAAAAGCCCGCGGTACTGCTCCGGCACCTCGACGCCGACCATGCGTACCCGGCCGCGCAGGTACGTGTATATGCTCCTGGTGAAGTGGGTCAGTTCATCCACAAGCAGGAGGTGAATTTCCGCGCCCTGGTACTTGTAGACGTCCTTCTCATACTGGCAGTGGCAGAGGAAGATTTTCGAGCCGTTCCAGAACTTGACCGTGCCTTCCTGGACGTTGATCTTGGCGTGTCCGGAGTCGACCAGGTCCGCGACCATGGCGGGAATGCTCTTGGGTCCTTCCATGTGGTTTTTGCGCAAGTCGTCAGACAGGCGGCGGAAAAGATAGACTTGCAGGCCGGGTATCGAACACGACCAGAACACGGCCGCCGCGCGCATCAGGTGCGACTTGCCGCCGCCCGCTGCGCCGCCGTACAGGATCTCCGTGGCGGGAGAGAGGAATGCCTCACTCTGCTTTGGGTGCAGTTCCAGGCGCATTGACGATGAGCTCCACTTTTGGGGGGGTGGGGAATTTATGTTCATGGCGTTCAAGGAAATCGCCATTCATTTTGCACAGGGCTTCACCGGCTTTTATGCGGTCAGACGTCCTCTCTTTGGTGTCTCGCATTATTGCTGTGAATAGCTCTTGCCGCTCATCCCTTGAGGCGATGAGGGGCTTCAACAGCTTGTTTTCGCGCTCCCGAATGGCTTTTACGATGTCGGCATTTGTCAACAGCCGCTGCCCTTGTGATCTGGCGGTGTGGACGCTGTATCCGGCAGCCACGGCCGCCTCTGTAGCGTTTCCGGCGTAACTCTCAATAAAAGCGATTTGCCTGAGGTTAAAGGGAGGCATATTCCTCCTCCACATGACAAGACAGGCGCTCAAGCGAGGACTTGTACTTGCCATAGAACTCTTTGGGGTCACCAAATATCCGTTCGATCCTTTCTCGCTCAGCAGGTGCCATTTCAGAATTCCACTGTTCAAAACTCTTGAGCCGCTTCAACATGGCCTGCGCATAAGCCATTGCCGACTCTTGGTGCGTCACGATCCCCGCGCTTATATTGGTCAGCCCGTGGGCTTTTAGGAGGTGAATTAACTCGCGCTCCAACGAAAAAGCCGCGGATTCATCCAGAGCATCGGCAAAAATAAGCTCGGAAACGGCCTGCCCCTTTTGGACGATCTCTTGTATTTTTTTGTTCTTGGCTCCGTTCCCGCTTGCTCCGTCTGAGAATGCCTTTTTAGTGTGCGTGGACATTCGCCTGTCCCTGCCTTTCCCCACATAGAAGACAGAACCAGATTCAGGATCGCACAAAAAATAGACGTAATACCCGCCACGAGACGCAGGCAAAAGGCTATACCCGGCGCGCAAAGCCGCCTGGGTCGCGTTTTTATCAACCAGGAATTCCTGCACAAACAGGGCTTGTTTTGCTGTAAGTTTGCCTGACATGGGATCAGCCTATACCGGCACTCTGGGCGCAGCTTGCCTTGTACCAAGCCCACATCTCCGCTTTTTCGCATACCAGAGCGCCGCGCTCTCCGCGCCTGACGATGGGGGCGCCGCTCTTGAGCATCTTCTGCACGCTGGCTTCCCTGACCCCCAAAAACTTTCCGATCTTGTTGGCGCCGATGACGAGCTCAATCGGGCGAGGAATGGTGTGCGCGCTCATTTGCCTGCGGCCTCGTCTTTTTGAAAAGGCTCATCACTCCACTGGCCGGCGAGACAGGATTCGCGGTAGTTGCGCAGACGCCTCAAAAATTGCTCCGGCACGGGCATGCCGAAGAAAGCCAGGTGGTCAATGCAGGAGAAGGCCTCGTTGATGGAGAGGTAGGCTATGAAGGTGTCGCTGATGGAAACCGGAAGGGCCGGGACTGCCTTCTGGATGGTTCTGTCGACCATCACAAACACGGCCACGGCGATCCAATACCGACCGAACTTGAACGCGCCGCGCGTGAGGCGGGCGCCGCGAAGGTTGTCCGTTTGCCATGCGCGGGTGACACCAAGCGCGAGATCGCAAAGCAGGAGGGAGAAAAGCACCATCGCCGCGGAGTCGGGGTGCCCGACCATCTCAAGCGCCCAGGCTGCGACAAGCGCCAACACGCCCTTGAGCGTGGGCATCTGGCACAACTCCCGCAGGTTATCCAGCGTGGATTGCATCATTCGGCTTTCCCCATATCGGCATCCTCAGCCTTCAGTTTTCCAATCGCTGTGAGCTTGGTGTTGGCCATGTCCAGAGCGGTTTCCAGGTCTTGGGCATACTCCAGCAGATCACCGTTGGTTTTGCCGCGCCACTCAGGGGCCGAGACGGGCGCTGTCAGGACGTCCGGGGGATAGACTTTGACTATCTGCGGCACGGGTACTGTTTCCACGCGGGCCGAGCAGCCCGCCGCCAGCACGCACAGCGCCAGGCAGAAGAGACCCAAACCAGGCAGAAAAGGCTTCATTAACACGGGAAAGTTCTTTGACGGCGGCGCGCAGTTCTTCGCGGCCCTCGGACAGGTTTTCTCTATCATGCCCCCATTCCCCCACGATTTTATCAACGCGAGCCGCGCCGACGCGCAGCTCGCGTATGGTGGCGTTCTGCGCGGCATTGGCCGTCCGCATCAAGCCGTTGTCCTTGTTGAGTGCGGCGTTGTCCGCACGCAACCCGGAATTCTGCCAAAGCAAAAGAAGGGCGCAGCCGATGAGGAAGGCACCAACCGCGCCCCCCAGGGCGAGCAGGACAGGCCGGATAACCATCACCGCCACTCTCCCGTTTCCATCTGCTTCCTGAGTTCCCCGGACCTGCGCGGCCCCACGTCCGTGGCCCATTTGCTGTCCAGCATTTCGGCCACGGCTGTCGCGTAGTCTTTCGCCTTGAGCGCAGCCAGCATGCGCTTGAATTGCAGCAATCCGCCGATACCGATATTGAACGCGAGATTCACCAACACACAATAGCGCGCGGCATCCATCCCGGCAGTCCAGGGCAGGCAGCCCTCCATGCGTTTTTGGACGTCAAGAACATCCGCTTCGAGAAGCCGCCGCGCTTGCTCTTCATTAAGGCGAGACCCAACGCCCAGGCCGGGCACAGGGTTGAAATCCAAATTGTGGCCGTATCCGATGGTCAGCTTTCCAGCCGGACAGCGATAGGCGATGTGCAGGCCGTCCGCGTCACGGACGGACCCTTCATGGCGCATGAGTTGAGCATTGAGCTTTTGGCGGTCGGATTCGTGCATGCTGCCCCGCGTAAGCTGAGCGGAACCGGGGGTACTACTACCGGTTCCGCCCGGTTTGACAGGGCTCTCCGGGAGCCCTGTGCGTTTTGCTTACGCATAGCACGCGGGTTTTGGCATTTGGGCGGTAGAGATACAGATGGGATACAGATGGGATACAGATGGGCACTATTGACAGGGTTTTGCGGAAAGGCCCTTTTTGATGAGCCACTCCCAAAGCAAGGCGTAATCAGCCTGGTTTTTCCGCCCGATCGTGATGATGGGGGCGCCGCTTTTTTTCCACTTCACCACCGTGTTGCGGTTCACGCCAAAAACACGAGCAATAACGCCCGTGCCTTTCAGGTGCCCGGCTACCGTATGCTCCTGGCTCATTACGCCCCCCGCCCGAGAAGCAAATACTCCTCCGTCAGCCGCCACGCCTCTTCCGCCCCCCAGGCGACAACGCACAGATACCCGGCCCGGGTGCTGGCAACCATCTCGCGGTACTGGTCTTCCGTGATGGTTCCGCCGACAGCCTTCATCTCCAGCTTGAATCCGTGGTAGCCTCCCAACGGCACATCCAGGGCAACGTCGAGCACGCCCGCTCTCTGTCCCTCTTCTTTCATCTTGGCGGCCGTGGCCTTGTGCCGGTGCCCGCCGTTGGGCACGGCATAGATGCGGGCCAGGACCGGATACTTCCCCCTGCGCAGGCGGCACATCTCCATGAACGCGGCCTGCTCGTCGTGCTCGGGCACCCGTATCTTGACCTGGCGCGGCGCTTTCTTCTCGGCGGGCACTTTCCTGGTCTGAGGGGTATCCGCACCGGACCGGATGAATGCGCGGTATTCGGCGGAGGTCATGGTTTGGGTCACAACGGCACCGCCTCAAATTTGTGGCAGATCTGCCACAGAAATTTTGTGGACAACCATGCCGGAGCATGGGATTTTGCTCGTATGAAAAATATCGAAAGCCTGACACGAGACGAAGCGGCACGGAAAGGCGCGGAGTTCGGCTTTGCCAACGGATACCAGCGCGCGATTGAGGAGTTGCAAAACGCCGCCAAGAGCCTCGAAAGCAGAGCGGAGACCCTGGAGGAGCGGGAGGCCGGAAAATGCGCGAGGATTTTTGCCAAAGCCCTTGCGGAACGCTCCGCGCAGGAACGGGAATCCTTTCTGGAGAGCCCGTTCCTGGAGCTTTTCTTTGCCGGGGAGATTGGCCTTGAGGGGAAGCGCATAACCGGGAAGCGCAAACGCTGAGGGGCGATCACTGCAACACCTCGCCCACGCTCCTGGGGCCGTTCCCGTTCCATCTGCGCTTTCCGGTATCGCCCAACACCTCCCGCGCCAGGGCTTCGCGTTCCGCATCGCTGGTGGCGTCAAAAAACGCTATGGCGCGCTTGTCGCCGCGAAGCGAGGCTAATATCATGGCCGGAAACGTCGCCTGCCGGCTGAATTCCTCCGGCGTACTGGTCGCCTCAGGCAATTCCAGCACGGGAGGGCGGTTGGGCGTCAGACCTTCCAGCGCGGAGCGGATATCAGCTTCCGTTGGCCAGAAGCGGGAGAGTTCCCGATGCCTGCGCATGGCGGCGCGGAACCGCTGGTCATCAACTTCCCGCATGGTTTCCGACCATTCCCGGGCGATAACTTCCAGGTCAGGTTCCGGGAGGGAGCGCTGCATGAGTATGCACATTCTCTCCAGTTCGTCTCTGATCGTCGTGTATGTCGCCATTTCCACCCTCCATGCGTTGCAGCACTCGCAATGATCGTTGCCTTCGTTCCATGTCCTGAGCCTGCGCGTAAGTCTTTGGCGCCAGCGGCCCCTCACGTGCGGCCGGGCTTTTCGGTTCCTCCGGTTTCACATACGGTTCATCATCCCAGCCTTTTTCCGATAGCCATTTCGCCATTTTCGGGACGCCGCCGTTCTTCCACCGCGAATCCTCGGCGATCATAAGCAGGATCTTATCCAGGATCTCCCACGCCTGGGCCAGGGTGCCGTTGGTTTTCAAGCGCATCCACTCGCACCAGGCCGCTTCCCGTCCCTGCTTCACGGGATACACATCCCAGCAGGAGAGGAACGCTCGCCATTCCGGATCGCCCTTTGACGGGCTATCGGTCTTTTTTGGGCCGCCGGAAGCCGCAGGATCAGGATGGGGATTATCTGGGTGTTCTGGCACGGAACCTGCTACGCGCACGCACGCGCTATCCCCCCCCTCTTCTTTATGCGTAGGAGCAGGATAAGGAGCAGGAGCATTGCTAGACCCATTGGGGGGCATATGGGTGGCATATTGGGGGCAATGGGAAAGGTCTTTGGCGTTTTTCAGTGCGGCGTATTCATCCTTTGTGACGGTTTTTTTTCCGAGCGTGGCGAGTTGCTTAGCTATCTCCGGATTATACCGCTTCAAGGCGTTAAACCTAGCTTCATCCTGCCTATCTTCCGCTTCAGATGCCCAGGGGTTGTTTTCGGCCCAATCGTGTAAGTAGTACCCGGCTTCCGTCAGATCTACCCACATAGCGCCTTGTTCCGTACTAAGGCAGTGGTCAAAAAAAGCCCGTTCCTCACCCTGCCAATCCGCAGCGAGTTCGATGTCTTCCCAATCCATACCGGACAAAACACCGTCAGGACGGTTCACAGCGGCCCATAGCCACAAGACCTGGAGGGATCGAATGCCCTCAAGGCCAAGGCGTTTTGCGGTCTTTTTCGTCTTTGGATGATGCCAAAACCCAACAGACAGGCGAATGTCCGTGTTCACCTATGCCCCCGTAATCCTGTCTAAAAAGTGCCGACATTCTCGCGGCATCTCTCGTTCCGGAATGGCCCGGAGAAGCTTCTTCCCGACAATGCCCTTGCGCGCCAGCATGCGCTTTGACGCCATCTCCTTTTCCCGGTAGGCGCAGAAGTGGTAGCGCTCGATAATGCCGGTCTCGTCGTCGACCTTTGGCGGCTCATAGTGCGCGCAGTGACCGCGCTGCCAGCACGCGGGCACGTTCTCCGGGTTCTCCTGGCAGTATTGCTCGTGGCGCTCCACGGCGTGTTTTTTGATGCGGACGAACCGCGCGCCGCAGTACCGGCACTTGTAGGCTGTGATTTGTTCAGGCATTGGCGGCTTCCTCTTGCTGGTGCTGCGCCCAAAACTTGGGCCAGGGAGTTGTTTTGCGTATACGCGGCTGATCGCACCATCTGGCGAAGATGCGTTGCTTGCGGGTCGGGAGCGTGCCCTTCCAGTCCCGGTACGGCTGGGCAAAGGGCGTGACCTTCAGGCTCTCCAGAAACAGGACCCGGTCGTGGGCGTCGTCAACATTCTTGACCAGGACGTAGCACCAGTATTCCCGGTAGGGACCACCGGCGGCGCGGAGCAGGCGCACAGCCTTTTCCACTTCCGGCATCTGCGACTTCTGGTCACAGGCCAGACGGAGGAAGCGTATCCAGCGCAGCGCACCCAGGCGCCGGGCAATTCCTGCGTCGATCAGCCTGGCGTCCAGGCCCTGGTTAAAATCCACGGCCAGCCCCATCCGAGCCATTTTCTCAATCTGGGCAATGCCGTGAGGGTGCGCCAAAACGTTGTTGTCCATCAGCTTGGCCTCGCGATGACGGCAAAACTCCTCAATGTCGGCATGGGCGCGGATTTCGCCCTCTTTGGTAGGGACAACGCACCAGGGGCAGGAGCGGGTGCAGCCGCGCGTGAGGAACCCCAGGCTGTAGCTCAGGCCGTAGAAGCCGTAATCCGGGCAGACGTGCTCGATCTCATCCGGCAGTGTGGCCGAGAGATCGTAGCCTGTGCCGCCCTTGACGGCCGTTGGCGGCAAACGCCTTTCAGGGGTCCAGGAAAAAACTTTGCTGGAATAGACCCGGTCATAGAGCATTGCGAACATCGGCAGGGGGTTGAATACCTCGACCTGATCTCCCCGTGCCCTGTGCCACGCCGCCAGCTTCATCAGGGCAAGGTTGGGGAAGGCCGTGGAGTCGGATTTATGCAGGGCGATACGCATTCACGTCCCCAACATCCGCAACAACGGTAATTCCGCCCGGGGCCCGGACTTCTGCGTCGGCAGCCTCTCCACCCTGCGCGCCGCGATGGCGCAAGAATTCGGGCTGATTTCTATCCCGATCCACTGGCGGCGGAACATTCGCGCGACCTCCCCCACGGTGCCGGAGCCGAAGAATGGGTCCAGAACCGTGCCGCCCATGGGGCAGCCAGCCAGAATGCAGGGCCTTACAAGCTCTGTGGGGAAAGTGGCGTAGTGGGCGCCGGGAAATGGTTCCGTGGGGATGGTCCAGACGGAGCGGCGGTTTCGGGTAAAGAGCGGGTAGTTCATTTCCCTTGAGCCCTGCCCCCCCCCTCGCGTGTCCACGCCCGGACGCGGATTGCGCTTTTTTGTTGTGCGATCCGGCCTATGTTGGCTGTGCGCCTGGCCCGGGCGATCAGGTTCCGCGACTTCGCGTGCGAAAGTCAGGGCGCTCGGGTGCTGGAGCTTGGGACGGTTTCCCGAATTTTGTTTCTGCCCGGGGGCCCGATACCCTTGACCGGTGGCATCGTGTTCGGTCATCGCCGCGGCTGGTTCGCGCACGGCCTCGTGGTCGTAGAAGTACTTTTCGGACTTGGTGAGGAGGAACAGGTATTCGTGCGCGCGCGTCGGCCTATCCTGCACGCTTTCCGGCATGGGGTTGGGCTTGGCCCATATGATGTCACAACGCAGGTACCACCCGGCAGCCTGAAGGGCGAAGGCCACACGCCAAGGGAGGCCGATCAGGTTTTTCGGCGGCAGCCCCGCCACGCTACGGCCAGGCATCCCAATGGAGGCGGGATTGCCCTGCTGTTTCGTGCCGGCGGCGTCGAATCGTTTGCGTTTTCCGAAGTTGGAGGTGTAGGCGTCTCCGAGATTGAGCCAGAGAGAGCCGTCATCGCGTAGGACGCGCCGCACCTCGCCAAAAACCTCCAGCAGACGCGCAACGTATTCATCGGGCGTTTCCTCAAGCCCTATTTGCCCGGCAGTACCGTAATCGCGTAAGCCCCAATAAGGCGGGCTGGTGACGCAGCAATGCGCGGACGCATCCGGTAGGGTGCGCAGCACCTCCAGGGAGTCTCCTTGGTGCAGGGTGCCGTGAGGAAAGCGCGTCACGCTCATGGGAATCCCACAGCCTTCGGCACAATGGCGCCGTCTTTCGCCGCGGCTTCCTGGTGCTTGTAATCGTCGGGCAGCCAGTTCTTGCCGCGCGCCGCTTCAAGGTTAAAGCGCTCCCACAGGGACTTGTCGCGGAAGACCATGTGCAAAGTGCCCTTCTTATAGCCGACAAGTTCAAAAAACTCGGAATGGAACTTCTGTCCGGTCCAGTCAGGATTCGCCCGCCGTTTTTCCGTGTACGCTCCCGGATCGGAGACCACGGGATACGCGAAAGCCTTGACGGCCTGACGGACAGCCAGCACGTCTTCAAGTTTCCGGCCTTCCAGATAGGCGAGAGCGCGATCAATGTCGTCGAGCTTGTCCTGATAAGACCAGGGAATATCACCGCGCTCGGCCCACCAGTTGAAGCTCTCCCAAACCGACACCGGCACAATGACCTTGCGGTTTACCTTCCAGGCGTCATTGGTTTTCCATCCCTCGACGTGGATCTTGTTTTTCTTGTCAAAGGCGGTCATCAGGTCGAAGGCTTCCAGGACGCAGCGGCGCAGAATTTCCGGCCCGTTTTCCAGCAGGGCGAGCACGGCTCCGGTGATATTCTCTTCCGAGAAGGCCATGCGGAGCATTTCTTCCTTCTGCTTGTCGAAGTCCGCCTTGACCTTGGCGCTCATGAGGTTGCGCATCTTGGTCAATTCGAACACCTTCTGCCAGGCATCCGTTTTCAGCGCCTCCACGAACGCGTTGTAGGCGCTGTCCTGATCGTCTTTGAATATCGCCTCGGTTGCCGCCTTGAGCCATTGCACATCAGATTTCGGGGAAAGCGGCTGCGCAAAAGACTTGAGTTCGGCCGCCATAACGAGCATGCGGGAGTATATTTCCCGCGCCCGGTCAAACTGTATGACGAGGTTTCCGACAGTATTGCGGGTGGCCACCTGGCTGGAGAAAGCGCCTTCCTCAAAAACTGTGTCGTCCTGATCCTCCGCGCCGCCGAACACTTCAAACTCAATGGGCTTCGCCTTTTTATGCAGGCGGACGAGGGCTACGTTGACGGATGTTTTCCTGAATGCGTCCTCAAAGCAGGCGCCAAGTTCCTCAACGCTTCCGTGGTCCTCAATGATCCGCGCGAGTTGCCCATTACGCATGGCGTCGGCGTTGAGCAGGCAAACAAGATCCCCTTCGTGGAGAATGCTCCAGGCATGCAGAAGGTGTTTTTCGCCGTTGCTGAACGGGGGATTCATGACGATCAGGCTGTACCGGCAATTTGGCTGGAAACTCAGAAAGTCGGCGCTGACGAGCGTGTAGCCCTTGCCGCGCAGGGTGGCTTGCAATTCCGGTTCGATTTCACAACAGTGAATGCGGCTGCGGAACGCCTCAGCGCGCCCGGAGCGCCCGGTGGCGGCGACAATGGCATCACACAGATCGCCCTTCCCGGCGCTGGGTTCGAGTATGGCCCGGCCGTCCAGTTTGAGGCCGGAAAGCATCTTGCGCGCCACGTGTGCGGGCGTGGGGTAGAATCCTGGGTTAAACATGCTTGGCCTCCAACGGCTTCCCTGCCGCCTTCCGTAGCGCATCATCAACCTCAACGCCCCACAGCGGTCGCGTGATTACCGTCAGCCCGGCATCCGCGCAGGCCGCGCCAAAATCCAGGGCTTTGCCGGTGAAACCGAACTGAGCCGCAACCAGCGCCAGAAACCGGACACCGAAGCGCTTATCCCGTTTGTGCCGGGGCAGCACATAGGCCAGGGTGTCGCGCAGATACGCGGGAACCTGGGCCCCGACATGGCGCCGCCCGATCACGGCGGTGAGCATCAACTCGTGCCCGGCGGGGCAGGCCCGGCATGTTTCCAGGTCTGCGGCGTCGGCGGTGCCCGTGATGGTGTGCGTGCACTCCGAAGGGGTGACGTGCCGCCCGGGGCGTAGAGAACGGGCGCAGATCATGCGGCCCCCGGAAAATCGCTGTGCTCGACGCCGTCCAGCAAACGATATTTTTTTCCGAGTCTCCGCATCGGGCCGACGCCCGATTTATCAAAGACGAAGTGATATCTGCCGCCAGTTTTATTGACCGCTCCAGAGGCCGTATGCTCAACGTCCGAAGGAGAGTATGCGCCGAATGACTTGAAAAAGAAGGGCACGCCCATGACTTGGCATTGGTCGCGTAGCCTGCGTACCCATTTGACATCCAGGGGGCGGGCTCTGGGGCCGGTTTCGCCGCCGCAGATAACCCAATCGATACCCTCAAGATTTACCTCTCCCAAGTCGGAGAGAAGCGGCTCAAAGCTCACAAATCGAATGGCGGCGGGCGTTCTGCGCAGATAGTCCATTTTGCGGAGTTCATCCGGATTACAGACAGTGACGCCAAGCCAGACGTTGGGGAGCGGCCTGTTCCCGAGATAGCCGAGATATTGTGGAAGGCGTTTTGCTCTTTTGGTCAGCACCATAAAGGTGTGCCGGGGATATTCTTTGAAGGCGCTCCAAATTTTATCGAGAATGCCGTATCCAATATTTTGATGGAAAAGATCGCACATGCTGCCGACAAAAACTCTGCAGGGAGTTTTGGGTATGCGCTCAAGCTGTGCAAAGTCCCAGACGATCTGACCACTCCATTGGTTGTTCCGTATGGGCCTATAGCCATACATCCCGCCGCCGTGCATTTCCGTGCGGTAGTGATGCGGAGCTTTGGGGTTATGGGCCATGCGTGCGGCGAACTTTTCCGCATAGCAGTTGTCGCAGCCGGGGCTGCACTTGGAGCATCCGACCACGGGATTGATAGTAGCATCGCACCACTCTATTTTCGTACTCATGCCCGATCCCCCGCCGGCAGACTGTGTTCGATTCCTGCCCGCCCGCGCACCCTCTGGGGTAGCGTCTTCGGCAGGGGTACCCGCATAAATTCCGTCTTTTTCGCTTGCGCCCTGATTCGGTCCCGGAAAACATCCATCAGTTTGTGGACGCGCATCTCCATCTGCATCTCGTCCACGACCGTGAGCGATTCCAAGGGGCCGTGAAGGCAAAGGTGCTCGAACTCAGCGAGGGTCATGCCGTCTAAACTCATGGCTTCCTCCGTGGTATGCCCGCCGCGCGTATGTCCCGTGCAAGGACAGGGCGGCCGGGGGCGTGGCCGCGCGCGGCGGGCAAATTTTAGCGCTGCACTTTCCCGGCTTCCCAGTCACGCTTGTAGCTGGTGTAAGTCTGCTCAAGATCCTGCTTGGCCTCGTCGACGATAGGCCGCACAACATTCGGATGTGCTTTCTCTTCTTTCATCGCCTTATGCGCGAGACCGACGTTTTTATAGTCGGAAAGCATTTCCTCGATTGTGGTGGGTTGGTCAGGCTCGGCATCCTCGACAAAAGCCACCCGCAACCCCAGCGGTTCCATGATGAAGTCCAGAGCCGCGCGCACAGCTTCAGACGCTCCGGCTTCGTCGGCCTGGCGGAGCAGCAGCCTGATACGGTCAAATGGGTTCCGTTCAGAGTCGGCGGTAAATTCAGGGTTGCGGCAGTAGCGGCCTATCTGCGTCTGCCCGACCGAAAAAATATTCTGCATGCCGCTGGCGCCGATGGCCGCCTTCATGGCCTGCATGATCTCCCAGGACGCAACCGGGGGTTTTTTCTCGCACATGTATCCCTCGCAACGGTGTACTGGCCTGCTATTCTGCAAACATGGAAACCCAAAACCCTGCCGCCCTCTGCCGTCTCACCGTCCGAGCCACCCCGGGTGGCCTCGTGCTGAAAGTGGCCGTGCTGACGCCGGGCGGTATCGCCTGGCGCAGCTACAAGCACGTCATCGGCTGTGACCTTGACCAGGCTCTTGCCGCCGCTCTTCGCTCTTGCGGCCAGGCTTCGGCGTGGACTTGGGCGCGGCTGCCGGGATTGGCGGGACGCCGCTGAAGCAATCCGCGCAGCAAAATTTCTTTGCGGCCCAATAGGCATCGCTCTGGCCCCGACGCATGAACACGGCCCCGCATTTCGGATTTCCGCAGCGCCGCTCCCGGGAATCATCTAGGACTTCGCCGGGCACGGCATGCCGGACCCAATGCGGAATCTGGCGCTCAAGGGACGTCACGGACGCGGCTCCCGGCAGGCGCAGGGGTATTCCTGGCAGTGCGCGCACCCGGCCGGGGCCTGGAACGCCTCCCAGGCCAGAAACAGCGCGGCCGTCGCGTACAAGACGAGCGCGGCGGTCACGGGTGGGCCTCGGCGCCAGCGGTGGGGGAGGGCGGGGGAGTGGCGACCGCATCCATCTCCCGCTGGGCTTCCAGGGCTTCGCTCAGAATGTATTTCTCGTTCTTTTTGGTGATGGGCGTGCGGCCGTTACGCATGGCGCAGTAGTAGTCCTCGCCAATATGTAGTTCGCGAGCCACAGCACTATGAGAGCCGTATTTTTTTTGCAGCACCTCAAAGGCCGCTTGGAGGTCTTCGCTCACCTGGAGGATATCTTTCATGGGAATCTCCTTTGCACAGAATACTACGCGATTAACACGTAGTATTCAAGATGAAAACACGCGTATTGATTTGAGCATTAAACCCGCTATTTTAGCGTACATGGACGGATATGAATTTGAACGAGAGCTTGTGGCCACCCTTGTTTATCTCATAGAGCGTGAGGGCATGAAGCATGAGCCCACGGTTGAGATGGCGTGGAAGGGCCGCAAGGATGCAGGCCCGGCCTGGCAGAAGATCAGGAATAAAGTCCCCCCTCAAAAACTAACGGTCAGGGACGCCTACGATCTGACTCGGACCATGGGGTGGAGCTTTGCGGAGATATGCGGCATTGTGCAGGGCCGCATGCTGGACAGGAAGCCGTTGCCGCAGGGAGAGAAGCAATTACCGCAAGGCGAGAATCAATTGCTGTTGGAAGGGGAGCGTGGCCGCCCATCAAAAGCGAGAGAGAAGTGATTCGCGCCCGGCTCCGGAGCCATTCCCTGAAGCCGGGCCTCCTGACGTGAAGAGACAGCGCAACCCTTTAGCCAGGAGAGGTTTTATGAACGAGCAACTACTTGAGGAGATCAAAGTCCTCCAGAGAAGCATCCTGGCTTCGGCCGTCTTGCGCGAGGCAAGAAAACTCGCCGAGACGCGCCCCAAATTGCCGATTGGAAGAGACGCGCCTTACGAAGGCAGGCCTATTCAGCAGAGGGACATTCAGGTGGCTGTTGAGAGCCTGCGGGATGTCCTTGGCGAGCTTCAGAAAAAGAATCTATAAAATCGCTCTCGCTCATGCCAAACATTCTCCGGAAGAGAACCGCGCGCGCCTTCTCTTCCGGAATTCCTCGTTGAACAGCAAATCTTACCCATCCCTCATAATCTTCGATTGTCCACATCCGCCCATTTGACATAAGCGCCCCCCTCGCCCCGCTCTGGCGGGGCTTCTTTTTTGTCTCTTTTTTAGCTGAAAATATTTTTCCTGTATACGCTAAAAAAGCGTAGTTACGTGTTGACTGCTACGTGAAAAACACGTAGTTTGTACTCACCAACGCAGCAGAACCCGCGAAAAGTAAGCCACGGCTGAACAGTAGCACCAGGGAGAAGCGGCAGAGGTACCCGCCGGGCGGCAGGGAGGGACCGGAAGCAGGCCGGGGCGAATTGCCCACACACGGCCGCCAGTAGGAACCGCGAACGAGGCCCACAGAGGCGGGACGGTTCAGGATCATTTTGCGCATCAGGACAAATTGATTTCCCTCTCCCCTGGCCTGGAGGTGTTCTCCGGGCGCCGGGATGGCCGTTTCGGGATTGTTTACGGTCATCCTGGCGGGGCCAGGGGCGGGGGGGGCGAGGTAAAGGAGAAAGGCCATGATGTACGAGGAATTCTGTCAAGGCGTGGGCATGAAGGTCGACCCGAAGTGCTACGAGCGCATCGAAGCCGTTTACATGGCTTTCGACCGCTTCAACTCCAAGGAAGACGTCTATGCCTTTTACAGGGCGCACGACATGAACGGCATTGAAACGCTCTACGCCGAGCTGCACGAGTACAACAAGCTCAATGCGCGGCGGAAGCTCCTTGAAGGCGAACTCAAGGGCATCATCGGCCAGATGAACAGAGCCACGATGCTTTGCGGCATCCGGGCCGCGTGAGGTTGTCATGAGCAGGCTGGTCAGCGTCGAACGGCCCAAATACGGCGTTGCCGTCGTGAAGAAGTCGCGCGGCAAGCTGACGATCGAGGACATCATGGAGGGTCTCCGGGGGAACAGCGAGGATGAGGAGTGCAGGTTTGCCCTCTTTCTGAGGCCCGCCGGTGGACATGAATGTGTTCCGGGAGACGATCCTGACGCTCCGATGCCCGCAGTGCTCCACAACCTCGACCTCCTCGATAGCTGCCCGGCCTGCGGGGCGTCTTACGAGGACATGCGCAACCAGTTTCACGATGCCACGTACCGGGCCGGTTATGAGGCCGGGTTGGAAGCCGCTCGAAGCGGGAAGGAATAACGCCATGAACCCCGAATTTCACCGCTGCGTTTACTGTGAACACCTGCTCAGCCTGGACCGCTGGACCGATGCCTGTTCGGAGGCTTTTCAGGCCGCGCGTGATGCCGGTCTGCCGGTAGCGGGCCGCATGCTGAACGGCCGCGCCCTGCTGCCTCTGGATATCAGTGGCGAGGCGGCTGGGTGTTTGTGCGAATCCTTTTCGCTTCTGCCCCGCGCGGCCCTGGCCCGCGAATTCAGCCCGGAACTGGCTGACGCGGCCTATGCGGATGACGAGTGCGGCGGCCAGCCCATCCCGTTCGACGAGCCGGAATGTCCGGCCCCGAACCGGGCGGCGTAGGAGGCGGGCATGATCGGCAAGCGCGTGACGGTTCAGATCAAGCCGGGTCGGTACATCTCCAGTACCCGCAAGCCTGGCAACGGCAGGATTGGCACGGTTCTCCGAGAGAACGAATTCGGCAGGGGCACCCATGAAGGCGGCCTTTGGTACGTGCGGCTTGAAGCAACCAAGCGGGCCAAGGAATGCGTTGAGATGTTCTGCGGCGCGGACCTGATTTCGGAAGTGTAGGAGGCGGGCATGCTGTTCTTCAAGGTGGGCAAGGAAAACTGTGACACCCCCGCGCGCGGCCGTGAGCTGATCGGGGAATACATCAAGGCCATGCTGATCGTGGCGGGGCATGCGGCCGTCGTGCAGGCGGGGAACTTCCTGGCCTGGAGGGTGGCGGGGTGATGGATGAAATCGAAGCTTTTATTGACCCCCTGGAGCGCAGAGCGAATCACGCAAACACAGGCAAGCCCCACACAGACGAACGTGCGGGCGAAGAATAGGAGAAAAATCATGACTCAAGCGCTTTCAACCATTCAGGCATCACCGGCGTATGCGCCCGCAATCCAGGAAACAGCTCTCACCGCAGAAACGCTCAAACGCCAAGTCGCTATCGTGCGCGAGGCGCAACGCGCCGTCATGCATAGGGGGCACCATTACGACAAGATACCTGGATGCGGCGACAAGCCGGTTCTTCTCAAGCCTGGCGCAGAAGTAATCGCGCTGACATTCCAGTTCGCAGCTTCTTACGATGACACAATAACCGATCTCGGGAACGGGCACAGGGAATACAGCATTGTTTGCACGCTCACCCACAGGCCCACGGGCGGCTATGTTGGCCAAGGTATTGGATCATGCTCCACCCGCGAAACAAAATACCTCTACAGAAAAGCTGAACAGTCATGCCCGGAATGCGGCAAGGAAACCATCATCAAGGGCAAGAGGGAATACGGCGGCGGCTGGCTTTGCTACCAGAAAAAGGGCGGTTGCGGTGCCAAGTTCAAGGACGGCGACCCGGCCATTGAAAACCAGAACATGGGCCGCGTCGAACACGACAACCCGGCCGACTACTTCAATACCTGCCTCAAGATGGCCAAGAAGCGCGCCTTTGTGGACGCCATCTTGACCAGCACGGCAGCCAGCGACGTTTTCACCCAGGACCTAGAAGACGACCCCTCGGCCTATGGCGGCAAGCCCGGCCCGGTCCGCATCAACCTTGAATCCGTGCAAGCCACGTTCAATGCCTGCATGACCATTGAGCAGCTCGACGC
Source organism: Desulfovibrionaceae bacterium (assembly GCA_031551765.1). GTDB lineage: Bacteria > Desulfobacterota > Desulfovibrionia > Desulfovibrionales > Desulfovibrionaceae > JAVBNC01. The sequence continues at coordinate 37,843 of JAVBNC010000010.1, forward strand.
GGCTCTGGCCGACCTCGGCATAGACAAAAAGCACCCCGACGCCAAGGCCATTGCCGACATGTACAAAGAAATTAAGGCGCTCATCGAAAGCGCCGCCAGCCAGGAAAAGTTCTGAGGTAGGCCATGACGCAAGCTGAACTTTTGCCCGCTCTGCAATTCACGCCTCCTGTCATCAGCCTAAACTTTGATGAACTGGAAGCCAGTATCAGGGACATCACCGACAAGTACACCGGTCTCGTGGTGCAGGAAAGCGATGTGCCCGCCATCAAAAACGAAATGGCCGGCCTGAACAAGCTCGCCGGGCAACTTGCCGACGCGCGCAAGAGCGCCGTTTCCCGCATATCAGGCCCGATCAAGGAATTTGAGGATCAGGTGAAGGGGTTGGAGCTCAGCATCAAAACAACCCGGTCATTCCTCGACGATCAGGTGCAGGCCCACATCACGCGAGAACGTGAATGCAGGCGGGCGGCGGTTCAGTTCATCATCGACTACCAGAAGGATGAGCACGGCTGTCCCGGCCTGGAAATCCCCATACAGGAAAGCTGGCTGAACAAGACCGCCAAAGACAAGGCCATCACCGCGGAAGTGCAGGCTATCATCCTTGCCCACAAGCGGCAGCAGGAAGAAAAGGCCGCTCTGGAACAAGCCAGGAAAGACCGTGTCGTTGCCCTGGAGGGGCATTGCAGGGCCATGGAGCAGAGTCGGAGCTACGCGCTCACGTTCTCATCCTTCGCCCACCTGCAAAGCCTGGAGATTCCGCTTGCCGAAGCCTTGGCCAAGGTCAGCGAAATCTATGCCGCCGAGGATGTGCGCCTGGCGGAAATTGAACGGCGCAGGGTAGCCGCAGAACAACCGAAGCCGGAGCCGCATTTTCTGGATATGCCGGAACCGCCGGTCCAGGAAGAAGTAAAGCGTGTGGTGAAGGCTATGACTATCACGGCCACCTATAACGCGGAAAACGGCCAGGACATAGGCGCGCTGTACCAGCGGATCAAGGCCCTGTGCCTAACCTGCACCGCGCGTGTGGAGGAGATCCCCCATGCTTAACTCCGTCCACATCATCGGCCGCTTGGGCAAAGACCCTGAGCTTAAATACGCCAACACCGGCACGGCCATCTGCAACCTCTCCATCGCCACGGACGAGAGCTACACCGACCGCGACGGCAACAAGCAGGAACGCACGGAATGGCACCGCATCGTGTGCTACCAGCGCCAGGCCGAAAACTGCGCCAAGTACCTCGCCAAAGGGAGTCTCACCTTCGTGGAAGGCAAACTCCAGACCCGCAAGTGGCAGAACAAAGACGGCCGGGACCAATACACCACAGAGATAGTCGCAAGCCGCGTCCAGTTCCTTGACCGGAAACAAGATGGCCAACAGGGCGGACACGCGGGACGGCAACAAGAACAGGGCGACCTTGGTCCGGCGTTCCCGTCTGAGGCATCTGGCATGGATGACGTGCCGTTTTGACGCAAATCCCGAGGAATAAGCATGACCCTCCAGACATCGCAACCCACACCCCAGGCCCAGGCAGCCCAGCGAGTTTGCATCAGGTGCGGGCATCCTATCCACCTTTGCACCCGCGCCTACAGCCGCCCCGGCGGTGTCCACTCCAGCGCGGGAGCGAAGGAAAGCCGCCGCACCGGCCTGTGTGAACACTGCTCCGACAATACCGCAACCCCTCAGTGAGGTAAGCCCCATGCCTTTCATGGATAAAACTTGCGGCGTGACCCGCCTGCACATGACCGACGCCAAGCGGGACATCTTCGCCACCGTTACCGACACCCTTATCCGCCACGGGTTCATGCCCATTGACGACATGCCGGAAGACAGGAGCGTGGGCTGGGTAAACTTTGACGATATGCTGGACGCGGAATGGCGCGTTTCCCCGCCACAGAAGGGCGCGTACATCGCGTTCTCGATGCGGGTGGACTCCAGGCGCATCCCCCCTGCCGTGCTCAAGAAGGAGCTTGAAAAGGCTCTGCGGGTGGAAAAGGAGCGGAACCAAGAGACGGGCAAGAAATACATCTCCCGGGAACGCAAGCATGAGATCCGCGAACAAGTCCGGTTGCGCCTGAAAAGCAGGATAGTGCCCACGCCCAAAGTCATTGACGTGATCGTGGATGAGCAGCACGCCACGGTCTACCTCACCACCACGGCGCCGAAGGAAGTGGAGCTCTTCCTGAAACTTTTCCACCGCAGTTTCGACGTGCACGCCGCGCCCCAGGACTGCTACACCTTGGCGGCAGCCGCGTTCCCGGAAAAGGCGGAATACATCGACACCCTTGAGGATGTCACGTTCGGGGCCGGGGAGGGCAACAGCCTTACCGGAGCGGACGCGATTCTTGGCCGGGACTTCCTCACCTTCGTCTGGTTCTTTTCCGAAGACGAGAGCGGCGAATACCGCACCGCGATTTCCGGCGAGAACTTCACCTTTAAAATCCTGGATTCGGTGACGGTCACCGATACCGCCGGGACAAAGGTTTCCGCCAGCATCGGGACCGCATCCGGCGACGACCTCTCGGAGGCGAAGCTGGGTATTGCCAAGGGCAAGAAGGTCAGCGCCGCGAAGGTCCGCCTGGATAAGGAAACCGATGCGTTTTCCGGCAAGCTCGACCTGAGCTATGCGATATCCGGCCTGCGCCTGCCCTATACCCACATCCCCGTTGGCGTCGATGATGACCCGGACGCCCCGTTCCTGGAGCGCATGCACCTCCTGGAGCGCGTTTGGGAAATGCTGGATACCGCCTTCGCGCAATTCCTTTACGCCCGCCTCTCCCCGGAGATTTGGCGCACCGTTGTCGCCAAAATCAACCTCTGGCTGCGCAAAAGCGTTGCCGCCGACAATCGGGACATAGCCATTCAGTCTCAGGGACACACAGAGCACATCTACAGGAAGTGGTTTGAGTCGCGTGCAGGGCTTTCTCTGGGGCAGCAGAAGCCGAGGGCTGAGCAATGACCTGGCGTCCCACAATAACAGAGCACACTCTGCTGCGGCACATCATCAGCGTTAACGGTGAGCGCCATCAGGAAGTGAAGGCGGCGGAAGAATACGCCGAGGCTGCGGCTGCCATTTCCAGACTCTCCAACGGATACGGCAGCCTGGATGAAACCGCCGGGGAACTGGCGGACGCGGATATCATGCGGGAGCAGCTCTTCACGATCCACCCCGAACTCCGAGAAAAGATCGCCCTCAAGCGGGCCGAGAAGATGAAGGAAATCGCCATTCGCTTTGCGTTCCCCGAGACTTCGTAGCCTCCCCTCTCACCCCTCCCGGCTCTGGCCGGGGCGGGCATAGAGCGGACGGTGCGAGGTGCCGCAATAACGCAGAGGGTTGTAGCCTGCGGGGTAAATGGGCCTGGAAACCCGGCCCGCGCCGCCCGCTCACAAAATGCCCGACGACCGGGGCGGCGTTGATGCAGCGTAAACGATAGACGCTGCGGAGCCACAACCGGACGCGCCTGCCGTAGGCATGCAGGATAGGGAACGCCGCTGACCGTAAACCAGGCGTGACAGGCCCCGGACTGCGGAGGTTCGGGGAAGGCCGGGGAGAGGACCGGCCGCAAAAAGGAGCAAGGCATGAACTGTAAAAACTTCACCGGCATTATGGGCCGCGGCGGCGTCATTCACGAAACCTGCGAGGCTGGCCACCGCTACGATTCCTTCGGCCCCAGGCTCGAATACCGGCGGGAACTACCCTGCATCGCGCGAAACGAGCGCCTCTGTCCGGATCAGGATTTTCCCACACGCGAAGAGATGGAGCAGCGGGAAAAGGAGTTTGACGAGCACTTCCGTATGATCACGACGGCCAGGGCCTTGATTGTCGCACAGGGCGGCCCCGGATCATCCGGCAGTGTCGAATGCCCGAAGTGCAAGGGCGTCCTCTTGTACAGCATCGCTGGCAACAGGCACGTGCATGCGCAGTGCGAAACCGCTGAGTGCCTTGCGTGGATTGAGTGAGGAGCGAGCCATGGAATATCGCACCATAGCAGACCTCGACGGTTGCCCGGAAAAGGATTGCCCGCTCGCTGAGTGGTGCGACTGGATGCAGAGCATGCCAGCGGGAACGCAAAGTGATCCGCCGTGCTCACGCTTCCCCCAGGACTACCCCATTGAGGACGCTGTGGACGAAACCCGTGGCCGCGCGACGGACCGGGCTGAATACTACGCGCGGAAATGGAAGAAGGAAGATGAAGACAAGGCCCGGAAGGCCGAAATCCAGAAGAAACGCCGCGCTACACTCGCCAAAAATCGTGACGTGAACAGGGAGCGTGCCCGCCTTCGCGCCAGGAAGCGCCTTGCGGAGAGAATGGGCATCACCGAGAAGCACGTGGATTTGCTGGGCGAACTGATGAGTATTCAGCGAAACATACCGTTTCTCGCCATGGCCAGAGGGGACGGGCTTTCATCGGCCATGGCCCGCATAAAAGCCATCGGGGCCGAAATCGAGGAAGAGAGCAAGAAGTCACACTACCACCAGGCGAAAGGCTTGGTGGATGAGATGATGCGGGGATAATCATGCACCTTCACGACTTCGAACAGCAATGGCCCCGCTTCCGGGAATGGCTGGAAGCCAACGGCGCGGAAGTGCTCAGTCCGACCAATTCCTATGAGGCCGCCAGGTTCCGTACCGCCGAAGGCATCGGCGTCATCTACATGGACGCGGATCGGCACCTCACGAAGTGGGTGCGCGGCGCATGGGAAGCCTGGGACGCCTGGAAGAACAAAAAGCCTTGGCGCGCCACCCCGAAGCCGGAACGCAAAAGCAGGGCGCGGTGAAGCGGAAAATCCTGGTCACTTCCCTTGCGGATCGTGACGGCTGGGCGTGCATGTACTGCGGTGCCGTCCTGGATGCGGAGACAGCCACGTTGGAGCACATCGTGCCGATCACGCGCGGCGGCTTCGACGCCAAGTCAAACCTGACCCTGGCGTGTGAGCGCTGCAATAAGACCGTGGGGCACATGAGCGCCCGGCAGAAGTTTGAGTACGCGCTGAAGCATAGAGGTGCGGCATGAATGAGGCCATCAACATAGAAATCACTGTGGACATCTTGCGCGAAACCGACGCCGCAATCTTGGTCTCAGACGGAGACCGGGAAGTATGGCTTCCCAAGAGCCAGATTGAATATTCGGGCGACCCCGGAGACGAATCTGTTTGCGTTGAGATTCCAGAATGGCTTGCCGAAGAGAAGGGCCTGATATGAACGGCCTTTACGGGTACACAGGAAGTGGCGGACTCTCCACAAACGCGGTCAAGAACGCGCTGCTGCGCTACTTCCGCTTCGGGCGCGGCTTCCCCTATGTCGCCACGGAGTGCTGGGAAGAGGACATAGTCGCCAGCGATGGCGTGCGGCTGACCTGCGTCGAGATCAAGGTTTCCTGGGCGGACTACCGGCGCGAATTCGGCAAGTCGAAGCACAAGCGGGAATCCTGCTACTGGCACCCGAAGCTTCCCCCGAAAAGCAATAACCCCAACCGCATCTTCTTCGCCGCGCCCTCCGACCTGGCCGCGCGCATCGCTGAAGACCTGCAAACCACAGCGCCCGTGTACGGCGTGCTCTCCGTGGACGCCCACGGCCAGGTCTCGGTGATACGCAAGGCCCAGGAGCTGCATAAAAAGCGGATCGACCCGATCTCATTGCGCGGACTTGTGATGCGCCTGACCTCAGAGCTCATAACCATGCGGGAACAGGTGAGAGCATGACCGCCTTCATCAAGAACCCGCAACCCCTGAGAATCCCGCGCCAGGAGTGGTACGAATCGCTCCAGCGCGACATCTCCCCACTCTTCCGCCCGAACCCGGTTGATTCCGCCGTGGCCCTGCGCCTCATGGAGTTGGAGAACACGCCCGAGGCGATACGGTTTTTCGCCGCCTACTGCCACGCCCTGACGAATTACGGGTACTGGTTTTTCCTGGGCGTGTGCTGGGTTCAGTATACGGGCCGGAGTGATCTCGCGTTGTGGAAGCGCCTCTTCTCCTCGGAGAGGCCGCACCGGGACGCTTGCCTGATGAAGCCCACGGAGCGCCGGCTCTTCAACGGCCTGCCCAAGATCGTGCACTGCTACCGCGTCCACCGGGCAGACGAACAGGAGTGGGTTTCCTACACCCTGGACCGGGATACCGCCACTAAACTCGCCGTTGTCCGCGGCATCAACCAGATCCACGAATACCGGATTCCGCGCAAGCGGCTGCTGTGTCTGTTCCTGCGGCGCCACGAGTACGAGGTGCTTTGCCTGGAGACGCGGTACGCCCGGAATTGCGGGGTCATCGAGGTAAAGGAGAGGGAAGCATGGCTTTTTTGACCCCCATGACAATGGAAGAGCGGAAAGAGTTGCGGGAGCTCCTGGGCGTCCACCCGGTTCCGGTGACGTTGCAAGCCGGGGCAACCAACATCATGGCCCGCCTGCTCGAGAGTCTGGACGTGGCCGACGATGACATCACCGCCTACAAGCGCAGCCTGGAGTACGCGAACATCGCCGTTATCTCCGTCATCGGAGACCGCACGGAGCTTTCAGCGGACGAAATCGTGGAGATTTTCAAGTCGACCCGGGCCGCGAAAACGACCTGCAGGCACTGCGGGATCATGCTGCCCGAGGATGACGACGAGGTGAAGGCGCATGCGGCTACGTGCCCGCAGCATCCGGCGGTCATTCGGGCTGAGCGGGTCGAGAGGGTCGTGCTTGCTGAGCTCAACGCCCTGCAAGCGCAAGCGGAAGTGATTTTCCTTATGGGCGATCTGCTGGAAAAACATAATATCGAACCTGCTCTGGATATTTTGCAAAGCCTCAAGCGCTTGAACGAAGCAGAAGAACACCTCACCGCCCTTAATGCCTGGCTAGACGAGACCCAAGGGGGTGCACTGTGACAGCCTCCCTTACCGACCAGCAACTTGCCGAGATCGAGGCGCGGTGCAACGCGGCTACGCCTGGGCCGTGGCACTTGGAGAGCGAAGACCCTGCTAAAGGGAATATCCGCCATGAAGGCCAAGGCTGGCCGATATCCACTATGTGGAGCATGCGTGGACACAACACTCGCCTCAACGACGCCTCCTTCATCGCCCACGCCCGCACAGACCTCCCGGCCCTGCTGGGCGAGGTGCGGCGGCTGCGAGCCACACCGCCCGAAAAGCGCGAAGATCTGTACTGCGTTATCTCTGACCTGTCCCGGCAGAGCAGAGAAGCCGAAGCCCGCGCCAAGCATGCCGAAGCGGAGCGAGACTTCCTCGCTGAAAAGCTGGCGGACATCTCCGACAAAATGAACCGTGGGTGCAATCCCGAAACTGTGTTTTGCGTGGCCTGTGGCATCTGCCAGGTGAGCGATTTTGTAATGGAAGGCCGTACCTGTCTGGGGTCGATCCTTGAAGCCGCCCGAGAGGCGGCAGGCCCCATCCAGGCCCAACCCGCTGAGCAGGAAACCGCCACCAGCGAAAATTCCGCCCTGGCATTCACCTACCGCGTCACAGGGCGCGGATTCTCCCTGATTCGCTTTGAGGATGAAAGCGGCCACATATGCTCACTCCAGAAATCTTCCCTGGTGTGGCCTCAGGCTATCCGGTTGGGCATTGATGACGCCAACCCGCAAATTCTGCTGTCCAAGCTCCAGCCCGGCGGGCGCGGCTGGGTGAAATACCCTGTCCCGGAAGACGTATCCTTTACCACTCGCATGCACCTTTCCCAGGACCAGGTCCGTGGCCTTCTGCCCCTCCTGCAAGCCTTCGTCAACACGGGAGAACTCCCGCATCCGGAAAACATTCCCCACACCGCGCCCGTGGAGCCGCTTCTCGCCGCGCTCATCCACTATTGCGACTCGGAGCTTTGCGCTTCCGGCCTCTGCCCGGCCATGGGGAAAACCTGTGACGGTTCCGGCCCCTGCGGCGACAAACTGGCTGAGTGGGCCGAACAACAAGAAGAAGGTGCCGCATGATTTTCCCCGCCATCTCCATCCGCCAGCCTTGGGCATGGGCCATCCTGCACGCCGGTAAAGACGTGGAAAACCGAACCTGGGATTTGCCCCGGCGCTACCTCGGCAAAAAGGTGCTCATCCACACCGGAAAGCAGGTCGACCAGGAAGGCATTATCCATTTGCACCACCTGGGCTACAGCCCGCCGGGTACCTTGGAAACAGGCGGCATTGTCGGTGTCACGGTCTTCTGCGGCGGCGGACTGGACAGCAGCAACAGCGCATGGGCCGAGCCCGGCCTGTTCCACTGGGAAATGGTCCGCATCTCCACCATGACGATGCCTTTTCACCGCTGCGCCGGACGGCTCGGGTTCTTCAGCGTTGATCTGCCGGTGCCCGGCACCAAGGAGGCGTGAGATGGGACCGGGCACGATTTTACTACAGCGGGAAAAAGACCCTCAAAAGCACAGCGCGCACAAGGCCGTTCCTGAACTGAAAAAGTCGCTTGAGGAGTGGGCTCGTCTATGGGGGATATGCAACCAGTACGAACCGCAAGGCGATGAGGATCTCAAAGAGACGTACATTAAATGGCGCTCCGCAGAACTCGCTTTGTACGCTGCCATCAGAGGCATTCCCTTCGACCCCGAAGAATTCAGAGAAATGATCCTGAAAAAAGCTGAGGAAGACGCCTCCAGGGCCGCAGATTTCCTGATTGATTACGGAGAGTATTGCGAAAGGCGGCGGAAAAAAGAGGAGTCCGCATCTCGTGCTCAGAAACGGCTCAAAGAAGAAGAGTCGATGTTCGAGGTGTCTCCTCCGCAGAGACAAGGCAGCCTGTTGCGACTGCACAAATAAGGAGCCCGCCCATGACCATCGCTCCCACCTTAGGTAGCCCCGGAGGAAACGCCAATGTCCTCTGACATAACGAAGTGCGGAAAAACCTCCGCTGATAAGTGCATCCTGGCCGACACCTGCCGCCGCAATCTCGCACCCGCCAGTACGCGCGGAGGCCAGTGCTACGCGGCGTTCGCTCCGGTGCTGAAAAAAGGCGACGTATGCGAGGGGTACTGGCCGCTGCATGAGCGGGGGATGCGTAAGACGGAGGCCGCCAATGCACCTTAACCCCTGCCACAAATGCCGCCGCCCGGCCATGGTCGGAGACGGCCCTGGTGATACCTGGAAAATCGGATGTTTCCGCGACGGCTGCGACTGTGAGCCGATACGGTACCAGGCCAACAATAAGCGCTCCCGCGCTGCTGCGGTCAGGGCGTGGAATGAGAGGTGGAGGAAGGTATGCGGACAATGAAAATAGTAGCCTCCGCCGCCTGGGCCTGCTCTGCCGCAGCCTGCGCAGCACACAACACGTTTAACGGAAACACATGGCCCAGCCTATTAAATTGCCTGTGCTTTGGGGTAGCCGTGTCCCTGTTTGTGGAGGCCATATGTCGGAAGTGAAAATCACAGCCTGCGCCGTGCGCCTCCCGAACGCCTGCGTCATCTCCATGCCCAGGCCCGCGCGGCATCACCACATTTTGAACACGCACGGCGGTCTGGCCGGGGCCGAACAGGGCTTTCTCACGAGCGAAGGCGATTTCGTTGACCGGGAAGAGGCGTTTGTCATCGCCACGGCTGCGGATCAGATCGTGCGGCGGTGCGGTGGTGACGATGGGTGTCTGTTTTCTGAAAATCTTTGGTGAGGTGTCTTGTGTCTAAAGTAAAACTCTCCCGCCTCCTCCCCGTACCCATGGAGCAATGGCCGTCTTCACAATACGACCCCGCCCGGCTGGAGGTCTGGAAGAGCGACAAATACCTTGTACAGGTATTCCAGGAACGCGACGGACAAATCAGGGTGTCGGTAAACAGAGTGTCCCGCAAGGGATTGGATTGGCGCGACGGTATCTCGTGGGAAGCCCTCATGCAGATAAAGCGCGAAATCGGACAGGCCGACGCCTATGCGGTTGAAGTCCTGCCACCTGACAGAGACATCGTGAACGTAGCCAACATGCGGCATTTCTGGATTTTGCCGCATCCTGTGTGCGGATGGCAGAGGGATGGTGCTCATCATGTCTGATGTGAAAAATTGCCTGAACTGCCGGTTTGGAAAGTGCCGAGAACAGAAGGGGGCCACCCGCATCCGGTGTGAGGCGCTCCCGGAACCTTTCCGCTTTGCTGCGTTTTGGGTGATGGAAGATGGGATATTCGCCGTCTCGAAAATGGGCTGCACTGAGGTCAAGGACTGCCCGGCCCACCAGGTGAAGGAATCGCCATGCAAGAAGTAACCGCCTACATGTGCGACCACTGCGGCAAGGTCGTGAAGCATAAAAGCTCTGCCCGTCGCCATGAAAGAGAATGCAAGCATAGCCTGGAGGTGCGCGCCTGCACGACCTGCCGTCACCACTCCATAGAGGTCCATGACCATTACGCGTCTTACAACGAACCTGAATGGACTGAGACTGTGCCATGCTGCAACAGCGCTGATGTAGCCAATGACGAGGAATTCTATTTCGATTCGAGCGGGAACCCCTTCTATATCGTGAAGCACTGCCAGTACCACCAACCGAAGGAAGCCGAGTAGCCATGTCCGCGACTGCCGCCATAGAATTCGCGGGCAACTACAGCCTCGCACTCATCGACCCGCTTGCCCATATGCCGCTCGACTACGAGCCGGATGTGGACCTGTTCGCGGGCGGTGGCGGCGCTTCCACGGGCTTCGAGATGGCTTTGGGCAAGTCCCCTGACATTGCCATCAACCATGACGCCGAAGCTCTGGCCATGCACAAGGCGAATCACCCGGACTCAATCCACTTTTGTCAAAACGTGATAAACGTCCGCCCCCTGGAGGCCACGGGCGGGCGTCTGGTGCGCGCGCTGTGGGCCAGCCCCGATTGCACTCACTTTTCCAAGGCCAAGGGCGGCAAGCCCCGCAACCAGTTCATACGCGACCTGGCTTGGATCGTGATTCGCTGGGCGCGGGACGCGCGGCCAAAGCTGATCGGCGTCGAGAATGTGGAAGAGTTCAAGACCTGGGGGCCGCTTGATCCTGAAGGCCAGCCCATCAAAGAGAAGGCCGGGCAGACGTTCCGGGCCTGGGTGCGGCAGCTTCGCGGCTTGGGGTACTCCGTCTCGTTCCGCGAGTTGCGTGCCTGCGATTACGGCGCCCCCACCACGCGAAAGCGCTTGTTCATCATTGCCCGCCTGGATGGTAAGCGCGCCCGGTGGCCGAAGCCGACTTACGGTCCCGGCACAGACCGTCCATGGCGCACGGCTGCCGAATGCATAAATTGGGAAGATCAGGCCCCGTCTATCTTCGAGCGCAAGAAGCCCCTGGCCGAAAATACGCAGCGCCGCATTGCGGAAGGCATCAGGCGGTACGTGTTGAACGCGGCCAACCCGTTCCTTATCACCTACTACGGCCCGAAGCGTCCTGGAGACTTCCGCGGCGCCGGGCTTGATGAACCGCTGCGCACACAGAGTACGGAAAATCGGTTTGGGCTGGTGTCGCCGTTCTTTGCCACCCCGGCGCACTCCACCAGCACAGGCAGGGGACCGGGCGTATTTGACCCAGAAACGCCGTTACGCACGGTCACGAGCACCAATACCCATGCGGTTGTTGCCCCCTATCTGGTGAAGCCGAACCATACCGCCGAATACTATCAGTGCTTCCGAGGGCAGAGCGTTGAGGAGCCTTTGGGGGCAATCACGCAAAGCCCGGGCTTCGCCGTGTGCTCTCCGTATCTCGTCACTCCCAACCATGCCGGCGACAACTTCAGGGGCCAGGGTGTTGACGAACCCGTGGGCACCATGACCGGGAAGGGTAGCTTTTGCCTCACCTCCGCGTGTCTCGTGACCAACACCAGCGGGCACGCCCCCAGCAGCCTTGATGCTCCGGTCCCGACTTTGACTTCTGGCGGGCAGCAGGCCCTTACCACGGCAAACCTGATCGTCAAAAACTATGGCGGCGTGGTCGGGCATGAAGTCGATAAGCCGCTGGGCACCGTTACCGCCGTGGACCATCATTCTCTCGTGTCCGCGTGCCTGGTTGGCCAGGGCGGCCCGGCATACGGCGGCAAGCCCGTGCCCCTGGATAAGCCCATCGGGACCATCCTCGCCGAGAACCACAAAGCCCTGGCGACGGCGAATTTGGTCAAGCTGCGCGGCACCAACATCGGCGGACCCGTGGACGCGCCGTTGCAAACTATCTCCGCACAGGGTCAGCATCACGGCGTGGTGTCCGCTTCCCTCATCAAATACTACGGCGAAGGCGGTCAGCACGCGGGCGTGGACGAGCCCATGCACACAGTCACGTCGAGGGCTCGCTTCGGCCTGCAGGCCGTGCATCTCCAGCAGTACAACGGCTGCTCGGAAGCACAGCCGATGGATGAACCCCTGCCCACAGTGCCTACGAAAGACCGTTTTGGATTGGCGGCCGCGAACCTGTGCCAGTTCAACGGGTCATCCATCGGCAAAGAGGTTTCAGCCCCGCTGCCTACGACATGCAGCCGGGATAAGTTCGGTCTCGTCGGCTCTTCCCTGGGCGAAGGTGCCGGACACTATGAGAAGGTTCGAGACTTCCTGCGGCATTGGGGCGTCATCGGGCCTGATGACGAGGCGGAAGTAGTGATCGACGGTGTGCGCCTGCGCATTGACGACATCGGCCTCCGCATGCTCAGGCCGCGCGAGCTCTTCACGGCGAATGGGTTCCCGCTCTCGTACAAGATCAACCCCATCCACAACGGGAAGCCTCTCAGCATCACCAGTCAGGTAAAAAAGTGCGGTAACAGCGTCCCGCCTCCGTTTGTGGACGAAAATTTCCGCGCAAACATTGATGCCCTGGACTGGCAACGCGATCCGCTGCGCGGGCTCGTGCTGCCGTTGTTCAACGTGTCCGAGCATGCTGCGGCTGGCGCAGCGGATTGAGTCGGGTAGGGGGGGGTAGATCATGCAAAACCTGCTCACCAAAGAAGACGCAAGGTTGTTTTTCGGGCTGGACACGAAAGAGGCCACCGAAAAGCTGTTGCGTCGTCTTGGTGTGCCCAGGATCAACTTCGCTCTGGTTGGTGGAAAGGGCGTCAGGTATCGCAGGTCAGACCTTGAAGATGCCCTTGGAAAAATAACCGTTGATCCCCAACAGTCTTCAAAACCAAGGAAAGCACGCCGCCCGGCAGCAGATGTTTTCGATTTGCCCGTCAAGGAGGCTGTCGCCGTCTTGACCGCTCGCGGTATCCCGCAGTAAGTTGCAGAATGGCTATCAGGAAGCGGAAGGGGCGGGCGTCCCCGTACCAAGTATATTGGAACAATCCGTTCACAGGGAAGCGCGAAAGCGCTTCCTTTTCTGACCTCAAAGATGCCCGGAAACACGATTCCCTTGTCAAACACCGCCTTGAATTTGAGCGTGAAACCTTCCGGCCCGAAGATGAAGAACCGGACCCGACAGGCGGCACTGTGCGTGAGTTGATCGCCCTATACCTGGCGAACAGCAAGATCTCCCCGAATAACATGGAAGATACCCTTCACCACTTGAAAAGCCTCTTCGCTTTTATGGGGCGGCGGGAAGTCTCCACCCTGACAAAGAAAGATGTCATCTTGTACATGCAGTCCGAGGAAAGGGCGGGGCGGAAAACTCTTACAGCGCATCGCCGGGTTTCGATTTTGAGGGCTGCCCTTTCTTGGGCACATGAAAGCGGCTATCTCGACGTAAATCCGCTTGCGGGCATCAAAATATCAAAGGGCAGGTCGGAGCGTTTCGCGCCGCCCTCTTTGGCGGAATTTGATTCCTTGATGGCTGCTGCGCCCAACCACCTACAGCGGGTGCTCCTGCTTTCGGTGTCGCTCGGGGTCAGAGTAGGGGAGAGCGAGCTCCTCACGATGCGCTGGGCGGATGTGGACAAAAAGCGTGGCCTTATCCGGGTATGGAGCGCTGACAAGAACCCGAACAAACACTATCGCGACGTACCTATCCGGGCCGATCTTCTGGACGCCATTAAACAATGGGAAGTCGAAGACGCGGGCCTGAACCCTGACGTCTTGGTGCACTACAAAGGCCGTCCAGTCAAAAGCATCAAGACAGCCTGGAAAACTTGCAAGCGCAATGCTGGCATTACCCGCCGCCTACGCCCCTACGACCTTCGACACGCCTTCGCAACCTACGCCCTGGATGGTGGCGCGGACCTGAAAGCTGTCGCTGACAACATGGGCCATTCCGACCCTTCCATGATCCTAAAGACCTACCAGCACGGGAAGGAAGCGTCTCGAAGAGACGCCGTTGAGTCCATCCCGCCCCTCCCCGCGTATGTGCCCAAGGCATGTGCCCAAGAAAAAAAGGACTCACGCACTAAGTCGTAAGTCCTTGATTTTCCTGGTCGGGATGAGAGGATTTGAACCTCCGGCCCCTGCGTCCCGAACGCAGTGCTCTACCAGGCTGAGCCACATCCCGTTGTGCCATGACAGACCGCTTCCCTTAGGGGGAGCCCTCCTGCCCGTCAGGAAGAGGCACCTTACGTGAAGCCGCGTATCTTGGCAAGAGGAGAAAGAAAAATCGGCAAAAATCTTAGGAAAGTGCTGTTCCTCTTCATATTCTTTTGATAAGGAAATGCTGGTGTAATATCGGCGTGTGCTATGCGGGACGTGTCATGGCGCGCGGAATATATATGATAATCATCTCACGGACACGCCGGGGTGGTAGATGTGATAAACGTACTTATTGTGGATGATTCGGCCTTTATGCGTAAGGCCATAGAGTTGATTCTGATAAAAGACCCTGAGATCAAAGTGGTGGGAAGAGCGGGCGACGGGCTGGAAGCTCTGGAGCTTATCCCGCGCCTTAATCCCGATGTGATTACCATGGACGTGGAAATGCCGCGCATGGACGGCATTACGGCTGTGGAACAGATTATGGCCAAACACCCCAAGCCGGTGCTGATGATCAGTTCCGTCACCACCTCGGGCGCGGAAACGACGTTGCGCGCCATGGACGCGGGGGCCATGGACTTTATCGCCAAACCGGCATCCAGGGTTTCCCTTGATATCGTCCGCCTGGAAGATGAGATACGGGAAAAGGTCAAGGCCGTGGCCAAGCGCCGGCCCCAACGCCTAACGTTTACGCCGGCGGCGCGTCCGGCCGCGTCCATTTCCAGTCTGACCAGGCCCGTCGCGGCTCCGGCCGCCCCGGCTTCCACTGTTCCCATGCCGCCGCTGGCCCGCCCCACGGGGCGCCCCGTGCGCGACCTGGTTTCCATCGGGGTTTCCACCGGCGGTCCCCCGGCGGTGCAAAAAGTGCTTTCCGCCTTGCCCGCGGATTTTCCCGTGCCCATTCTTATCGCCCAGCACATGCCTGCTGCGTTCACGGGGCCTTTTGCCCGGCGTCTGGACAGCGTGTGCGCCATTTCTGTCAAAGAAGCGGAGTCCGGCGAAAAACTCCGGAACGGTTGCGCCTATATTGCGCCGGGGGGACGCCACATCAAGCTGGCCATGGGGCTCGGCTCCATGACTGTCGTGGTTACCGAAGAGCCAAAAGACGCGTTGTATAAGCCTTCCGCCAACGTGTTGCATGAGTCCGTGGGCTTGGCCTTGGGCCGCAAGGCCTTGGGCGTGCAGCTCACCGGTATGGGCAGCGACGGGCTGGAAGGAATTCGCGTGCTCAAGCAAAAAGGCGGTAAAGCCCTTGCGCAAAATGACGCGACTTGTGTAGTGTACGGTATGCCTAAAGCTATTGTAGACGCGGGTTTGGCCGATGAGATTGTGGCTATCGACGGTATGGCCGCTGCTATCATGAATATGCTGTATCGATAAGAACGCCGTACAACCACGGTATCTCACTGAAGGTAGAAACGCCATGGCAGAAGGACACAACGGGATTTTGGCCGCCCTGGCCAGCAGTGAAAGTGAAGAGATTCGCGAAGGCGCGTACCTTGCGGGTAAGGAACGCCTGGAAGAAGCCATCCCGCTTCTTATCCATCATATACAAAGCCCGGACATAGGCGTGCAGGAAGCGGCCGAACGCGCTCTGCGCAAAATCGGCGGCCCGCAGGTGGTGAAAGAATCCATTCCGCTTTTGAGTTCCGACGATGCGCCGGTGCGCAATATCGCCATGGATCTGCTGCGCCATGTCGGAGCCACGGACATGGACGAGCTGACCGCGCTGTTGCACGACAAAGATGCGGATATCCGCATTTTTGCTTCCGATATCCTGGGTTCCACGGGCAGCGCCCTGGCCATTGCACCGCTGTGCGCGGCCCTCTTGAAAGACCCGGAAGTCAACGTGCGCTACCAGGCCGCTGTCAGCTTGGGGACCCTCGCTTTCCCGGAAGCCGCGGAAAGCCTGAACAAGGCCCTGGAAGACGACGAATGGGTGCGCTTTTCCGTGGTGGAAGCCCTGACCAAAATCCGGGCGGAATCTTCCGTGGGCGCGTTGGTCAAGGCGCTAGACGCCAGTTCGGACCTGGTGGCGTCCATGATCGTGGACGCCCTGGGCGAAATGGGCAACTTAAAGGCCGTCCCGCTGCTCATGCGCCGGCTGGATTCCACCAGCGGCCCGCTGCGCAACAAGATTGTGACCGCGGTCATCAAAATTCTGGGCGGCCAGTCCGTCAGGCTTTTGGGCGCGAAAGAGCGGGACAAACTGCATGAGTACATGCTCGCCGCCATGGAAGACGACGACCAGGAAGTGCAGGATACCGTGGTGCGCGGCCTTTCCTTTACCAAAGGACCGGGGGCCACTAAAGCCATTTTTGAGCTTGCCCTGAGTCTGGACCCGGACCGCGACCACGAGCGTCTGGTTCTCCTGGTGGAAGCCTTGGGCAAGATCGGGTTCAACGCGGACGTGGAACGCATTATGCTGGAGAAAGGCGAACTCGCCGCGCTGATCGGGGTGGAGGTGATTTCCCGCGCCCCCAACCGCGAAGGAGTGCTTTTTCTGCAGCGCATTTTCTGGGAGCAGTCGCGCGACCTGCAGCGGGCCATCATTATCGAGCTGGCCACCCAAAGCCCGCCGGAAGACCAGGACTTTTTCGTGGACGTGCTTGCGAAGCACAGTGACGGCAACGTGCTGAAAGCGGCGCTGCTGTTCCTCGGCCGCAAGGGCGAGGCCTGGGAAGTGGGCGAAAAGGTGGCGGCCCTTTTAGACCACCCCTACGACGACGTGAAGGAGGCGGCGCTGGATGCCTGCATTGCGCTGCATGACGACGCCATTGTGGGGCACTTTCTGGGCATGGCTTCCGATGAAGACCCCATGAAGCGCATGATGGCCGTGCACGCCCTGGGCGCCATAGACCTGAACGCCTACGAGCACACTGTGGTCAAGGCGCTGGAAGACCCGGAAGCCCAGGTGCGGCGCATTGCTCTGGAAGCTCTGGGCAGAGCCTGCCCGTTGCCGCTTTCGCGTATTGAGCGCATTGAAAAGTTGATGAATGACCCGGACAGCGAGGTGCGCCTGACGGTCATTACCGTGCTCGGCAACTGCGACGAGGCGCGGCTGGACGTTTGCCTGCTGGGCGGGCTGGACGACCGGGACGCCTGGGTGCGGGCGCGCTGCATAGAAAATCTGGGCCGCCGCCGCACGGCGGACGCGGTGCCGCACTTGGTTTCTCTTTTGGGGGAAGAAAACCAGCTCATCGCGGTCAAGGCCATAGAAGCTCTGGGGTCTATCGGTGGGGAGGCCGCGTTCCGCTCCCTTCTTCTCTTGATGGACCACAAAAATCCGGACATTCAGCGCGCGGCTGAAGAGGCCGTCGAACGCATCCACGCGGGTGAGGGGGCTTAGGCATGTCGACGTTGTTCGCAAAATCCATATCTTTGCAAAAGGACCTGAAGGTCTCGGACGAGGAGTTCGTCCAGCTCAGGGATTTCATTTACCAGCAGAGTGGGATCTATATCGCGGAGAACCGCAAGTATCTTGTGGAAAACCGGCTCAGCAACCGTATCAAGGATCTGAACCTTAAAAGTTTCGGCGAATATTACTACTATCTGCGCTTTGACGCCGGACGCCGGACGGAGTTGACCAAGCTGTTCGAGGTTATAACCACCAACGAGACCAGTTTTTACCGTAACCCGCCGCAGCTCCAGGTTTTTCAAGACAAGATTTTGCCGGAAACCCTGGCGGGCATACGCAAACAGGGTCTTCGCAAGCTGCGCATCTGGTCCGCGGGCTGTTCCACCGGGGAGGAGCCGTACACCCTGGCCATTATGCTCCACGAAGTGCTGAAAACAGAACTGTCGGCCTGGGACATCAAGATCACGGCCAACGACCTTTCCGAGGCTGTGCTGGCCGCCGCGCGTAAGGGCTTGTACAATGAATACGCCCTGCGGACCACACCCAAGGAAATAGTCGCCAAGTATTTTAAAAAGAACGGCATTGTCTACGAAGTGGAGCAGAAGCTGAAGAACCTCATCTCCTTCGCGCCCATCAACCTCAGCGACCGTATGGCGCTGAAGCGCAACGACCGTTCCCATATCGTATTTTGCCGTAATGTTATTATTTATTTTGACGATGAGATGAAGCGCCAGGTTATTGAATCGTATTACGATAATCTGCTGCCCGGAGGATGTTTGTTCATCGGCCACTCGGAGTCGCTGCACAACATTTCCCGGACCTTCAAGCCGGAGCACCACGCGGGCACCATTGTGTACCGCAAACAAGCGTGAGGCGGTAATGGCGCAGACGGTCAGCACGGGCAAGGGCTGGGCCAAGGTTTTGGCCGTGGCCAACCAGAAGGGCGGGGTGGGAAAAACCACCACTTCCGTGACCCTTGCCGCGGCCCTGGCGCGTTTGGGGCAGCGGGTGCTGATTATCGACCTGGACCCTCACGCCTGCGCTTCCGTGCATTTGCGCTTTTACCCGGACGAGCAGGCCGGCACGATTAACGATATTTTTACCGGCAACGAGGCGGATTGGCCGGCCGTGTGGCAGAACATCCGCTGTCGGCATGACGGGCAGCCATTCACGGTAACGCCTGCCAGTATCCGGCTTTCCGAGCTGGAAACAGACCTGCGGGGCAGGCGCGGCAAAGGCGCCATTTTGCAGAAGGCTCTGGAGCTGGTGCGGGCGGAATATGACTTTATCGTGCTGGACTGCCCCCCGCATGTGGGAATTTTGCTGGTGAACGCCCTGGTGGCTTGTGATATGCTGGTTATCCCCATCCAGACGGATTTTTTGGCTTTGCACGGGTTGAAACTGTTGTTTGACACCATACGTGTTTTGAACAAGGTGTTGCCCGCCCCGATATACTACCGCGCTTTGGCCACCATGTACGACAGGCGTGCCAAGGCCTGTCACAGGGTTCTGGAGCTGATGGAAGAAAAAATGGGCGACCGGATGTTCCGGACCATTATCGGGGTGGATACGCGCTTTCGCGACGCCAGCGCCATGGGGCGCGTGATTTACGAACTGGACCCTGAAACCAGGGGCGCCAAGGAATATGAAGAATTGGCGGCGGAGATTCTTTTGCTATGAAAAAATCGCCTGAGCAGTATTTTCAGGAACAGGATTTTTCCGCGGGGCTCCCGGAACCGGCCAAGCCGGGGGAGTTCAGCGAGGCTGAAAAAGCCTTCATGGAGAAATACCTGGGTATGGACACCGGCGCCACGCTGGAAAAGCTGGGTATAGCCCCGCCCGTTCCTTCCGCCCCGGCTACCTCGGCCGCTCCGGATGTGGTGGCTGGAGCGGAAGCGCTCGCCATGCCTGAAACTCCGGTGGAAGAGCCTCTGTCCGAAGTGCTGCGCCGCGAGCCGGAATTGTTGATGGTGGGCTTTTTCCTGGACAAGCAGGAATTCGTGGTGCCCACCCTGGCGGTGCAGGAAGTCATTCGCTCCGCCGCGCCCACCAAACTCCCGGCGGCGCCGCGCTTTGTGGCTGGCGTCATCAACCTGCGGGGCAAGGTCACGCCCCTGGTGCGGCTGCGCGATCTCTTGGATATCCCGGCGAGCGAAGGGGTAAGAGACCAGTTCACCATTGTTTGCCGCCGCAAGGGCCTGCAGCTCGGCCTGATGATAGAGCGGGTGCACACCATGTACAGGGTGCCGCAGGCGGACATAGACTGGGGCGTGGAAACGCACCTGGGCACCACTGTCGAGTTCATTTCCGGGCTGCTGAAACTGCGGGAAGATCTTGTGGGCATTGTTTCCGTGGACAAGATAGTTGAGACAATCATTACGAGTTAGGAGCGCGTTGTGAGCAAGCATATACTCATTGTGGACGACTCCAAGACCGTTCGGAACCTTGTGGCCTTTATCATGAAAAAGGAAGGGTTCACCGTCACCGCTGCGGAAGACGGTCTGGACGGCCTGGAAAAGCTGTACGCGGCGGAAAAGATCGACCTGATCATTTCCGACATCAATATGCCGCGCATGGACGGCTTTACGTTCATTAAAACTGTGCGGGAACAGGAAGCGTACAGGGATGTGCCCATCGTGGTTCTTTCCACGGAAGGGCAGGAAAAGGATATCCAGCTTGGGATAAGCCTGGGGGCCAACCTGTATATGGTTAAGCCGGCGCAACCGGAAAAGATGGTCAAGAACGTCCGTATGTTGCTGGGTTAGGAACTGAATTGAAGTTGCGCGGATATTTGTCTCTGGTTGCGCGAACCGGAAGAGTAGGATGGGGTACATGAGCCAGGAATTTATGGATCCGGAAATATTTGCGGATTTCATCATCGAAGCTAAAGAGCACTTGGAGACGATTGAACCGAATTTGCTCGAACTGGAAAAAACGCCGGACAATCTCGGGCTGCTCAATGAGATATTCCGTCCCATGCACTCGCTCAAGGGGGCATCCGGGTTTCTCGGGCTGAACAAAATGAACGGCCTGGCCCACAAGGCGGAGAACATTCTGGATGAGCTGCGCAAGGGCTCCATGGGTGTCACCTCGGAAATCATGGACGTGATCCTTACCGCGACGGACGCGTTGCGCCAGATGATCGACAGTCTGGAACGCAACAACACGGAAGGCGACGTGGACACAGCGCCCATTATCGCCACTCTTGACGCTCTGCTGGCGGGCGGTTCCGCGCCCGCGGCTCCCGCCCCGGCTCCTGCCGCGCCCGCCCCTGCCGCCGCTCCCGCACTTGCTCCTGCGGCCTCCGCTCCAGAGGTCCCGGCTCCCGCCGCCCTGAACACGGCGGAGTGGATAGAATCCCGCGCGGATCTGCCCCGCTATGCGTTGACCGCTTTCGGTGAAGACCACCTCAAAGACTTCATTGACGAGGCCAAGGAAAACACCAGCAATCTCGGCTCCGGCCTGCTGGAACTGGAAAAGCATCCGGACCAGGGCAACATGGTCAACGACCTGTTCCGCTACTTCCACAACCTCAAGGGCAATTCCGGCATTATCGGCTACCAGGAGATGAACAGTCTCACCCACGAAGCGGAAACGCTGCTCAACGCCGTCCGGCACGGCGAATCCAGCGTCAGCCGTGAGCTAGTGGATCTGTTGCTCTGCGCCGTGGACGTGCTGGAAGCGCTTATCGCCCGCATTGACCCGCCGAGCAAGGAAGCGCGGCCTTTTGATATCGCGGAACTGGTGGGCAAGCTCCAGCGGGCCGTGTCCGGCGGCGCCATTGAGCTGCCGGACAGCCTACGCGCCGCCGCCCCGACGGGGGGCGCCGCCCAACAATACGCGGATGAGCCTTCCGCCAAGGGCAGCGGTGATTCCGCGGAAGACCTGAATATTTTCATTGATACCGTCACCCAGCAGTTCAACGCCATAGGCGTGGCCCTGGAAGAACTGCGCAAGGACGGCAGCAACCGCGATTATATCGACGGGCTGTTCCGCAGCCTGAGCACCCTGCAGAACTGCAGCGGCTTCATGGGCCTGGACGAAATCAAGGTTTACGCCCAGCGCACGGCGGGCATTGTGGACCAGGCGCGTATTTCCGGCCTGGATTTTTCGTTGATGGTCGACCTGATGGATCAGGAATGTGCCATTTTAAAAGATATGTTCACAGCGGCCATTGAGAACCTGAAAGCCAGCATCGGCGGTGCGGAAAGCGCTCCGCAAGCCGCGGCGGCGCCTGCCGTTCCCGCTGCGGCCGCCCCTGCGGCCCCCGCCGCTGCTCCGGCCGCGCCCGCCGCTCCGGCTTCCCCGCCTCCGGCGGCCAAACCCGCCGCTCCGGCAGCCGCCGCCAAGGCCGCGCCCAAGGCGGCGGATGATTCGCACAGCAAGGCCTCTTCCACCATCCGCGTGGACCACGAAAAGCTGGACCATCTGATGAACCTCATCGGTGAGCTGATCATCAACCGCAACCGCTACTCCATGCTGGCCCGCCAGTTGGAGGACACGGCCAATGTGGACGTGGGCCGCGTGGCCCAGGACCTGACGGAAACCACCTACGCCATGGCCCGCATTTCTGATGACCTTCAGGATACCATCATGAAGGTGCGCATGGTGCCGGTTTCCTCGGTATTTTCCCGCTTCCCCCGTCTGGTGCGTGACCTTTCCCGCAAAAGCGGCAAGGAAGTAGACCTGATCATGGAAGGCGAGGAAACGGAACTGGACAAGAGCGTGGTGGAAGTCATAGGCGACCCCCTGGTGCACCTTATCCGGAACTCTATGGACCACGGCGTGGAAATGGAAGATGTGCGCCGCGAAAAAGGCAAGGACCCCAAGGGCAAAGTCTGGCTGCGCGCCTACCATAAAGGCAACTCCGTGGCCATTGAGATTGAGGACGACGGCAAGGGCATTGACCCGGAAAAAATGCGCGAAGTGGCCATACGCAAAGGGGTCATCACTCCAGAAGAAGCCAAGAACCTGGACGACCGCGAGTCCATGGAACTTATCTTCGCGCCCGGTTTCTCCTCGGCGGAAGTCATTACCGACATCTCCGGCCGGGGCGTGGGCATGGACGTGGTGCGCACCAACATCAAAAGCCTCAAGGGCAGCATCAGCATCAGCTCGGAAGTGGACAAGGGGACGCGTTTCACCCTGTCCCTGCCCTTGACGCTGGCGATTATCGACGCTTTGATGGTCAACGTGGACAAGGAAACCTTTGCCATACCCCTGGACGCTGTTTCCGAAACCACGAAAATAGAAGCCCGACGCCTTACCGACGTGAAAGGCCGCAAAGCCGTTACCCTGCGCGGGGAAGTGCTGGGCATTCTCAGCCTGGCGGACCTTCTGGGCCTGCCCTGCAACATGCACAACCAGGAAGTGCTGTCCGTGGTCGTCATTCACGACAACGACCGCCGCCTGGGTCTGGTGGTGGACCGCCTGTTGGAGCGGCAGGAAATAGTCATCAAGCCGCTCAGTTCCTACCTGGGTGACTTGAAAGGCATATCGGGCGCCACCATCATGGGAGACGGCAGCGTCATCCTGATTCTGGACCCGCACGAAATCTACATGATGGCCACCTCCAAGGCCTTGTAAACGCATGCAGCCCGGCGGCGCTCCCCCCGGAGCGCCGCTTTTTTATGAGCCCCCACTATGAGCAGTAAACCTGTCCTTTTCCGCGTCAACAATAACCTGAATATAGGCGGCATCACCAGCCGGCTGCGCCTGGTGCTGCCGCTGCTCTGCAATGATTATTCCGTGCATGTGGTCACCTACAGAACTGAAGGCATACTGGCGGACGAGCTGCGCGACAAGGGCATAAGCGTGCACCATGTGCCTATTCCCTCCAAGTGGAGCCCCCTGGGCATTCACGCGCTGGCGAAACTGCTGCGTAAGGAAAACGCGCGCATTGTGCACACCCATTCCTTTGGCGGCAATATCTCCGGCATTCTGGCCGCCTCTCTGGCCAAAGTCCCGGTGCGCATCGGCCAAGTGCACACGCGGCAGCAGCACTGGTATGGCAAGACGGAACTGCACCGCAAAAAGCAAATGTTCGAGGAATACTGCGTCCACAGCCTGTTTTCGGACGCAGTCCTTTTTCCCTCCCAGGCGGCGCTGGACTATTTCGTGCCCCACTGCCCCGTGGCCGCGCGCAAGCTGGAAGTGCTCTACAACGGGGTTTCCCTGCCGCAGCGGGGCGAGGGAGAGAGTCTGGATCTGCGGGCCATGCTGGATATCAGACCGGGCGTCAAAATTTTAGGTTTTGTGGGCCGTACTGCCGACAGCAAGGGGCTGGACTTCGCTTTTTCTTTCATGCGGCGGCTGCGGGAAAAAAGCCCGGACTACTGCCTGGTGGTGGTGGGCGATGTGGAAAAAAGCGAGACGGGGCGCATTTTTAAAGTTGAAGCAGACAAGCTGGGCGGCAAACTCATCCACTGCGTGGGCCTGCGCCGGAATGTGGCGCCTTTTTACAACGCCTTTGACGGCTTTTTCTTCCCCTCCGAACCCTGGTCCGAAGCCCTGCCCGGCGTGGTGCTGGAAGCCGCTTCCCTTGGTCTGCCCATTCTTTCCCGCCACAACGACACCGTACGGGAAATAGCCGGGTTTTATCCGGCCGTGCACTTCATGGACGATGAGGACGACCCCCTGGAAGCCGTGACCAGCCTCTTCGCGCTTCCACCCGCTTCCCCGGACCCCATCCGCAAAATTTTCAGCGTGGAAGCCATGGCTGCCCGCACCAAGGCGCTGTATGAGCGGCTTTTGCGGGGAAAGGCCGGGGGTGGTACGGGTTAGTAGACACCCTGAGGAAGGGGAGAACCTTTCTTGAAAGAAAGGTTTTCCCCTTCCTCAGGACCTCCCTCCCCTTTCCAAAGAACTTTGACAGGGGATAGCGACCTTGGGTTGAACGTCTTTTATTTATTCGCGCATAAGCGAAAAATGCACGGGCTGCGGTTTGCGTCACAGCCCGTGCATTTATTCGTATAGTAGATAGCGTCAGGAGCGGGGAGTAGCCGGGGGCCAGTCCGGGCTTTCCTCCAGCGGGAAAGAGGGCTTGACCCTGTGGGCAAAAGTAAAGTTTTTAGGGTGTTGGGAAGCCATGCCCGGCGCATCCACCTCAAGAACTTCCACAGCCATGGGTTCGTAAGACGCCCGGTACTGCTGGGACGACTTGACCACGATGATCTTCTTTTCCAGCGGTTCAACACCGTTGCGCCGGAACACTTCCGGGTCCATGGGCTGAAAGCGTTTGGAACAGACCACCACCTCCACACCCTCTATCTCCAGTATCGCGCTCAACCCGGCCTCAATGGCAAGCCCCCTGCGCGCGGGACCCTTGTTGCGGAAAGAGCCGTCGCTGACCGTTTTGACAAGGGCTTTTGTTTCCACCGGAGCACCGCTGATGGGTTCGCTTTTCCCTCCAAGCCGCACGGTTATTTGCGTGCCGGGCATGGCTTTGGCCGCCTGAAGCGCGGTTTCCGGGTCCACCATGATGGCTATGGCCGCGTCCCGCGCGCCCATGGCCAGCAGCGCGGACAGCATGTGGGTGGAATCCGCCTGTGCGCCGCCGCCGGGGTTGTCGGAAACGTCAGCAAGAATAATGGGGCCTTTTTCCGCCTTCATGGCCCGGCTGATGGCCTCTTCCGGGGTGAACATGGTTTTGGTGAAGCGGTAGCGGTCGCGCATGATGCGGTCCGCGAAGTCGTCAACCACGGCCGTGGCCAGGGTTTCGTCGTTGTCGGCAACGGCCAGGGCGGACATGGTGGCGTTGGGCGTGTCCGAGCGGAAAAATCCGTAAAATAATGTCGCGCTGAGCACTCCGGTTTTTTGTTCCCATTCCTGCAGCAGTTTCGAGTAGGTGACCGCCGGTTCCTTGCTGGTGCTGAAAGGCGGGCAGAGCAGGGGAATGGGCCGTAGCTTCATGACTGGCTTCACTTCGCCCCGCAGGGTGCGCAACATAAGCCGCGCCACCTCTTTGGCCCGCTCGTGGGGGTCCACATGGGGGTTGCATTTGAAGCCGATGAATGCGGTGGCATGCTCGATCATTTTTGGGCTGATGTTGCCGTGCAGGTCCAAGGTGGTCATGATGGGCAGGTCCGGCCCGACAATGGCCCGCAGCCCTTCCAGAAGCTCGCCTTCGCCGTCCAGGGAATCCTCCACGACCATGGCGCCGTGCAGCGAAAGCAAAATGCCGTCCACGGGGTTTTTCCGCGCGGCTTCATAGATAATGTTTTGCACGTAGGCATACGCTTCGCGCGTTACCTTGCCGCCGGGCATGGCGTTGGCGGCTATGGCCGGTATCAGAGTGGCTCCTTCGGCTTCGCAAGCGTCGATAAAGCCGCCTAGTTCCGTATCCGTGCCCCGGGCAAAGGGCAGCATTTCGTCGGCGTTTTTCAGGTACCGCGCGCGGAAGGCGTCCAGATCCGTGTGTTTGCTAACAAAAGAACTGGTCTCGTGCTTGAATTCGGCTACCAGCAGACGTTTGGGCATGGCATTCTCCTTATGGGGTGACACGAGGTTTAGCTTTGCAGGTCTGAAGGGAAAAGCAGCCGCCAGCAGCCGTTCAGTAAAAGATCAGCGAGGATGCGACCATGACGGCAAGCGTGCCCGCGGCCGGGATGGCTATTCTGCGCACAATGTCAAAGGGGCTTTCGCCTGAAACACCCGCCACGGCCACCACCACCGCGCTGATGGGTGAAGTGATGCGGCCCATGCCCGAAGCAAGCTGCATGGGCAGCAGAATCTTGACGGCGGGGAAAGAGAGCTCCTTGGCTATCTTGGGCGCCAGAGCGGCAAAAGAAAAGAAGGAAGCGTTGGCGGAGCCCATGAGTACGGACGACAGCACCATGACCAGGGTCATGAGCAGTATCATGGCGACTGGCCCGAAACCGGCGTTTTGCGCGGAGGAAATGAACAGGTCCACGGTGCCCGTGGCCATCAGGCCCTTGGCAAAGGTTTCACCGGCTACGATAAGAGTGAGCACGCGGGCGAACATTCTGCCCATGAATTCGAAGATAACCATGAAATTCTTGAATACTTCCTTGGCGTTACGGTGGCGTATGCATTCGCAGGCAAGGGATATGGCCATGGAGATGAGCATGGCGGTCACTACGTCCACGCGACAGCTCTTTATGCCGTAGGGGCTGAAAACCATCAGCAGCGTCAGCGGGATGGTGGGGAGGATAATGTAGTATTTCGGTGCCGGCGGGCTGTTGTCCGCAACCACGGCGGCCGTCTTTACTTCTTTTTCCTCCGTGGGGTTGCCGTATATTTTCCCCAGCTTTTCCTTTTTGTCATAATAGCGCTGCGTAAAGAAAAGCAGGACTGCCGCGGTGGTCCACGAAACCATAGCCACGGGCATCTGATAGCTGATGAAATACTCCATAATATCCAGGCCGGAGTTCGTGGCGGCCAGGTTGGCGTTGCCGGAGCCGGGTCCTATGCCGAACCCGCCGCAGAGCACCACCATGGTGGCGGCGGAAAGCGAACTTGCGCCAAGGGCGACGATGACCGGGTAAATGGTGACCATCAGCAGCATGGCAAGGCCTGAGGCGCTGGCAATGAACATTTTAAGGAAGACGCCCACTAGAAAAGCAAGGGACATCATAAGATACGGGGCTTTCAAGCGGCTTAATGGCTTTATGAGCGCGTCCACCATGACTTTGCTGGCGCCGATCTTGTCCATGTAGGTAGCATAGCCGCCGGCGGACATGATGATCAGCCCGAGACCGGCTACTCTGGCGCTTAGTGTGCGTTCAATGAATTTAAACAGGTCAAACCCTATAAAACCGGTGGATTTGACTTTTCCGGGCAGTATTTCAGCCGGGCCCGCACCAAGAAATACCGCAAACAGCATTAATACCAACCCGCCGACAAACAAAACAACTTGAGGCTGATAGCGTTTGATTAAGAATTTCACAATAAAAATTGTAACGACCAAGGAAGCCAGTGCGCCTAGTGCCTGTTGCATTGTCAGTCCTCTCTGTTTTGAGTCTAATCGTCTGGGCAGCAGGGTATTCTTTGAATATCTTTGGACTGTTACGATGTGAATCCGGCAATGCTGTCTGTTACAAGGGACATTTTCTCCTTTTATATGGCTAACAAGATTGAAACGAGTGAGTATATAAGTTATTTTATAGTTATTGTGCTATGTGGTGGGGGAGTAAATGCTTTCCTTGCAGCATATGAATTTGTTAGTTCAAAAATAAAAAAATGTCGACAGTAAAATATATCCCGGCGACGGTATATAGATTTTGATACAAAAGCCGATAGCGGCATATGGCGGAAGCTCAGAAAGCGCGAAGCGGCGGAAAAGATGCCGCAAAAAAAACGGACCGGAGAAAATCTCCAGTCCGTTAAAAGTGAATGAGGGGTGGGTTAACGAATGTCCAGCGCGCTGAAGAAATAGGAAATTTCCTGCTTGGCGGTGTCTGGGCCGTCAGAACCGTGCACGGCGTTGGCTTGCAGGCTTTGGGCGTAGAGCTTGCGGATGGTGCCCGCTTCCGCGTTGGCGGGGTTGGTGGCGCCCATCAGGTCGCGATAGCGCTTGATGGCGTTGGCGCCTTCCAGCACGGAGACGACCACCGGGCCGGAAGCCATGTATTCGGTCAACTCGCCAAAAAAGGGACGCTCGCGGTGCACGGCGTAAAAGCCTTCGGCATCGGCCTTGCTGAGCTGGATGCGCTTCATGGCCACGATGCGCAGGCCGGATTCCTCGATCATTTTCAGTATGGCGCCTATGTAATTGCGTTCCACCGCATCGGGTTTGATAATGGATAGAGTGCGTTCCCGCATGTAATTCTCCGCGTTGTTACAGGTTGCTAGATAGTTATTTGGCGACCTTGGCCCGCCGGTACTGGACAAAGGCGTCCCGTACGGCCGTGTATGGCTCAATGGCGGATTTGGTCACGTCGTCGTAAGCGTCGAGAATGGCGTCCAGGTTCGTAAACACCCTCCCGCCCGCCAAAGACCAGGAGAGCTGCCAAGGCTCGACATAGGTGAGGGGGTCCAGAAAGTAATCGCCCACCACGCCAACGGAATCCCTGGCGGTGCTGGGGCCGAGCAGGGGCCAGTAGAGGTACAGGCCTTCGCCCACACCCCACACGCCAAAGGTTTGACCCATGTCTTCCGGGTCCATGCCGTCGAATTCGCGGTGGCGGCTGGCCACGTTGAACAGGCCGCCTATGCCCGCGCTGGTGTTGATGATGAAACGGCTGAACTCCAGGCTGGCCATGCGGCCTTTGCCTTGCAGCAGGTTGTTGGCGAAACGCACGGGAAACGCCAGGTTGAAAAAGAAATTGCGCAGGCTGTCACGCAAAAGCTGCGGCGTAATAGTGACATAGACCTTGTTCAGGGGGCGGGCAGCGTAGGTGATGAAGCCGTCGTTAAAGACGAACACCGCTCTGTTCCAGGGTTCCAGGGGATCCGGTATCAGCTGGGTATTGTATGCCGCGTCCAGATAGGCGTCGTCGTCATCCAGGGAGGCCGTAACAGCGCCATTGTGAACGGAGAAGGGCGCGGAAGCCGCAGCTTCCCCGGCCGCGCCGTTTGGGTGGGCGGCGCAGCCCGTCAGCGCCAGCAGCGCGCAGAAGCAGAGTAAGGCCGTAACGCGTTTCATTTCTGTGTACTCTTATTGTTTTGCACGCGCACTTCCTTGGCCTTGATCTCCACCCGGCTGATCAGGGCTTCCGGGTCGCCTTTGGCCATCAGGTCCCTGAACTGGTTGCGGTAGGTTTCCACCAGGCTCACCTTTTCAATGAGCACGTCGTAAACCATCCACTTTGAGTCTTTGCTCAGCATGCGGTAGGAGACGGGGATGATTTTGTCTTTCATCTTGATGGTGGTCTGCACTTCCACCTTGTCACCCCTGGTGCTGGAAATTTCGCCGGTAAAGTTGACTTGCTCGCCGCTGTACCCGTCCACTTTGTCTATGTACGAAGCGCGGAGAAGCGCGGCAAACGCGGTGATGAAGCGCTGCTTCTGGTCAGGCGTGAAGGTTCTCCAACTTGGGCCCACCGTGCGCATGGAAAACTCGCTGAAATCAAAAATGGTCTGGACTTTGTCCTCTATGCGCTGCAGCAGGGCGGGGCGCTGCGCGGGGTCGTGCATGCCCGGCTGTTTGATGATGTTCATGATATCGCCTACGGCCGAGCGGATGGTTTCCGTGGCGCCGGAAGAGGCCGCGGCATACGCGGGCGCGGCCAGTCCCAGCACGGCGACAAAGACAAAGAGGCGGAAAATATGGTGCAGACGCGGTATCATTTTACACTCCCGAAAACATAATTGCTGATCAGCCGTTCCAGGTCAATGGCGTCCTGGGTTTGGGTGATCTCGTCGTTGTTGGCCAGCATGGTTTCCGAACCGCCCGGCGAGAGGCTGATGTACTTGTCGCCGATAAGCCCGCTGGTCTTTACGGCCGCGCCGGTATCCTCGGAAAGCTCCAGGCCTTCGCGGATACGCATGGTCACCAGCGCGCTGAATTGCTTGTCCAAGGTGATTTTGGTGACCTTGCCCACGCCCACGCCCCCGATTTCCACGGAAGCACCGGTGCGCAGCCCAGTGATGGAGGTGAACTTGGCCACCACCTGATAGCCCTTATCGGTAAAAAGGTCCATTTTCCCCAGGCGTACCGTCAGATAGGCCACGCAGAGCAGCCCGAACAGCACAAAAACACCTACGGAGAGTTCAGCGGAATATTTTTTCATCTCAAGCCTCGGGGGACGTGTTCCCGCCAGTTATCGACTCAGCGGCCCAGCCACTGGTCCAATGCCTTGCGCACCTTGGCGTTCAGGGTCAACGGCGCGCTGTCGCCCGCAGTCACACTTTCGGCCTGGCGGTCCAGAAAGCGGCGCAGATACTCGTCTTGTGTATGCAATAATTCTTCCAGCGGCCCGGCGAAGGCCACCCGTTTGTCGTGCAGCACCAGCACATGGTCGGCGATAACCTTCAGGCTGGCCAGGTCGTGGCTGACCACGACGATGGTCATTTCCGGGTATTCGCGCTTCATGGCCAGAAGCAGCTCGTCCATTTGGGCCGCATTGATAGGGTCCAGGCCGGACGTGGGCTCGTCGCAGAGCAGCACGGGCGGGTCTGTGACAAGGGCCCTGGCCAGGCCCGCGCGTTTGCGCATGCCGCCGGAAAGCTGGTTGGGGTAGTAGTCCGCAAAACCTTGCAGGCCCACCAGGGAAAGCTTGTGCAGCACCAGGTCGCGGATGTCCGCGTCAGTCAGCGAGGTGTGCTCTTTCAGGGGCAGACCCACGTTTTCCGAGAGCGTCATGGAGCCAAGTAGTGCCCCGTCCTGGAACAGTACGCCCATGCGGCGGCGCATACGGCGGAAATCCCTGCTGGACAGAGAGAAAATATCCTTGCCCCCCAGCAGTACGCGGCCGCTCATGGGCCGGTTCAGCCCGATAATGTGGCGGAGCAGGGTGGACTTGCCGCAGCCGGAACCGCCCAGGATAACGCTGATACGGCCGGCGGGCAGGGTGGCGTTGACCTCTTCCAGCACCACAAAGTCGCCGTAGCCCAGGCGGAGCTTTTCCAGTTGTATGTCCCACGCGTTCTGCATACGGCACCTACAACAGGAAGGAGGTGAGCACGTAGTCGCTCACCAGGATATAGACGCAGGAAAACACCACGGCGGCCGTGGTGGCGTTGCTGACCGCTTCCGGCCCCACGCCGTCGCGCCGCATGTGGGTGAAATAGCCCTGGTAGCAGCTGATGGTGGCCACAATGAGCCCAAAGACCAAGGATTTGACAAAACCGCCGAAAACGTCGGCCCAGACCACGCTGGCCTCAATGCGGTAAAAGTAGACGCCTTCGTTGATGCCCAGCATGCTGACCCCGGTGAGGTAGCCCCCCAGGATGCCGATGACGTCGAAACAGGCCGTGAGCAGCGGGAAAGAGATGAGGCAGGCGGCCATTTTGGGTGCCACCAGGTAGGCTATGGGGTTGATGTCCATGACGTCCAAGGCGTCCACCTGGTCCGTGATGCGCATGACCCCGATTTCCGCCGCCATGGCCGAACCGGCCCGGCCCGTGACCATGATGGCCGTGAGCGCCGGTCCCAGCTCGCGGATGAGCGAAAGCGCCACGGCCGCGCCGAGCATGCCTTCGGAACCGAACTTTACCAGGGTGTAGTAGCCCTGCAGGCCCAGCACCATGCCGGTGAAGGCGGCGATAAGGGCGATAAGCAAAAAGGAACGCGCGCCGATGATGTACACCTGGCGCAGGGTCTTGCCGAACTGCTTGGGCGAGTAAAAAATGCAGCGCAGCCCGTGCAGCATGAACAGAAAGTTCGCGCCAAGCTCGGCCCGCGCGCGCAAGGTCAGACGGCCTAAAAACAGAACGGGCTTAAGGACGAAGGGCGTGGCGTTGGCTTCATTCATAGCGCACCAGGAAACGCAGGAGAAAACGTTTCAGAGTTTGCATCGGGCAGATGATTACCGCAGTGTGTGCTGCCGAAATTCATATTATACTGCCGCATGCGCGGAAGCGCAAGCCGCCGTGCATCAATCCAGTGCTTTTTTAGAATGCAGAATCACGCGCGGAATGCCCTGCTGCGCCAGGCTGGCGCGCAAGGAGCGGGTGTCTTCCGGCTTGCCGCGAAAGGGCACCATGATGCGGTACCAGGTGACAGCGCCTTCCTGGGATTTTTCCACACGGGCCTTGATTCCCGCGCCCTGCAGTTTGGCGCGCATGGCTTCCGCGGGTGGGGCGTCCTTGAACGCCGCCACCTGGTAGACGTAGTCAAAGCGGCCCGTCGTGCTTTCCGCCTTGGCCTTGTCTGCCGCCTTGGGGTCGGGCTTGGGCGCTCCCGGCTGAGCCTTGGGCGTTTCCTTGGCTGCCGTTTTGGCTTGAGGCGTTTCTTTTGCGGCGGGTTTGGGCGGCTGTTCCTTGGCGGAAGAAGCCGTGGGCTTGGCAGGCTCAGGTTTGGCGGCAGGTTTGGGCTCGGGCTTTTTGGGCTTGGGCGGTTCCACAACCTTGGGTTTGGGCTGTTCCACGGGCTTTGGGGGTGCGCTGGCCACGGTGCGGCCCTTGAGCGTATCCTGGTATTTCAGCTCTTCCAGCTTCAGGACTTCCGCAGGGGGCGGGGGAGCCAGGGTCGCGTTGCGGGAGGAAAGGGCGGAAGGCATCATGCGCGCGAGCTTGGGCACCTGTTCTTCCGGCTTATGCCCCCGGCCCAGCATGATGCCGAAAATGAACACCCAGGTCAGGGCCAGCACGCTGAACAACACGCCGAACAGCAGCTTGGGCAGCGTAAAGCTGAACGTGTAAATGCGGTTCGCGGGGCGGTTTTTCGGGAGAGGGCCGCCGCCTGGCTTGCCGCCGTCAGGTTTTTGTTCCGCCATGGCTACATGCTCTCCGGCGCGCTGACGCCGAGCAGGTTAAGTCCGTTTCTGAACACGACCGCGACGGCCCTGAGCAGGGCAAGCCGGGCCGAGGCCAAAGCGTCGTCGCCCGCGTTCAGCACCTGGTGCGCCGCGTAATAGCTGTGCAGCGCCCCGGCCAGTTCCACTAGGTAATAGCTGATGTGGTGCGGCGCAAGGTTGGCGGCCGCGCTGCCGGCCACGTCCTCAAAGCGCTCCAGCAGGCGGAGCAGGTCCAGTTCGGCCGCTTCCGCCAGCGGGGCCAGGGCGGCGGCGTCGCAGCGTTCCGGCAGGGTCAGGCCGCGTTCCCCGGCCTTGCGCAGCACGGCGCAAATGCGGGCATGGGCATACTGGACGTAATAGACCGGGTTGTCCATGCTCCGCTCTTTGACCAGTTCCAGGTCAAAGTCCAGGTGGCTGTCGCTTTTGCGGGAGAGGAACATGAAGCGGGCGGCGTCCGGCCCCACTTCCTTGACCACGTCGGCCAGGGTTTCGAACTGGCCCGCCCGGGTGGACATGGCGATCTGTTCCCCGGCCTTGAGCAGGTTCACCAGTTGCACCAGGATTACGGAAAAGCTGTCCACGTTTTTGCCCAGGGCCTGCACGGCGGCGCGCATGCGGGGCACGTAGCCGTGGTGGTCCGCGCCCCAGATATCCACCAAGAGGTTGAAGCCCCGGTCGTACTTGTTATCGTGGTAGGCGATATCCGAGGCGAAATAGGTCAGGCTGCCGTCGGACTTGCGCAGCACCCGGTCCTTGTCGTCCCCCAGTTCCGTGGTGCGGAACCACAGCGCGCCGTCCTGCTCATAGGTATGGCCGGCGGCGGCAAGGCGGGCAAAGGTTTTTTCCACGGCCCCGGCCTGGACCAGGCTGAGTTCCGAGAACCATTCGTCATGGTGCACGCGGAATTCCAGCAGGTCCTGCTTGATGCCGTCCAGAATGCTTTGCATGGCGTAGGCAAAGCAGCGGTCCTGACCTTCCTCTTCCGGCAGGTCGGCCAGGTCCGGGGTCGCGGCCAGCATCTCTTTGGCGATATCGATGATATACGCGCCCTTGTACCAGTCTTCCGGCCAGGTGACGGGGCGTCCGGCCAGTTCCTGCACGCGCAGCCAGACCGAAAGGCCCAGCAGCCGCATTTGGCGGCCCGCGTCGTTGATATAGTATTCCGTGCTCACGTCAAACCCGGCGAAGCGCAGCACCCTGGCCAGAGAATCGCCCACGGCCGCGCCCCGGCCGTGACCGATATGCAAAGGACCGGTGGGATTTGCGGACACGAATTCCACCTGCACCCGGCGTTCCTTGCCCAGAGCGGAGGAGCCGTAGCGTTCCTTTTTCAGTTCCGTTTCCTGAATGACGGCGCGCCAGAAATCCGGAGCAAAGGTCACGTTGATAAAGCCGGGACCGGCCACGGCAACGGACTGGATATAGGGGCTGGCCTTTTCAAGGGACGCGGCGAGTTGGGAGGCAATTTCCCTGGGGGGCTTGCCGGCTTCCTTGGCAAGGAGCAGGGCGGTGTTGGCGGCCAAGTCCCCAAAGGCTTTATCCTTTGGGGGCTCGATAACGGTTTTTGCGGGCCAGGCTAGGTTAAGGCCCGCGACCAGGTCCTGGAGCAGGCCGGTGAGATGATCTTTGGCGCGCATGTGAAGTTCTCCTGAGCAAAACATAGGATCGGTTTATCTTTTCAAACGTATAAGTATAGCGTTTTTCTTTCCGGGAGGAAAGAGGCCGTGAACGGGCGCAAGGGCTTGTCTCAGGGGCGGAATAAGTGCACTATATAGCTTTCAACGCCGGGCCGCGGGGCGAAGCGGTTTTTGTCGTTCTCCCTGGAGTCCGCAGGTGTTATAAGTGGCAAGCTATTTTTCTCCTCAACCCTGGGAGGTACCGATGAACGAGTTACTGCAGCGTTGTGAAGCCGAATTGCCGGAATTTATGAAATTCTGGGAAGAAATCGTCAATATTGACACCGGCTCCGGCGATACCGAGGGCCTGCGGAAGCTGGCGGGGATTCTGGAAGAGCGTTTGAAGCAGCTTGGGTTCAGCATCACCCGTTATCCCGCCAAAGGGCCGGACAGCGAGTACAATATTGTAGCTACCCGCGAGGGAACGGGCAAAAAGTCCGTGTTGCTCATGGCCCACATGGATACCGTGTTCCCCAGGGGCACTGTTGCCGAGCGTCCGTTCACCATCAAGGGTGACTTTGCGCACGGGCCCGGTGTTTCCGACTGCAAGGCCGGTATCGTCACCATTCTCCATGCCCTGAAGCTGATTGGGCCGGACGGCTATAAGCGCGCCACGGTCATTTTTAACTGCGACGAAGAGATCACTTCGCCTTCTTCCAAGGATATAGTCATTTCCGAAGGCAAAAAGCACGATTACATCCTTTCCTACGAGCCGGGCGGCCCCGGGGATACCCTGGCCATAGCGCGCAAGGGCAACGCCAAGATCAAGATTTCCACCCAGGGCAAGAATTCCCACGCCGGAACGGACCCGGACGCGGGCATCAACGCCATGCTGGAGCTGGTCTGGCAAGTGAACCGCCTGCGGGACCTGGGCGACCGTGAAAAGCAGACCACGGCCACCTTTACCAAAATCAACAGCGGCGAACGGGTCAACGTGGTGCCGGACAAGGGTGAGGCCTGGGCGGACGTGCGCGCGTCCCTGCCGGAAGAAATGGACCGCCTGGAAAAGGATCTGAAGCGGATCACCAGCGAACAGCTGCTGCCCGACGCCAAAGTGGAAGCGGAACTTATCCGCGGCCGGCCCCCCTTCCCGAAAAACCCGGTTACGGACGACCTGGCCGCCAAAGCTGCCGCCATTTACGCGGAATTTGGCAAGGAACTGAAAGGCGTGGCCGTTGGCGGGGTGGGGGATATCAACTTTGCCTACACCACGGGCGCGGCCTGCCTGTGCCGTCTGGCCCCGCCCAGCGGCGGCCCCAACCACAGCCCTGAGGAGAAAAACTATATCCCCGCTGTGGCTCCGCGCATGTACCTTTCCGTCAAGCTTATTCGGGAATTGTGCGCCTAACAGCGCTTTGCGACTCTTGAATTAAAGGGAATGCCATTTCCGCCATGCGGGGCGGCATTCCGGCGTTTAGAGCAGATTAACATTGAAAATGTTCATCTGCTCTGCAAGGATTTGTCCTCAAATCCTTGCCGCGAGATTGGCGTAGGCGGGCTTTGCCCGCCGTTAAGCGACAATCTCAAAGCGAAACTGCTCTAGGGTATAAAAAAAGAACCGCCGGAATTTTCCGGCGGTTCTTTCGCTATGAAGAGGAAAAGAGAATCAGTACGTCCATTTTCCTTTCATATACTTGATAAGTTCCGTCATGGGGCGGCGGTTCACTTCGTTGAACGGGCCGGCCAAGGCTTCTTTTTCGGTTTTTCCCATGCAGACGTATTCCACTTCGTGGTACATCATCCGGCCGATGTAGGGGACGATCTTGTGTTCCGAAGGGCTGAAGGAAGTGGACAGAGAATCCGGATCCACGGCGATGTAGTGCGCCTGGAATCCTTCAGGAGTTTTGGTGAGCTGCTTGGTTCTGATACCAGGTTTGATCTGGTTATTCATGTTGACGACGCAGGACTTCGCGAAAACATCCAGGTCCTGCTGCAGTTTTTCCGGGTCGGCGGCCGCAACGGGAACAGGGGCTTGGGCGCTTTTCTTGACAGGAGCGGCTTTTCCCTTGGCGGGAGCGCTGCTTTTTTTCGCGGTTGCGGTGTCTTTTTTAGAGGGATCGGCAGCTTCAGCAGTCCACGCGGGCTGAGCGGTGAGGCAGAAGAAGAGAGAAAAAGCTATGAAAACTAAGGCCGAATGCGACATGCGCATGTGAGTATCCTCTTAAACCTTGCACAGGAGAAGGCCCGGCGGTTTCCCGCCGGGCCCGGAGTCAGCAGTTGCGGTTAACGGTAGTAGATTTCAGCCCGGCGGTTCAGGCGGCGGCCTTCTTCCGTGCGGTTGTCATACTTCGGCCGGGTCAGGCCGTAGCCGGTGGTCATCAAAGAGGAAGCGGGCACGCCCTTCTTCACCAGGTACGCCTTCACGGCGTCGGCGCGGCGGACGGACAGCTTTTGGTTGTAATCGGCGGAGCCGATGTTGCAGGTGTGGCCGTCGATCTGGATGTTGCCGGGCTTCTTCTTCAGCATGGAGGCCACTTCGTCCAGAATGGCGGCGGAAGGAGCGTCAATGGCGGAAGAGTCAAAGGCGAACTGCACGCTGCGCAGAACGATGGTGCTGCTTTCGGCGCCCACGATATCATAGAACACGTCGCGCACGAACTTGTCGACAACGGCGTCGCTCTTCACGAGGTCGGCGGCTTCCACCACCACGGAGCACTTGCGCAGGGAGGCGATTTTTTTAACGTTGGCCTTGCCGTTGGGCGTGTCGGCCAGGGAGATGATGTGCAGGCAGATGTCCGGGTTGGTGGCGTAAATGGCTTGAGCTTCGGCCACGGGATCGCTACCCTTGTTGGAGTCGGCGTCCGTCACCATGATGACCGCGGTTTTGCGGGGCATCTTGATGTAGGTGGCGTTCAGGTCACGCATGCCGTCGCCCATGGGGGTCATGCGGCCGAAAATTTCCTGGTTGCTGCGCAGGCTTTTTATAGCCTTGTCCATGGAGGCCTTGTTGTAAGGCGCCAGGGGCAGAACCTTGCTCACCGGAGCAAAGGTGTTCATGCTGCCGGAATAGTTGAGCGCGGGAATTTTTTCATTCACGCGGGTCAACGCGGTTTTGGCGACTTCCATTTTCACGGGGCTTTTGCCCAGGGGGGCATTGGCGTCCGCTTTCATCATCATGGAACCGGACTGGTCCACAAGGAAGTCAAAGCTGGCGATTTTGGGCACCATGGTGCCCGCGGGGGCTGCAACGGCGCTGACAGCCAGCGTCATTGCCATCGCGGCGAGCAGTGCGACGAGTCTGAAACGTTTCATGGTCTCCTCCAGAGAATGGGTGATATTGGTTGTTGCATTAAGAGGCCCACACACAATCCCTACCTGCAATAATTGATTATTGCAAGTGCCGGGACCCTGGGGGACACCTCCCCAAACGCCTTTACTCCATTAAAACCGTCTTTGCGAACATAGCTGATTCCAAGGCTTCGTCAAGTGTTGGGTGGGCAAAAATAACGGTTCTCACATCTTTTTTTTGCCACTGTTGTGTCACCGCGACCGCTCCCAATGTCACCAGGTGGGAGACTCCATGGCCTACGGCAGTAATGGACCGCATTTGTCCATTAACCCAGGCAATCTTTATAAAGCCCTGGCTTGCGCCGTAGCTTTGGCATATTGGATTAGAGATAAGTTCGGAACGGGAAATGTATACCTCTTCCCCGGCAGCTTGTAGTTGCCGTGCCGTGGGTCCGGCCCGCATCACTTCCATATGACCATAAATGCAAGAAGGCATTACAGTGTCAGTATATGCTTCCCGCAGTTCGCCTGCAGCGTGGGCCACCGCATAATGGGCCTGGTGGTCCGCCGCATGGGCCAATAGCACGCGGCCGTTGACGTCCCCCACTGCATGAATGTTTTTCCCGGCGCGCAGTTGCTCGTCCACGCGGATAAAACCGCGTTTGTCCAGAGATATACCGGCCGCGTCACAGTTCAGCCCCGCGCTGGCGGGCGTTCTGCCCACAGCCACAAGGGATTTATCCGCGCTGATGGTCTCCCCGTCCTCAAAGGTCAGTACGCTGCGGCCGTCCCTGGTTTCCAGGGAAGCCACCTTGCGGCCCGTGTGGATGGTCCAGCCGGAACGTTGATGGTGCTTCTTCAAAAGCTCCATAACGTCCTCGTCCTCGTTGGCGGCCAGACGGGGCAGGGCTTCAACCAAGGTGATTTTGCTGCCGAAACGATGGAAGATATCCCCCATTTCCAAGCCGATGGCGCCGCCCCCGATAATGATCAGGCTTTCCGGCGCTTCCTTGAGGTTCAACATGGCCGACGAACCCATGATGGACGCGCCGTCCGGCTTGAGGCCGGGGAAAAAGGCCGGGGTGGAACCGGTGGCCACTATACAGGTTTTGAAGTGCAGTTCCTGCTCGTTTTCACCGCCTAAGCGCACTGTATCCGGCCCGCTGAACGCGGCGCGGCCGTGGATAAGCGAGACGCCCGCCTCTTCCAGGCGTTTGCGCAGGGCTTCCCGGCTGGCCTTGACGTACTTGTCCTTGCGGTCCTGCAGGGCGGCAAGGGAGAAGCGCAGTTCCCCTTCCGCGCACTTGTATTTTTTCTGTGCCGCGAACAGGTCCAGCGAAGCCGTGCCGCCAATCAGGAACTTGGTGGGGATGCAGCCGGAATTCAGGCAGGTGCCGCCGGGAAAGCAGGCTTCCACCAGCACGGTTTTGAGGCCCCGGGCGGCCCCTTCAAAGGCCGCCCGGGTTCCGCCTGGTCCCGCGCCAAGCACGAGAAGATCACATGTCATCGGTCAGCACCATCTCTTTGGCCGCTTTTGTTTCGTCCAGCCGCCGCCGGGGCAGGGTGACGGGCGCCGCGAGCACGGAAGCCGGATCGTTATGGGCCGTTTTAATGATCTCTATGAGATCGGCGCAGAAACGGTCCAGGGTTTCCTTGCTCTCCGTTTCCGTGGGCTCGAACATCAGGCATTCCTTGACGATGAGCGGGAAATAGATGGTGGGCGCGTGATAGCCCTTGTCCAGCAGGGCTTTTGCCAGGTCCAGGGCATGCACGCCGTGTTCCCCCAGCTTGGAGGCGGAAGCCACGAATTCGTGCATGCAGATGCGGTCGTAAGGCACTTCCAGGTACTTATCCAGAAGCTTGCGCATGTAGTTGGCGTTGAGCACCGCGTAGTCGCTGGCTCTGGCCAGGCCTTCCTTGCCCAGGCGCAGCATGTAGGCCAGCGCGCGCAACGTGATGCTGAAGTTGCCGTAAAAGGGCGCCACGTTGCCGATGGATTGCGGCACGTCAAAGGTCAGGCCGAAGCAGCCTTCGCTTTTGCGCACCACCCTGGGCGTGGGCAGGAAGGGGATGAGCCGGTCGGAAACGCCCACCGGGCCCGCGCCGGGGCCGCCGCCGCCGTGCGGGGTGCCCATGGTTTTGTGCAGATTGAGGTGCACGACGTCAAAGCCCACGTCGCCCACGCGCATGCGGCCCATGATGGCGTTGAAGTTAGCGCCGTCGTAGTAGAGCAGCGCGTCCACAGCGCGGATTTTGGCCACGATTTCCGGCAAATGGCACTCGAACAGGCCCAGAGTGTTGGGGCAGGTCATCATCACGGCGGCCACGGAATCATCCAGCACGGCGGCCAGGGCTTCCGGGTCCACCATGCCGTCCTTGGATTCGATGTTCACCACTTCATACCCGGCCAGGGCGGCCGTAGCGGGGTTGGTGCCGTGGGCGGAATCCGGGCAGATTACCTTGGTTTTCTTGTTGCCCTTGGCCCGGTGGTAGGCGGCGATAAGCAGCGCGCCCGTCAGTTCGCCCTGCGCACCGGCCATGGGGTGCAAGGTAAAGGCCTGCATGCCCGTGACTTCGCAAAGCATTTTTTCCGTCAGCCACATGGCTTCCAGCGCGCCCTGGGAAAGGCTTTCGCCGCAGGGCAGCTGGGGCAGCAGCGGGTGGGGCCGGGAAAGGCCGGGCAGGGCGGACGTGGCTTCCGTGAACTTGGGGTTGTACTTCATGGTGCAGGATCCCAGGGGATAGAAATTGGAATCCACGCTGAAGTTGCGACGGGAGAGGCAGGTAAAGTGGCGCACCACGTCCAGTTCGGAAAGTTCCGGCAGGGCGGGCGGCCGCTTGCGCAGCAGTTCCTTGGGCAGCATGGCGGCCGCGTCGCAGCAGGGTTTCTGGGGCACTACCCCCGTACGGCCGGGAACGGATTGGGCGAATACGGTTTTCACAGGATGCCTCCGAGAAATGCGGCCAGCTTTTCAATGGACGCGGACTGGGTTTTTTCCGTGCAGGCCACCAGCAAAACGTTATCCATGTCCTTGTACCAGAGGCTCACGGGTATGCCGGGCACGATTTTTTCCTTGATCATGGCTTCGGTCACTTCTCGGGCGGACTTGGGCAGGCGCAGGGCGAATTCGTTGCCGAAAGGCGCGTCGTTGAGCGGCTTGATGCCGGGCAGGGTGAGAAGAGCCTTGCGGGCTTCGCGCGCTTTGGCCATGCTGTGTTCCGCGGTGCGGGCAAGCCCCGCCGGGCCGAGCAGGCACAGGTGGATAAGGGCGCGCAGCGCGCACAGCGCCTGGTTGGAGCAGATGTTGGACGTGGCTTTCGCCCGCCGGATATGCTGTTCCCGGGCTTGGAGCGTGAGCACGTAGCTGGTTCTGCCTTCCAGGTCCACGGTGCGGCCCACGATGCGGCCGGGCATTTGCCGGGCCAGCGCCTTGGTGCAGGTCATGACGCCCAGGTACGGCCCGCCGAAAGCCAGCGGCAGCCCCACGGACTGGCCGTCCGCCGTGGCTATGTCCGCCCCCATCTCGCCGGGGGTTTTGAGCACGGACTGCAGCACCGGGTAGGCGGAAAGAATGGAGAGTGCGCCGCTTTTCCTGGCGGCCGCGAACAGGTCCGTGTAATCGTCCACCACCCCGAAAAAGTTGGGGTTCTGCACGATGACGGCGGCGCAGTTCCCGCCCATGGCCTTTTCCAGCGCGGCCTTGTCGGAAACGCCGTCCCTGTGCGGGACGATGACGATGTCCAGGTCCAGGTTGGCGGTCAGCGTGTGCAGCATGACGCGGTACAGGGGGTTGGCCGCCTCGTCCACCACCAGCTTGTGGCGCTTGGTGGCCCGCACGGCCATCATGGCCGATTCAAAGATGGCGCTGCCCCCGTCGTAGACCGAAGCGTTGGCCAGGTCCATGTCCAGCAGGCGGCACATGGCGGTCTGGTATTCAAAAATGGCCTGCAGCGTGCCTTGCGAGGCTTCCGGCTGATAGGGGGTGTAGGCGGTGTAGAATTCCCCCCTGGAAGAGAGGGCGTCCACGGCCTTGGGAATGGCGTGGTCGTAAAACCCGCCGCCCAGAAAATGAAAGCCGCCGCATTTGTTGGCGTCGGCCAGTTTTTCCATGTACGCGCAGGTTTCGAATTCGCTCAGTCCCGCGGGCAGGTCAAAGCTTTTGGGCCGCATGGCCTGGGGGATATCCGCGAACAGGTCGTCCATGCTTTTTACGCCCACGGTTTCAAGCATGGCCGCGAGCTCTTGCTGGGTATGAGGAATAAAAGGCATGTATCCTCCACAAAGGGCTGGAACTGGTGTCTGAAAAACGCGGCGGCCAGCCTTTTACGGCGGGCCGCCCCGGATAAGCGGCGTTTTAGTGGGCTTCGCTGGCTGCGAGCTCTTCGTACTTTTCCGCGGATAGCAGACCAGTGGGGGAAGACAGCAGCTTGACCCGGATCAGCCAGCCGTTTTCATAGGGGGATTCGTTGATAAGTTCGGGGCTGGTTTCCAGTTCGGTATTTATTTCCAGCACTTCTCCGGTAACCGGGGAATATATTTCGCTGGCCGCTTTCACGGACTCCACGGAACCCATTTCCTGGGCGCTCTGCAGCATGGTGCCGGGCACGGGCAGGTCCACGAAAGTGATGTCGCCGAGCTGATCCTGGGCGAACGCCGTGATGCCGATGACAGCTTCGTCGCCTTCAATGCGCACCCATTCGTGGGTGGGGGAATAGTACAGGTCTTCAGGGGTGTTCATTATGGCTCTCCTGGTGGAATGATAGGAAATCTTTTTAACGTTGCGGAAAGAAGATATCCACTGATAGCCTGTGCCGCGCTTCGGGGCAAGGGGGAAATAGCGCGAAACGGCAGGCTGCCCGAAAAATCCGGAGGGGCGGCTTGACCAAATCCCCTGTGTGACGCACAGAGAACAAATCGCAAAACTCATAACGCGGGCACGGGCCATGCCGAACGTCACGCTCTGCACCTATACTTTCAACGACGCGCCTTTGACGCACTGCCTCTTGCGCAGCATTGCGGAATGGAGCCGCCGGCCGGACGAGATCGTGCTGGTAGACGACGGTTCAACCATTCCGTTTTCTTTGGATGACGCGTACGAGCGCTCCCTGCCGCTGCGCCTCATCCGTTTCCCTGAAAACAAGGGCTTTACGGAAGCCAAGCGCACTGGGCTTTCCAGCGCCAGCGGGGAGATCATTATTTCTATGGATTGCGATGCTCGCCTGAGCGCTACCTACCTGGAACGTTGCCTAGTGCGGCTGGAACAGCCGGAAGTGGGCATGGTCAGCGGTTCCAGGGTGGATGACTCGGGTACGGACAGCGTTTCCCGCTACCTGACCTTGTTCGGGCAGAATTATCTGCCGGAAAAGGACGGTTTTGTGGACTTCATCCC
Organism: Desulfovibrionaceae bacterium; assembly: GCA_031551765.1. Lineage (GTDB taxonomy): Bacteria > Desulfobacterota > Desulfovibrionia > Desulfovibrionales > Desulfovibrionaceae > JAVBNC01. The sequence goes on from JAVBNC010000010.1 coordinate 81,159, forward strand.
CGGCCACGCCTTTGCCATGCGCCGCGCGGTGTGGGAAGAGACGGGCGGTTTCGGCGGACACAGCGCCAAAACGGCGGAAGACCACGCCCTGTGCGCGGCCGTTCTGAAAGCCGGGTACAAGCTGCTGATAGACAGCGGCATACGGGTGCGCCAGGTGCGCTGCCTTTCGCGCCATGCGCACTGCCGCCGCCTGTGGGTGTGGCTCAGCCCTGCCCTGTTCGGCACGTTCAGACCCGAACGCGCTGTTGTGGAACAGCTTTCCCTACTGCTGGCGGAACCCATGCTTGACCGCGCGACTATTATTTCCGGCCGCCGGGATTTTACGTTGTTATATATTGAAGTGCTGTATCTATTGTATATCGTGCTGATGCTCTGCCGGAAACTTACCGGGCAGGGCGCCTTTTCCGCCGGCGAAGACGCGCGCTTCTGGCGGCAGGCGCGGGATCTGCTGCACTCTCACCCCCGTCTGCTCAACCTGCTCAAGGCGGATTTGCTGCACATGAAAGCGCTTTCTCCTTCCGCGCTTTCCGCGAACAGCAGCGCGGAAGCGGGGGAGGGCATAGATTGGCGCGAGTTCCTGGAATGTTTGAACGGTTTTTCCAACTCCGGCCTGTTCTCCTGGCTGGACAGAGAGGGCGTGCCCATCCTGCTGCGTGAGGAAAGCGAGCTGGAGCCGGATTTTTCCGCATATACCCTGATGGAATGAGCAAAAGCCTGAAAAAAGCCCTCCGCGCTTCTTCACTTGGCTTTTCACCGGAAAGGCGGTAGAGAAGCCCGCGACGTTTTTTTCAGGAGATTTCCCATGGCCCTCAGTATCGGTATCGTGGGGCTGCCCAACGTGGGCAAGTCCACGCTGTTCAACGCCCTGACCAAAGCCCAGAACGCGGAAGCCGCCAACTACCCCTTCTGCACCATCGAACCCAACAAGGCCACCGTGCCCGTGCCGGACCCCCGCCTGGAACGGCTGGCCGTCCTGGTCAAGCCGCAGCGCGTGCTGCACGCCACCGTCGATTTCATCGATATCGCCGGGCTGGTGCGCGGGGCCAGCAAAGGCGAAGGGCTGGGCAACCAGTTCCTGGGCAATATCCGCGAATGCGCCGCCATTGTGGAAGTGGTGCGCTGCTTTGAGGACGAGAATATCACCCACGTGGAGGGCGCCGTGGACCCGGTGCGCGACGTGGAAGTGATTGAGACCGAACTGCTGCTGGCGGACATCCAGAGCGTGGAAAAACGCCTGGAGCGCGTGAGCAAAATGGCCAAGGGCGACAAGGCCATGCAGGCCCTGCGCGATGACCTGCAGGCTCTTCTCGCCCATTTGAACGAAGGCAAAAGCGCCGCTCTGTTCGACGGGCCGGACACGGAGTCGTACAAACAAGCCCTGCGCGAAATGGGTCTGATCACCGCCAAGAAAATCATTCACTGCGCGAACATCGACGAAACCACGTTGGCCGCCGGGGGTGAAAACCGCCATGTAGCCGCGTTGCGTGAACTGGCCGCCGGACGCGGTTCGGAATTCGTACTCATTTGCGCTAAAATTGAAGAGGAATTGCAGGGCCTGGGCGACGCAGACCAGCAGGAAATGCTGGCTTCTTACGGCATTACGGAAAGCGGGTTGGCCACGGTCATCCGCAGCGGTTACCACGCCTTAGGCTTGTGCTCCTATTTTACCGCCGGGGAAAAAGAAGTGCGGGCCTGGACCATTCAGGAAGGCTGGAAAGGGCCTCAGGCGGCCGGGGTCATCCACACCGACTTTGAGCGCGGCTTTATCCGGGCGGAAGTCATCAACTTTGAGGACTACATGCGCCTGGGTTCGGAAACCGCCGCCCGCGCCGCCGGGCAGTTGCGCGTGGAGGGCAAGGAATACCTCGTCAAAGACGGGGATGTGATGCACTTCCTGTTCAACGTGTAAAAAAAACGGGGCGTTCGCAGGAACGTCCCGTTTTGCTTTGTGCTTATGCGCGCTATTCAGCGCCGCCGCCAGCGGCGGCTTCCGCTTCCACAAAGGTGCGGGACGCAAGTTCGCGGTCCAGCATCAGCAGGCCCTGGCCTTCGCCCTTGATAAGCTTGAGGGCGTTGACCAGGTCGCCGAAGTTCTGCTCTTCTTCCACCTGTTCGGTAATGTACCACTGCAAAAAGATGCGCGTGGCGTGGTCTTTTTCCTTCACCGCCAGGTCGGTCAGGTTGTTCAGACAGGAGGTGACGAACTGCTCATGCTTGAGCCCGGCCTGCATGGCGTCCAGGGGGTTCTTCCAGGAGGCGGGCGGGGCGTCAATGGCTTTCAGCGAGATTTTGCCGCCGCGCGCCAGCACGTAGTCGTACATTTTAGTGGCGTGGAACACTTCTTCCTTGGCTTGCACCCGCATCCAGTTGGCAAAGCCGGGCAGGCCCAGATCGGCGAAATACGCCGACATGGCAAGATACATATAAGAGGAGTAGAACTCGTTCTTTATCTGCTCATTCAAGGCGGGAATAGTTTTCATGGCAGCTCCTTAAAATAGTCATTATCAGGAATTATTCCTGACTGGAATCTTACACGTTTTCTCCGCCAAGGCAAGCGCTACAGCTTGTCAGGCGTTTTTTTTCTTTTTATACTTGCTCCCAGCCAATGTTTCCGGATGTATTTTCAGATTTTGCTCCGCGCCGTTGCCGTAAGGCGTTCCGCGAGAGCGCTCAGCCGGTTGGAGGTTCCCGTGTGGCAGTCGTCGCGTACGCTTAAGACCAATATTCCCTGCCCTCTTTGCAGCGACCCGCTGACGGCGGAACGAGCCTGCCGGGCGGTGAGCCTCCACTGCGCGCGTTGCAACAAGCACTTTGCCCTGCGCGACTTTATGGACCACATGGATGACGCACTGGAAGCCTTTGTGTCCGCCGTGCCTTGCGACAGGGTGTAGGGCTGTAAACGCAAAACCGCCGCGAGCCTAAAGTCCGCGGCGGTTTTGTGTTGCAAGATATCCCGGTCAGGACTTGGCTTCCAGCGGGATGCCCAGCGAGCGGATCTCGTCCATCAGCACTTTGTGGTGGATGGGTTTGACCAGGTAGCTGGTGGCGCTGCCCAGAAAGAAGGCGTCGTGCACTTCCTTGGCGTCGTCCAGACCGGAAATCATGATGACTTTGACGGCGCTGGCCTCCGGAACATTCTTTTCCTTTTCGATTTCGCGTATTTCCCGCAAGGCTTCCTGGCCGTCGGAGTTGGGCATAAGGATGTCCAGGGTGATGAGATCATAAGGGGCGCCTTCTTTCAAAGCAAGGCGGAACGCCTCAACTGCCTCTTCCCCATCGGTGGCCACATCCACATAGCCGTACGGATACAAAAAGCGCTGTACCTGAAGGCGGGTTTGGAAGTCGTCGTCCACCACAAGAAATCGCATGGGGGTTCCCCTTTTGTCATAAGTCTGTATGAATCTGCATAACGCGCGCGTCCACAGCCCCGCTATGGATTCAGAATCTACAGGCGCGACTGCGATTCGTCAACAGCGCTATGCCAGGACGGCAGACACCAGTTGCCGTGCGCCTTCCTGCAGTTCGGCCAGATGTTCCGGCCCCAAAAAACTTTCCGCGTATATTTTATAAATATCTTCCGTGCCGGATGGCCGCGCGGCGAACCAGCCGTCTTTGGTCACTACCTTCAGGCCGCCTATGGACGCGTTATTGCCGGGCGCGCGGGTGAGTACCGTTGTAATGGGAGAGCCGGCCAGTGTCTTGGTCTTTACCTTGTCCGGGCTTAAGGCGGACAGTCTTTTTTTCTGCTCGGGCGTGGCCGGGGCGTCCAGGCGTTCGTAGCAGGGCGCGCCGAAGCGGGACGTGAGCTGGTCGTAGGCGTCCGCCGGGTCCATGCCCAGGCGGGCGGTCAGCTCCGCCGCCAGCAGGTTGAGGATGAGGCCGTCCTTGTCCGTGGTCCACACCGTGCCTTCCTTGCGCAGGAAGGAAGCCCCGGCGCTTTCCTCGCCGCCAAAGGCGCAGGAGGCGCCGAGCAGCGGTTCGACAAACCACTTAAAGCCCACGGGCACCTCGTACAGGGGGCGGGACAGGGCTTCCGCCACCTTGTCGATCATGCTGCTGGAGACCAGGGTTTTGCCCACGGCGGCCGTGGCCGGCCAGATGGGGCGGTGCTGGAACAAGTACCAGATGCAGGCGGAAAGGTAGTGGTTGGGGTTCATCAGCCCTTTGGGCGTCACAATGCCGTGGCGGTCCGCATCCGGGTCGTTGCCGAAAGCGAGATCGTAGCGGCCGGACTGGGCAAGCAGCCCGGCCATGGCCCAGGGCGAGGAGCAGTCCATGCGGATTTTGCCGTCGTGGTCCAGGGGCATGAAGCCGAAAGTCGGGTCCTGGCTTTTGTTGACCACGGTCAGATTGAGCCCGTAGTGCACGGCGATGGGCTCCCAGTACGGCAGAGATGAGCCGCCGAGAGGGTCCACGGCCAGGCGCAGGCCGGACTCCTGTATGGCTTCCATGTCCACGACGGCGGCAAGTTCCCGCACGTAGGGCATGATGAAGTCTTCTTCCAGAATGCCGGGGGCCTTGCGGGCCGCCGCAAAATCCAACCGCTTCACGCCGTTCAGCTTGGCGGCCAGCAGCTCATTGGCACGGGCCTCTATGGCGGCGGTAACTTCCGTATCCGCCGGGCCGCCGTGGGGCGGGTTGTACTTGAAGCCGCCGTCCGAAGGAGGGTTGTGGGAGGGCGTGACCACAATGCCGTCGGCCAGGCCATTCTTGTTTTCGTTGTTGTGGCGCAGAATGTTGCGGGAAATCACGGGCGTGGGCGTGGGCAGGTCATTTTTCTGCCGCCGCACCTGGACTCCGTTGGCGGCCAGAACTTCCAGGGCGGTACGGGCCGCCGGGGCGGAAAGGGCGTGGGTGTCCACCCCAAGGTACAGCGGACCGCTGATGCCCTGGCCGGCCCTGTATTCGCAGACGGCCTGGGTAATGGCCAGAATATGGGCTTCGGTGAATGAAGCGTTGATCGAGGACCCCCGATGCCCGGAAGTGCCGAAAGCCACGCGCTGGGCGGGATCGTCCACATCAGGAACGTTGGTTTCGTATGCCTTAAGCAGAGCGGGAATATCGACCAGCGTGTCAACAGGAGCCTTTTTGCCTGCAAGGGGATGGACAGCCATGGAACCTCCTGGCGGGTACAGTGCTTCGATTACGGCAAGTGTATCGCCTCGGCAGATAAAGCACAAGCCGTGGAAAAGTAAGGCAAGTCCGGGTAGAAAACACGGAAAAAGGCGCGCGGAACGGCCCGGAAATTTACCCTGATAAAGTTCTTTGGAAGGGAAAGGAGCATCGGAGGAAGAGGGAACCTTTCTTTCAAAAAAGGTTCCCTCTTCCTCCGGTGTCAGTCAGCGGCTGCTTTACGCCTGCGAGGCGATCCAGGCCAGGGCTTCTTGAAGGTCAAGGCTTCCTTCGTACAGGGCGCGGCCGGAAATGGCCCCCTGCAGGTTGGCGCTTTTGCTGAGGGGGTAGAGGGCCTTGATGTCCTGCAGGGTGGCGACGCCCCCGGCAGCCACCACGGGCACGCTGCTGGCCTTGGCCAGATGTTCCAGGGCGGGCAGGTTGACCCCGGTCTGCATGCCGTCGCGGTCAATGTCCGTGTAGACGATGAACGCGGTGCCCGCATCCAGGAGCCGGGGCAGGACGTCGTCCACGGTCAGGCCGGAATCCGCCACCCATCCTTTGGTTTTGAGCTTGCCGCCCTCGGCGTCAAGGGAAACGCCTATTTTGCCGGGCAGGGCGGCGCAGAGGCGGGCATAGGCTTTTTCATCCTCCAGGGCCATGGTGCCGATAATACAGCGGGTGACCCCGGCATCAACGTAGGCTTTGGCCGTATCCAGGTCGCGGATGCCGCCGCCCACCTGTACTGGAATGGTCAATTCCGCGCAAATGCGGCGGATAAGGGGCAGGTTCACGCCTTCCCCCGCAAAAGCGCCGTCCAGGTCCACCACGTGCAGATAGGTGCCGCCCTGGTCCTGCCAATGCTTAGCGCTGGCTACCGGGTCCGGAGAAAAAACGGTCTCGTCGTCGGCGCGGCCGCGGCGCAGGCGCACGGCGCGGCCGCCCTTAATATCAACTGCGGGAAAGATAATCACAGGCCCAGTTCCTTGACGGCTTTTTCCATGCCTTCTTTGGCCAGCGCGCTGGCTGTCACCCACTTGCCGCCCCTGGAGATGAACTTGCCGGTATCGAGCAGGTTGTCCGACAGCGCGGCCTGGGTTTCATCGTAGTGCGAGCGGCTGATGAGCTGCGAGCCTTTGGTGTCCACCAGGAACACGTCCATAAGCACCTTGGCGGGCTTGATCACGCCCATGTCTCCGCCGTCCCGCTCGCGGAATTCCACGATATGGGGCACCAGCAGGTAGTCCACGTTCATGCAGCGGCCCACGGCCACCCAATGGGCAAGGGCAGTGGCTCGGGCGCTTTGGCCGGGCTGTGCTTCGGGCTTGGCGTTGCGGCACTTTTGGTACGCGACTACGCCGGTGAAGGAGCGCTTGGTTTTGGCGCGCAGCACGTCGGCAAAAAGGTCGTCCAGGTGTGGGATCACTTTGGGGTCCACGTGGGGGGTGTCTTCCGGCAGGAACCCGGCCAGCAGGTCAGCGGTTTCTACGGGCTGGGTGAACCCGGCCACTCCGATGCTGACCGGCGGCAGGGGCGGCCCCTGCTGTGGCTTGGCGCAGGCGGACAGGCCCACCGCGAGAAGCAGCGAAACGGCTGTAAGGGTGAGGACGCGACAGAGGCGGTACAGGCGTGTGGTCATCAGTCTAAACTCCCTTTGGTGCTGAGTATGGTCTGCCGGGTGCGCAAAACGGCGTCGCGCAGCGCAAGCCCCAGGCCCTTGCAGGCGGATTCGAGCAGGTGATGGCCGTTCTGGCCGTAAAGCAGCGTAATATGCAAATTCATGCGCGCCCCGGCGGCCAGGGACTTGAAGAATTCCCGCCACAGGTCGCGTTCTTCGCCGGCCACGGTGGGGGGCAGCAGTTCATCCCCCCGGAACACCAGGTAACTGCGGCCGGAAAGGTCCACGCACACGTCGGCCAGGGCTTCGTCCATGGGCACTTTGGCCGTGCCCACGCGGGCAATGCCCTTGCGGTCGCCCAGGGCTTCCAGCAGGGCCTGGCCCAGGCACAGGCCCACGTCTTCCACTGTATGGTGGGCGTCCACGTCCAGGTCGCCCTTGCATTCCAGGCTCAGGTCAAAACCAGCCCAGAAAGCCAGAAGCGAAAGCATGTGGTCGGCAAAGCCGTATCCGGTGCGCACATCCACCTTCCCTGTACCGTCAAGGGTAAGGGAAAGGGAAATGGCGGTTTCCTTTGTAGTGCGGGATACGGATGCCGTACGTGTCTGCATAAGCGCTCCTTTTACCTCGGAGTATAATGCCTTTTTGCCGCCCTGTTAGCAAGAGGGCAAAGAAAAAAGTCCTTTGTTCTGCAAAAAAAATCAGACGGCCGCGCTGCTGGCCGTAACCACGGCATAGGCTTTAATGCCCAGTTTTTCGCCGGTAAAGCCCAGGCGCTCTTCAGTCGTGGCTTTGACGTTGACGCTTTCCGGCGGCAGGTGCAGCAGCGAGGCGATGCTTTTGGCGATCCGCTCTCTATAGGGTGCGATTTTTGGCGTCTGGGCCACAACGGTGCAGTCCGCATGGTGCAGCGTAAGATTGGACTGGACCGCCTTGCGCAGCACTTCCGCCAGCAGCATGCCGCTGGAGGCGTTGTCATAGGCCGCGTCGCTGTCCGGAAAGTGTTGTCCTATATCGCCCGCGCCCAGACAGCCCAGAATGGCGTCAGCCAGCGCGTGCAGCAGCACATCGCCGTCAGAGTGGGCGGAGACGGTTACATCAGTGGGAATGGGCACACCGCCCAGCTTCAAGGGGCGGGAGCCGCCGTAGCGGTGCACGTCGTAGCCGAACCCGACGCGGGGAATACGGAACATATTCTGCTCCGGAGAGGTTTTTACGGCCAAAGCGGCCAGGTCTTCGGGCGTGGTGATTTTGCGGTTGGCCGGGTCTCCCTCCACCAGCAGCACGGGGTGGCCGTGCCGCTCCAGCAGGGAGGCGTCGTCCGTGGCGCTTTTCCCGCTTGCGGCGGCGTGGCAGGCGCGCAGCACGGGGAGGGCAAAGCCTTGGGGCGTTTGCACGGCGCGCAGGGTGCTTCTGTCCGGGGTGGTACGCACTTGAAGGGCGGCATCCACTTCTTTGACGGTGTCTGTTACCGGGATGCCGGGGATCACGCCAGGGTGCCCGTCAGCTAGGGCGTCCAGCACCCGGTTTATGAGCGCCGGAGTGACAAAGGGCCGTGCGGCGTCGTGCACCAGCACGGTATCGCAAACGGCAGGCAGGGCGGCCAGGCCGTTGGACACGGATTCCTGACGCGCAGCACCGCCGGCCGCGACATGCAGGGGAAGGGAAATGCCTTCTTCCCGGGCCAGGCAAAGCAATTCTTCATGTGTTGCTTGAAGAAAAGCGGCGGGAAAGACCAGGACGATGCCGCGCAGCCGCGCCACACGGGCAAAAACGCGCACCGAATGCCAGTACAGGGGAACGCCTTGCCAGGGCGCGAACTGCTTTGGGGCGCTCTGTCCGGGGGCGGCGCAGCGCAGCCCCTGGCCGCCCGCCGCGATAACGGCCCAACAATGCATAAGGTACTCCGGGGACGCAATCCGGCGGCGCAACCCAAAATAGCCGCGCCGCCGGATGGAATTTGAGGAGCCGGACTGTAAGCCGGGTTCTGTCTCCCTTGCGGGAGTGGTCATCATTCCTCTAGGACGGCGGTTACCCGCCGCCTCAAGCAACCTACCCGGGGGCCTGGCCGGGCCAGCTCGTGACGCCCCCCTATTTGGTCTTGCTCCGGACGGGGTTTTCCTAGCCTCGCGCGTCGCCGCGCGACCTGGTGGGCTCTTACCCCACCGTTTCACCCTTACCGGCCGTGGCCGGCGGTTTGCTTTCTGTGGCACTCTCCAGGGATCGCTCCCTCTGGGCGTTACCCAGCATCCTGCCCTGCGGAGCCCGGACTTTCCTCCCCGGCCGTGCATCCACACGCGGTGGACCATGCGGCCGCGACGATGACCCGCCCGACTCCCAACACCCAGTGTAGGAGAAAGAAAGGGAAAAATGAAGCGGAAATACGCCAGGTTGCCACGCTTTGTTTGAACGCTTCAGCAAGGCACGCTTTGACAGACGGGTATGAAGCTGCTAGTAAAATTGTATCCAATCGTAACGGACCGGCTTGTCCGATAACCCGCAAGCAGTGCTCCCGCAGCCTTCTGGAGGAACCATGTCCGCATCAAAAGCTCCGTTCGGATTCCGCATCTTTACCGAAATACCGCGTCCGGCTCCCGCGCTGTTAAAGCGCTTCGCCGCCCTGGATCCGGGCCTGGTTTCCGACGCCATGTACGGCGCGGGCGCCATGGCTTCCGCCATCAAGCCCATAGCCTCTCACTGGACTATTTTAGGGCCGGCCGTGACCGTGCGTCTGCCCATAGGGGACAGTCTGCTGGTGGCCAAGGCCCTGGAAATTGCCAAGGAAGGGGACATTCTGGTCATAGACGCCCACGGCATGCCGGACAACGCCGTGTGGGGCGACAACCGCTCCCTTGGCTGCAAGCAACTGAAACTGGGCGGCGCGGTCATAGACGGCGCTTGCCGTGACGCGGGCGGGCTGCGCGAGCTGGACTTTCCCGTGTTCTCGCGTTTCGTCACCTGCCGGGCCAGCTCCAAGAACAACCCCGGCGAAATCAACGTGGCCGTCGCCTGCGGCGGGGTGGTAGTCATGCCCGGCGACATTATTATGGGCGACGACAGTGGCATTGTGGCGATTCCGCCTGCCTACGCGGAGGAAATCCTGGCCAGCGCGGAGAAAAAGGCCGCCTCCCAGGAAAAGCTCTGCGAAGCTATTCGAGCGGGCAGGGTGGTGCCGGCCAGCTTCCAGAAAGAGCTGGAGTCCATGGGCTATAAATAAGGCAAAAGGAAGGGGAGCCGTGACAGGCTCCCCTTGATCGTCGTTTTCCGGCCGGGGTTAATCTCCGGCCGTTCTTTCTTGAGCGGCCCATTCACGAATTTTTTGGGATTCTTCTTCCCAATTATTGGGAGAGAGGCGCAGCTCAAGGAACATCTTGTACAGCGCGTCAAAAAAGCCGAGACAAACTTCCGTCAGGTGGATTTTCTCATAGAACAGGGCGTCTGGATCGTCATCAGAGGAATCGCCGCGTTCCACCGAGGGCGTTTTCATACTGCCCATGGCGAAATCCGCGGCGCGCAAGGTAACCCGCCATTCTTCCGGCTCACGGGAAAAACGCACCAAAGCGCGGGTAACCTGCTTGCCCGTGGCCAAGCCCAGCCGGGCTTCGCGCAGTTCGGACAGGGCGCCGGACACGCTGGCGGTTTCCCGGGTTTCCCCCTCGCCGCCCTGCACTACGATGCGCTGCTCCATGGACACGGTGAACGGCACGCCCTGGTCCGGGGCGGCAAATTCCGGGGCCGTGTCGGAACGGAACCACAGCCAGGTCAGAAATTCCTGGCCCAGGACCAAGTCCGTGCTTTCGCCAAGGTAAGGGACATCATTCATTATATATGCTCCAAAGCGCGGCTGCGCGGGATCAGGCAAAACGTGTGGCTTCCAGACTGTCCAGCTTGCCCAGGTTTTCCTCGCCAAGAATGGAGGCGGCCAGGCCGTATGGAGTCAGCTGTTCCAGGTGCAGGTCAAAGGTCTGGGTGAAGTGGGTCTGGAACAGCTCCAGCAGCTTGTTCTGGGCGGAGGCCACGTAGACCACGTTGTCCTGCATGCTCCAGACCACGTTGAATTCCGACGGGATGGGCAGCATGCGGCCCATCAATTTCAGCTGTACCTGCTCTTTCAGCTCTTTCTTGCGCTCGCGGGAAATATACTTCTTGCCTTGCTCGCGGTTGCGCACCTCTTCCGCTTTCAGGGCCAGGGCGTGGTGCTTGCGCATGACGGCGGGCGGGATGCGGCGGGTATCCAGGCGTAGCGAAAAGGCTATGTACGCGCCTTTTTCCGGCGGGGCCGCATGCCAGCTGGCATCCAGCATGTCTTCAAAACTTACCCATCCCCAGGAACGCTCTTCCGGGATATCGTCTATATCCTTAAAAGCGAATTGTCTGAGCTTGTCGCCAATGGTCGGCCAGAGCGAAGCCGGCACCGGGTCGGTAACGCGAAAGCGTGTGAACGTGCAGCTTGATTTCAAAAAGGACATGGTTCTCCCCTTGCTGAAGGGTGTTGTCTAGCGCATTTCAGGGGCAAGCGCCAGAGGCTTTTCCCACGAAAGGAGCCGCGTCCGATCCGGATATGCAATATTTTTCCCTTGCGGCCGTTGGATATGACGGAAGGGTAACAAATTAATTACGAAACCATGTTGACAGAGGGAAGAGGGCGAGGTACAAAGTCTATCCCACGTGCGGAACCGGTTTGGTTTCTTTCCGCTGAGAAAGGCGGAAAAAGAAATCGAAAAAAAGTTTGAAAAAGTGTTTGACACTGACCGGGCTCTGGGGCATAAGCACGTCTCGCCGGTTGGGAGGGCCCAAAGCGCTCCGGTCGGTGGTGGTTCTTTGACAAGTAAATAGCGAGTCGGGAAGAATTGAGATTCAGTCAGGTTTGACCGAGTTATTGGTCATCTCTGCTAGTTTGATAGTCGGCTTTCGTAAGAAAGCTTACGTATTTTAACTGGAGAGTTTGA
>JAVBNC010000146.1:0-6453 GCA_031551765.1 Desulfovibrionaceae bacterium
CTTAAACAGGGCATTAGCATCACGGAGCGGCGGCAAGTTTGGTTCCGCTTCAGGGGTGGCACCGTCCAGCAACGTATCGTGCATCTCCCGCACATCCTGCTGCATCGCCGCAACGTCCTGCTGTGCGCCAAGGGCGATATCAGCGCTGCCGGCCGCGTTGGTGGCGCTTTGGGCCGCCGCCTGCGCCCGCGTTGTGGCGTCCGTGGCGCTGGCAGCCGCACTATCCGCGCTGCCTGCTGCGGCCGTTGCGCTGGAAGCGGCAGCCGTGGCCGAGGCGGCAGCGGCAGATGCGGCGGCGGGCGCCGCAATGATGGCGTCCATGTTGTCTGCGGCCATGTCCACGTTTTCAATGTGCTGGCCTACGGTTTTGACCTGGGGAGCCACGGAGGCAACGGTGTCCACGTCTGCCATGTTGTCCGCGACGGTGTCCACGTTGGCCGCGCGTTGCGCCACGGTGAGCACGGCGGGCATGTTCTCGCCCACGGCCACGACGTTATCCAGTTCGGGCAAAATCGTGTCGACCTGCTCGGCAACCCCGTTGACCTTGGGAATGAAGTCATTGTTCAGCCCGTCCGCCAGGGCTTTCATGTCCTTCAGATTGCTCTCGGCCGCCTTGTTAAACCGTTCCGGGTCGCCGGAATCCTTGAGCGCCAGGGGTTCGGTTATGGGCTGCACTGCTTTAATGAGGTCGAATGCCATTACACTATTCCTCTCACGTCAAAGGTGGCGGTGGCGCGGCCCCAGGTATCAAGGCCCGCCTCGTATTCTTTCAGGAAGCCGAAAATTATCATGCTCTGGAAGCCGGTGCCGTCATCCCCGATCCACAGGGCCGGATTGCCGGAAAGCTCGGACAGGCGGCGTTGCACGTGGTCCAGGTCTTTAGGGTCCAGAAACACCGGGAACGATCCCCGCCGCGCGTTGCGCCGCTTCGTGGAATGCGCGCTCAATGGTAAAGCTGGGAATGGTGGTCCCGGCTATAATGAACTGCTGTCCGGGCTTGTCCGGGTCTTCCTGCCATTCCGAGCGCAGGGCAGCGGCAATAAAATCGTCGTATTCGGCAAAGGAGAACTCAGTCCCCATATCCCCGCCCACGCGGCGGTTGCCGTGGCGCATATCGGAAATCTGCCCGTCGGAGCGCAGTTCGTTGGATTGCAGGGTGTCCTTACTCAGAACCAGCGAGTTTCCGGTGTGGCGCAGCGCCCGCATTTCCGGATTCTGCGGGGTGACCCCGAACTCGGTTTCTTTGACATAGCGGGTGCCGTGAAAGCCCCCGGCGGCGAAAATAGCCATAGTGTTGCCTCCTGCGGGCGCGCCCGCTTTGGTTTATTTGTGCGTGTCGCAGCTCCAAACCACGGACACAGGAATGTGCAGTCTGCCGTTGTCTTTCCGGGCCGTGCCCGGATATGCCTTGCTTATCCGCATCTCGTGGCCGCAGCAGGGAAGCCGGGTGCCGCCCCGGAATGCATCCACAAGGCCGCGGGCAATCTCTTCCGTTTCGCTCATGCCCGTATCCAGCAGTCCGAACACATCCACCTGATAAATGCCCCGGAGCCGCTCAACGCCTTCCGGACCCAAGCCGGGAACCTCTGTGGTCCCGAACATGCACGTGGGCCGCAGGTACAGGCGGTCCGTTTTCGGCTCGAAAGCCGCATTGGGCCATGCCACGTCAGCGGCGCACAGGCCCAGGCCGGGAAGGGTCTCCAGAAGCCGCTTGTCCAGGGCCTGGCGTATTTCCGGGGAAGGCGTTTTCACAGGTCGCCCCCGCCGCTGGATACCGCGCTGACGACTTGCGACGCCACCCCGGCGAACTCGGCCACAGTCAATTCCACCATGCCGTGCGGTGCCTGTTGGCTGTGGCCGTTTTCAAGGTGGATGATGTAGTTCACGGCGTTGGTGAGAAAGAACGAGCGGCCGGTGCCCGGGTCATAGCCGGAAAGAAACGGGGTAAGCCTGGCCGTGGAAGCGTTGCCGCCGCCGTCAGGGGAATCGGTTACGCTCAGGTCCGGGCTGCCCGCGTTCGGCATCCAGTTGGCCCTGGCAAGGCCGGTGTCCACAGGGGTGCGCACAATGATGCGGGTCGAAAGCTCAAAGCAGATCCCGCGAATAACTTTCGCGGTATTGCCCTCGGCCTTCCGCACCCATGCGCTTAACTGCCCTCGAACCATTCCTTTCCGATCACGTCCACGGTTTTACTTTTCAGCAGCGGCCCGGCCGGCACTTCCGGAGCGAGTTGCACTCCGGTGAACGCCAGCAGGGCCGCTTCGCAATGAGCGGATTTATACAGGGCGGGTACGCTGTCCGGATCAAGCGAGCGGCCGCTGAAATCCGTTGCGCCCGCCTGGGGAAAGAGCAGGCCCTGATCCGGGTTTTTCTTGCTCCCGTTGACGCGGAGCAAGGCCCTGGAATCAAGGAACACGGCCGCGCGCCTGGCGGCCGCCTCTTTCTTGGCAAGGTCGGGATCGGGGTCGGCGCCGGGCTGCGGCCAGCCCGCATTGCCCATGCGCAGATGGTAGGCGTCGAGTTCGGCCACAGTATTGTAGCTCTCCGCGCCCGCCTTGCCGGTTCCGTCCTCAACGATCAGGTCAGCCATACCGTTCTCCGCGTTGAGCGCCGCTTACTGGTCCGCGCCAGGAGTGGCAGGCGCGCCGGGCGCGCCGTTACCCTCGTGCCCGTCCCCCTGGCCGTCAGTCTTGGAAGCGAGGTATTCCGCGATGTACGCGGCCTTTTCCGCCTTGGTCTTCACAGTTTCCGGGAACGTCAGATCAAGCTCGGCCGCTTTTGCGTCAAGTTCGGCGTTGTTCATCCGCTCCAGGGGTTTTTTGCCGTCCCCCTGGCCGTCAGCCTTGGGGTACCCGGCATAGGCTTCCGGCACGGCCCCGGCCACGGCATCGCACGTTTCAACGCTGTCGCTCGGGCCGGTGGCGGATGCGTTGCGGAACACGGCCCCGAGAAGCTTAGCTTCGGCCGTTTCCTTTTCGGAGGGCACGGGGCCTTTGATGAAGTACAAAATCTTTTTCATGGTGCTCCTACCTTACTGGGCGGTGATGAGAACGCCCGCCGTGTCTTTGTTGGAGCTGGCGGTTTTGTCCCAACTGGCGGCGGTGCCAATGGCCGCGTTTGTGGGCGCCTTGCCGCCGGAAGTTACGTTCCAGGAGTAGCCCAGCAGGCCCAGGTTGTAGCTCCATTCGGCCTGATAGCTGTCCTGGATGTTTTCCTTGCCGTTGCTGGTCTGAACGTTGGCGCGGAAGTCACTGTTCTGCTCCACGACGCCCGCACCGGCCACCAAGCCGAGGACCTTGAACTTTTTGGGGGTGCCGGAATCGTCCACAAGAGACTCGGAATCAGTCATCACCAGGCGGCGGCCAAAGGGGTCGCCAAGGACGCTCACGGTGTCGTAGGTGAACAGGTTCTCGGCATTAGTGACGGCCTTGGAGTAGAGGTCCGTCATGCTCTTGGAGTGCATTACCCAGGCCGCGATGCTCCCCATGCGGTCGCCGAACTTTCCGGCCCCGGTCACGAGGTCGTTGAAACTCAGCGCGGCGGAAACGGTAGTGCAGAGCTCGGGCACGCCGGAAATAGCGGCCGCCGCCCCGGAAACGGCCACGTTGAGCATGTCCGCCAGCATCCCGGCGGCCAGCTGCTCGCCTATGACCAGCGCGGCCTTCTCCGGGTTCTGCTGCACCCAGGCATACTGAGCGGCTTCCCAGACGATGGGCGGCGTAACCAAAGCTAGTCTTATGATGATGAACGAAAGAGGCGGAACGGGCGCTGTTTTTGTGCTGTATGAACCAAGGTCGCTGCCCGGCACTGGAAAGTTTTAAATAGGGGCGGCTTTTACCCACCCCACGGAGACGCGCATGGGAATCTTCAAGCAGATCTTCAAAGCGTTGTTCTCGCCCAGCCCCAAGCCCAGCAAAAAGCGTGCTGCCCCACCAAGGCCACCCCTCGCAAGCACGTCGCCCGTTCAAAAGCAGAGCGGTGAGGGATTAAATAACGCCCTGCTTGACAAAATGCTCCCCTGGCGCGCGAAAGAGCGTGAAGTCAAAGAATACATAGCAGAAAAAATGGCAGACTTTTTGCCGACAGCCAAAGAGGCGTCAGGGAAGATCTGCGCCATCAATAAGGCCCTGGACGGCGATATGTCCGAGTGGTCAGGGGCTATCTACGCTGGAGAGGTGGATGGCCGCCCCACATGCGAGTATGCCGAAACGCACAAAAACGACTTGCGCATGATGCTGCGCTGCTGCCTGGCTGAATTGAAAAGCATGGCGTTTTCTGGTTCTCCCGCTGCACCGTTTTACTTTGAACGGGTCGCGATTCTTGCAAGAAAGCAGAAAAACTACACGTTGGAGGTAAGGGTTTGCGAACTCCTTATCTGGGCCTATGAACTTTATATGAAAGCGCACCGACACAATAGGGTAAATCCGCCCCTGGTTATCACGGGCAGCCCTAGATACCAGGCCATCGTAAAGCGGCTCCCGGCAGCCAAGAAAAACCTCGAACGCCAGCGGGAAGCGATAACCTCAGCATGAAAATTATGCCGTCCATCAGGGCGGCTTTTTAAATCAAAACTCAATAAAACTCCATCGGCCAGGCCAAAAACTCAATCGTGCATTTTTCGCGACTTTCGTCTAAAATTCGCGAATGAACGACACGCCGAAGCTTCTTTCGCTCTCAGAAGCCGCCCAACGCCTTGGGTATGGGAGTACCTCCACCCTCGCTCTCTGGTGTCGAGAAAACAGGATACCGGGGGCGCAAAAAATTGGCAGCCAGTGGACAGTGCCCTTTGCCTGGGTGGAAGAGAAAGCCAAGGAGGGTGTACAGTCGCCCTCTGGCGGGCTACGAGGGTCTGGAGTGCGCAAGAGAAAGCATAACTAGCTATTTTTATGGCAGAAATATTTTTTGTTTTTGCCATAATTTTATTGACATCGATAGCTAATATTTGCTATCGATAGATCAACGACAACGGCCCCACCTGGTGCAGCGAACACCAAGGCAGGGCCTAACAAAACAACACGTTGGAGGTGTTGCCATGTTTACGCGTAGTATACCCAACCGCTATTCCGAAATCCAGCCCGAAATTGCCCCCGAAAACAAGCGCTGCGAAAACTGCCTGTACTGGCTCGCAGACGGCCACCCCGTATACGCCACCATAGCTAAGCGCACCATTCGCGTTGCCCAATGCGGCAGCGAGGAAGAAGACGCTCCCAGCGTGGGCACGGACACCTCAGACGCTTTCGCCTTCACCCCGGCCAACGGCTCTTGTGATGCGTTTGAGCTGCACCCCGAGGCGGATGTGGAACTGGTCGAGCATGCGGCCCACTACCGCGCCCTGGACGATGAACGCACGCGCGAAGCGTGGACGGCGTAGGGAGGTGGGCACCATGACAAACGCACTCACCTTCCAATCCACCCAGTTTGACGTGATCGACCGGAACAACCAGCCGTGGCTAAGGGGTGCTCAAATTGAGCAAGCCTTAGGGTACACCAGGGAGAACGCGGTAAAGCAACTCTACGACCGCCACGCCGACGAATTCACCGACTCCATGACGGCCGTTGTGACCCTGCCCACGCCGGGCGGCCCGCAGGAAACTCGCATTTTCTCCCTGCGCGGCTGCCACCTTCTGGCCATGTTCGCCCGCACCCACATTGCCAAGGAGTTCCGGCGCTGGGTACTGGACGTGCTGGAGACGCTCAACGGCGCACAGGCCGCTCCCCAACCCCCCTTAACCGCCCCCGACCCCGCCATAACCCCGGACCAGCAACGCACCCTGCACGATATCGTCAAGGCCAAAGTGGCGGCCGTGCCGGAACCCCAGCGCCACGGCGGCCTGTACCCGCAGATATGGGGCCGGTTCAAGGACCATTTCCGCCTGGCCAAGTACGACCAGCTGCCGCAATCTCGCATGGGCGAGGCCGTGACGTTCCTTGCGGCCCTGAACCTGGACACCCAACCCCGCCTGGCCCTGCCTGCTGCCGAACCCACGATAGAGGAGCGGAGCGCGGAGTTCATGCAGCGTCTGCACGCTCTGCGCACGGCCACGATGGCGGTTGCGGAGGACTCGATGACGCTTTTCCACTCCCCGTTCTGGCGCGCCAAGAGAAGAAGCGAGGATCACGCAAAATTCTGCGAAGCCATGGCCTACGCCATGCCCGCGCTGGTGATGAGCATCGGCAAGAACGTGGACGCGCTCACGCACCTGTACACGGCCTATGTGGAGGGAGAAAAGATGGTACGGGGCTGATTCGCTGACGAGATGACGGCGAGGCCGGGGCGAAAGTCCCGGCCTATTTTTTCTCCCCGTCTCCCTTCGGCAGGAACAGCAACCCGTTGTCGCCGGGGTAAGGCTTGCGTGTCAATCAGCACCTAAAAATGACCCATCATCGGCATTGAAAAGAGACCCACCTGGGACGTTTCAGTTCAGAATCCATTCCTCCGATTTCGGAAGGTTT
>JAVBNC010000102.1:0-14090 GCA_031551765.1 Desulfovibrionaceae bacterium
CCCCCCCCCCCCCCCCCCCCCCCCCCCCCCCCCCCCCCCCCCCCCCCCCCCCCCCCCCCCCCCCCCCCCCCCCCCCCCCCCCCGCCGGAGGCATTCTTAAAGGAGCTATACATAATGCGCTATACAGGCAGAGTCCTTCGCGTGGGGGACCATATTGATACGGACGCGATTATTCCGGCCAAGTTTCTGGTGACTTCGGACCCCAAGCTTTTGGGCGAGCAGTGCATGAGCGGCATCCGCGAGGACTGGCTGACGCAGAAACAGCCGGGTGACATTCTGGTGGCCGGGGTGAATTTCGGCTGCGGCTCTTCGCGGGAACACGCGCCCATCGCCATTCTGGGCGCGGGCTTTCAGGTGGTGGTGGCGCACAGCTTCGCGCGCATTTTCTACCGCAGCTCCTTCAATCTGGGCCTGGTGGTCCTGGAAGTGGGCGACGCGGTGAACGGCATTGAGCAGGGGCACCAGCTGGATATCGACACGGACAAGGGCGAGATCCGCAACGTGACCACGGGCGCGGTCATCAAGTGCCCGTCCCTGCCGCCTTCGCTGAAGGCCATTCTGGATGCGGGCGGCCTGCGGGGTTACGTCAAAGCGCAACTTGCCGGTAAGTGACGGAGGGGACATGAAAAAGAAAATCGTGTTCCTGCCGGGCGACGGCATAGGCCCGGAAGTGGCGGCGGAAGCGGCTAAAGTGTTGCGGGCCGTCGCCGACCGCCACGGGCTGGGCCTGAAAACCGAATATGACCTGGTGGGCGGCGCGTCTTACGACGCCAACGGCTCGCCGCTGACGGAAAAGACCCTGGAGCGCTGCAAAAAGGCGGACGCCGTGTTTCTGGGCGCGGTGGGCGGCCCCAAGTGGGACAAGGTCAGCCGGGACAAACGGCCGGAAGAGGGCATTCTGGCCCTGCGCAAGGGCTTGGCCGTGTTCGCCAACCTGCGGCCGGTCAGTGTGTTCCCGGAACTGGCGGCCTTTTCCCGGCTGCGGCCGGACCTGGTGGCCGGCGGGGTGGACCTGCTGGTGGTGCGCGAGCTGACCGGCGACATCTACTTCGGCGAACCCCGTGGCGAAGGCAAACGGGACGGCCTGCGCTACGCCTACGACACCATGATCTACGACGAAGAGGAAATCCGGCGTATCGCGCACGTGGCTTTCCGCGCCGCGCGGGAGCGGCGGAACAAGGTCTGTTCCGTGGACAAGGCCAACGTGCTGGCCGTCAGCCGTCTCTGGCGGGCCGTGGTGGAAGAGGTGGCCCAGGGCTACCCGGACGTGGCCCTGGAGCATATGTACGTGGACAACGCCGCCATGCAGCTGGTGGCCCGCCCGGCGGACTTTGACGTGCTGCTGACCGGGAATCTCTTCGGGGACATTCTCTCCGACCAGGCCGCCGCCGTGGCCGGGTCGCTGGGCATGCTGGCTTCCGCTTCCCTGGGCGCCTCCGCGCCCGGCCTGTATGAACCGGCCCACGGGTCCGCCCCGGACATAGCCGGGCAGGACAAGGCCAACCCCCTGGCGTCCATCCTCTCCGTGGCCATGATGCTGCGCATGAGCCTGGACGCCCCCCGCGCCGCCGACGCCGTGGAAAGCGCCGTGCGGTCCGTCATCAAAGCGGGCTGGCGCACCCCGGACCTGGCCGCCCCAGGCATGGATGCCTCCACCATCTGCACTTGCTCCCGCATGGGTGACCTGGTGGTGGAAGCGTTGAAGTAAGAGGAATCGGGGGAAGGGGAAAACCCTTTTTGGAAAAAGGGTTTTCCCCTTCCCCCGAACCCCCACTTCAGATGACGGCCGGTCCGCCTTCCTGGCGGACGCGGCCTTTCGCGACGGGAGGTTGTGCGGGATCGTAAGCCGCCGGGGAGTGAATCCCCGGCTCACTGCACGTCTGAAAACTTTTGCTGACTCCCCGCCGCTCCGCTGCGCGGCAGCCCCACGTCCTGTGGGGCAAGTCGTGCTGACGCCGAAGAAAGCAAAACGGCTCTTCGTTGATGGAACGGAGAGCCGTTTTGTTAGGGTATGCCCTTTTAAGCCTTTCAAGTTCGCACCCGCCAGTATGTGAGCGCCGTGGCGCGAGCAGAACGGCAGTCGCGCACCATCTCTTTTAGTCACCCTGAATGGGTTCCAAGGGGCGCGCCCCTTGGCGGGTGCAGGGCAGCGCCCTGCCTCGACTCTTAGATGGCTTCGACAAAATTGCCTTTCACTTACTTACGCTCTTTCTTCAGCAAATCCTCAATCTGGGCCAAATCTTTGTCGCCGCGTCCGGAGAGGCAGACGACGATGCTGGCTTCCTTGGGCATGCCGGAAGCGAGCTTCAGGGCGTAGGCCAGGGCGTGGGAGGATTCCAGCGCGGGGATGATGCCGTCGGCGCGGGAGAGGGTGAAGAAGGCTTCCACGGCTTCGGCGTCGCTGGCGGTGACATACTCGGCGCGGCCGCTGTCGCGCAGGAAGGCGTGCTCGGGGCCCACGCCGGGGTAGTCCAGACCGGCGGAAATGGAATGCACCGGGGCGGCTTCGCCTTTTTCGTCCTGCAGGAGGTAGGAGCGGAAACCGTGCACCACGCCGGGGGTGCCGTAGGTCATGGTGGCGGCGTGCTCGCCGAGCTTGTCGCCCTTGCCGCCGGGCTCCACGCCGATGAGCCGCACGTCCTTGTCGTCCGCGAAAGGATGGAACAGGCCGATGGCGTTGGAACCGCCGCCCACGCAGGCGATGCAGGCGTCCGGGAGTTTCCCTTCCTGCTCCAGATGCTGGGCGCGGGTTTCAATGCCGATGACGGACTGGAAGTCGCGGACCATGAGCGGGTAGGGGTGCGGGCCCACGGCGGAACCGAGCAGGTAGAAGATTTCCGGGTCCTTGATCCAGGCGTCCAGGGCTTCGTCCACGGCTTCTTTCAGGGTGCGCTGGCCGGAAAGGGCGGGGGCGACCGTGGTGCCCATCATGCGCATGCGGAAGACGTTGAGTTCCTGGCGTTTAATGTCCTCTTCGCCCATGTACACTGTGCAGGACATGCCCATCAGCGCGGCCGTGGCGGCCGTGGCCACGCCGTGCTGGCCCGCGCCGGTTTCCGCGATGATCTTTTTCTTGCCCATGCGCTTGGCCAGCAGAATCTGGCCCAGGGTGTTGTTGATCTTGTGCGCGCCGAGGTGCCCCAGGTCTTCACGTTTGAGGTAGATTTTCGCGCCGCCGGCCAGCTTGGTCAGGTTGTCGCTGCGGAACAGCGGGGTGGGGCGGCCGGAATAGTGGGTGAGATAGTAGCGGAATTCCGCCAGAAATTCAGGGTCCTGGCGGTAGCGGGCATAGGCTTCGGCCAGTTCGTCCACCACGCCCCTGAGGGCTTCGGGCACGAATTGGCCGCCGTAGGCGCCGAAAAAACCGCTGTGGTTGGGAAGGGCAGTGTGCATGGGAAGCTCCTTGCGGGCAGGGCGGACAATAGGCACAAAAAAACGCGGCCAGTTGCACTGCCGCGTTAACGTACGTTGGGTTCAGGACAATGAACGCGCACACGCGGCTCTGTTACCAGAGCCACCACCACTGGGAAGAGGCAAAAGCACGCATCGTCGTATTCATGGAGTTGCGTATAAAGCGATGCGGGCGCCGCTGTCAAGCGTTTTGCCTCTTGTAGCGCGTCGAACAAAAAAACGTTATGAATTTTCGGTACTTTTTTTGACACCACAGTTTTCGCAAGGATGTTCCATGAACCATATCTTTTTCGACCACAACGGCCCCGCGCTGATGCTGCTGGACCAGCGCGCTCTGCCCCTGCGCGAGGAATTCGTGCGCTGCGGGACAGTGGAAGCGGTCATCGCCGCCATTCAGGACCTGACGGTGCGGGGCGCGCCCGCCATTGGCGTGGCCGCTGCCTGGGGCTGCTGCCTGGCGGCCCGGCAGGCGGCGGGTGAGGGAGAAAGCTGGCGGGCGTATCTGGAAGACGCGCTGGAACGTCTGGCCGCTTCGCGCCCCACGGCCGTGAACCTGCGCTGGGCCGTGGAACGCATGCGCGGAGCCTGGAAGGGCGGGAATTTCGCCACGGCGGCCGCGCTTTCGGCCGTCTGGCTCACTCTGGCGCAGCGCATTCAGGAAGAGGACGTGGCGGCCAACAGGGCCATGGGCCGTTTCGGGGCCGCGCTGCTGGCGGACGGGGACACGGTGCTCACCCACTGCAACGCGGGCGCGCTGGCCACGGCGGGCTACGGCACGGCGCTGGGCGTTATCCGGGCGGCCGTGGAAGAGGGAAAACGCATCAGCGTGATCGCGGACGAGACCCGGCCCGTCCTGCAGGGCGCGCGGCTGACGGCTTACGAGCTTCACAAGGACGGTATCCCGGTGCGTGCCGCTTGCGACAACGCGGCGGGCCTGCTGATGCAGAAGGGCCTGGTGCAAAAAATCGTGGTGGGCGCGGACCGCATCGCGGCCAACGGCGACACGGCCAACAAGATCGGCACCTACGGCGTGGCCGTGCTGGCCAAAGAGCACGGCATTCCCTTTTATATCGCGGCCCCGCTGTCCACCATCGACCCGGCCACCCCGGACGGCGCGGCCATACCCATTGAAGAGCGCGACGACGCGGAAGTGGCCGCCCTGGGCGGCGCCCGCATCCTGCCCCTGGGCGTCCGCGCCTACAATTTCGCCTTTGACGTGACCCCGGCCCGGTACATTGCGGGCATTATCACGGAAAAGGGCGTGCTGTATCCCCCCTACGGCCGGAGCATAGCGGAAGCTCTGGCTTAACCCTTCATCGTATTCGGGAGCCGGTCATGCGCGTAAGAGTTCGGGTGCTGTTTTTGGCAATGGTTCTGGCGGTTCTGTGGGCGGTTCCGGCCGGGGCGGCCGCGAAGAAGGGCGCCGACGACGAGTTCATCACCTATTATTACCGTTCGCCGGACCCCAAGAAGGTGCCGGGGGGTTTTGACAGGCTGGATTCCTTGTCTTCGCCCATGAGCAGCAACTCGGGCTGGGGGCTGGGGTCCTTCTTGGCGGAGGTTTTCGCCAAACATCCTGAACTTGCCGACCAGATGGTGGCCGCAAGAGACCGCCACAGCGGCGAGTGGCGCTATACCGTGGCCATAGCCGTCACTCATGCGCGGGTTCCCGGAAAAAACGAGTATGTGGACAAGCTCCTGCCCGGCGCGAACCTGGCGCAAGTACGCAAAGAGCTGCAGGAAGGCAAACCCGTGCCTCTGGCCAAAATCCCCGTGACGGACCCCGGCATTCTTGACGCTCTGTGGGGCGGCTTTTTCGCCTCGGGCAAGGTAACCTATGTGCGGCGCATTATTTCCACGCTGGGCTACTCCATGGAGAAAGGGAAAAAAGCCGTGACAGCGGTGCAGATAGCCGCTGAATGGTCGCTGGCCGCCAACGCCGCGCGGCATCCCCTGGTGCTGGAAACCTGCAAAAAGGCCGCACAGGTCAAATCCATGCCCGAGGACAGGCGGGAAGTGCTGCTTGCCGTCATCAGCAAGGCGGAAAAAGAGCCGGGCGGTGCGCAATACAGCCTGTCGGGGCCAGGCGAAAAACGTAAGAAATAACGGGTACGGGAACGCGCCGCGCGCGGCTCAGGGGCTTTTCCCTGAGCCGTCGCGGGCGGCCGCACATTCGTCGCTTACACTTTGGCGGTCAGGGGCAGCATGGCTTTGACCCCGTCAAACTGCACGGCCGTGCCGTAGCAGGTGAAAAATTTACTGCCGTCAGGGTGGAAGGCCACGTTTTCCTGGTAGCCGATAATGGCCTGGGCGCCTTTGTTCACGGCGCGCACCGCCATATCGTAAAAGGCTTCTTCAGAGTCGTACCCGCGCGAAACCACCAGGCCGAGAATTTTGCCCACCTTGCGGTCGTCGTCCAAACCGGCCGTGGTGGCTACGGGAAAACGGCCGGAGAGAAAGAGTTCCTTGACCTTCTCCAAATTTTCCACCCTCTTTTGAGGGACTTTCTTTTTTTTCGCGCCGCCGCTTAACAGAAAAAACATAGTGTGCCTCCTTGTCATCGAATACGTGTAACCGGATCGGATGGGGCGGCGTTTTTTGACGGTGCCGTCCCTGCGCCGGGAAACATGCAAGAGGCCTGCCATAAATCTATTATTCAGTATTGGCGGGAAAAACAGGGGTAAGCGGCAGGCAGGGAGAACGGAAAACCGACATCTGAATCATGAAGGGAATGCCCGCACGGCACAGGAAAAGGCCGGCAGGCAAAGAAAAGGCCCCTTTGGGCAAGGGGCCTGTGCATGTCGAATTTTTGTCGGTTTTACTTCTGCAGCGCGGCGCAGAGCGTATCCAGCTTGCTGTGCAGCATTCCGGCGATAAAATTGAGTTTTTGCGGGACAAGGCCCAGCACGTCCCAGGCTTCCGGGGACAGGGGCGGCACAAAGGCGCCGGGGGTGGCGCTGACGCCCAGCGCGGTGACCAGCACTTCCGCCACGTGGGTGGCGGCGGCTTCCGGGTAGCGCACGGGGTCTTCCACGGTATGGTGGCGTAACACGGACATGACCAGCGGCAGCGGCATGTTCCAGCGGTGCAGCAGCATGCCGCCCAGGCGGGCGTGGTCAAAGCCCAGAATTTTCTGCTCCGCCGCGTAGTCCGGGTTGGAAGCGTATTCGGAAGAGCGCCGCAACTGCTCCACTACCTTGGGCGCGGCGTAGGCCATGGTCAGCTTGCCGCAGTCGTGCAGCAGGCCGGCCACGAAAAGCTGTTCCGCTTCCTGGCGGCCGGTGAGTTTCCATATTTCCTGGGCGGTTATGGCCACAGCCAGGCTGTGGCGCCAGAAGCGCTGCATGTCGATAAGCCCCTTGGGCATGAGCACGGCCAGGGAATTAAGCGCCCCGCCCATGGCCAGGGTCTGGATCTGGCGGGTGCCCACCAGGGCCACGGCCCTGGAGATGGTGGCCACCTTGGCGGAGAAGCCGTAGTAGGGGCTGTTTACCAGCCGCAGGAGCCAGGCGGCCAGGCCCGGGTCTTTGGAAATGACTTCCGCGATCTGGTCCGCGGAGGAATGGCGGCGGAGGATGACTTCCTGCAGTTCCACCAGCACGGCGGGCAGGGGCGGCAACCGCACTTCCATTTGCACGATATCCACCGGGTCCACCGGGGCGGCCAGGGGAGCCCCCGCCGGAGGGGGCGGGACCGGCTTGTACACAGCGGGCTCGTAGGCAAGCCACTCTTCCGCCAGCGTATACATGGCGTCCGCGGCGGGATGCCCTTTTCCGGCGAAGCGGAAGCGGTGCTCAAAAAAAACCGCGCTCTCCTCAGGCGAGAGCGAAACGGACGACTGCATAGTTCCTCCAAAGGCTCCGGCAACCATGGACGGTGCGTTGCCAGTTTATAACACCTTCCATCCGCAACGCAAGGCGGAATTGTCTTTTGCTGGAGCGCGAGGAATTTCAAAAGGTTCGCTGCAAAAAAACGTGTGGGCAGGCTCCCGGCCATGCATAAGTCTTGCTTTTGCAATGCAACGCGGAGCTTTATTGTCCGGCTTTTTCACAAGCGGGAGGGAAACGGAGCTTGTTACGAAATGCACAATGAAATATAAAGAAATATTTCATAACATAGTAATCTTTTAGGCTTTTTTTTTGAAAATTGACTTGGCGTCCACGCGGAGAGTCGTATATACTCATGCGGTTTCGCATGGAAACCGGCCGAGGCGTTCGCGCGCCCGGAAGCGTTCCGGCGATAAAAGACCGCACAGCGCGGTGCCCGGCGGCAACGCGCGGGCTGAACGACCTTTTGCCGCTATGAACCCGTTGCGGGGCATGGCGGTGTCATACTGACACGCACCATCTTCTAAGGAGTACATCATGGCAAAGCATATGAAGACGATGGACGGCAACACCGCCGCCGCGTATGTTTCTTACGCGCTAAGCGACACCGCCGCTATCTACCCCATTACGCCCTCTTCCAACATGGGGGAGTCCGCGGACGAGTGGGCCGCTGAAGGCCAGAAGAACATCTTCGGCCAGGTGGTGCAGGTACGCCAGCTGCAGTCGGAAGCGGGCGCCGCCGGCGCCGTGCACGGTTCCCTGGCCGCGGGCGCGCTGACCAGCACCTACACGGCTTCCCAGGGCCTTTTGCTGATGATCCCCAACATGTACAAAATTTCCGGGGAACTTCTGCCCGGCGTGTTCCACGTTTCCGCCCGCGCTTTGGCCGCGCACGCGCTGTCCATTTTCGGCGACCACCAGGACGTGATGGCCGCCCGTCAGACCGGCTTCGCCTTCCTGGCTTCCGCCTCCGTGCAGGAGTGCATGGACCTGGCCCTGGTGGCCCACCTGGCCGCCCTTGAGGCCAGCGTGCCGTTTTGCCATTTCTTTGACGGCTTCCGTACCTCCCACGAAATTTCCAAGATCGAAGTCATTGACTACGAAGACATCAAGAAAGTGGTCAATTATGATAAAATAGAAGAATTCCGCGCTTCCGCCATGATGCCGGAACACCCGCACCAGCGCGGCACCGCCCAGAACCCGGACATCTACTTCCAGAACCGCGAGGCGGCCAACGCCTTTTACGAAGCCGTGCCCTCCATCGTCATCTCCCAGATGAAGAAAGTGGAAGGCATTACCGGCCGTCCCTACAAGCTCTTTGACTACGTGGGCCACCCGGAAGCCGACCGTATCGTCATTTCCATGGGTTCCTCCTGTGAAACCATTGAAGAGGTGGTCAACTACCTGCTGGCCAAGGGCGAAAAAGTGGGCCTGGTCAAAGTGCGCCTGTACCGCCCCTTCTCCGCCGAACACATGATGCTGGCCATTCCCGCCTCCGCCCAGGTCATTACCGTGCTGGACCGCACCAAAGAACCCGGCAGCCTTGGCGAGCCGCTGTATCTCGACGTGTGCGGCGCTTTCATGGAAAAGGGCGAAATGCCGGTTATCGTGGGCGGCCGCTACGGCCTGGGTTCCAAGGAATTTACCCCGGCCATGGCCAAAGCCGTGTTCGACAACATGCGCGCGGCCGGTCCCAAGAACCACTTCACCGTGGGTATCGTGGACGACGTGACCGACACCTCCCTGGACGTGGGCGCGGACTTTGACACCGTTCCCGCCGGCACCGTGGAATGCAAGTTCTTCGGCCTGGGCGCGGACGGCACCGTGGGCGCCAACAAGCAGGCCATCAAGATCATCGGCGACAACACCGACATGTACGCGCAGGGCTATTTCGCTTACGACTCCAAAAAGTCCGGCGGCTTCACGGTTTCCCACCTGCGTTTCGGCAAAAGCCCCATCCAGTCCACCTACCTCATCACCCACGCGGACTACGTGGCCTGCCACAAGTCCGCCTATGTGCACCAGTATGACATTCTGGCGGGCATCAAGGAAGGCGGCACCTTTGTGCTGAACTCCAACTGGAGCGGCGCCAAGGAAATCGAAGCCAACCTGCCCGCTTCCATGAAGCGCACCATCGCCAAGAAAAAACTGAAATTCTACAACGTGGACGCCGTGAAAGTGGCCGCGGACGTGGGCCTGGGCGGCCGCGTCAACATGATCCTGCAGACCGCTTTCTTCAAACTGGCCAACGTGCTGCCCTTTGAGCAGGCCGTGGCCCTGCTGAAGGATTCCATCAAGAAGACTTACGGCAGCAAGGGCGACAAGATCGTCAATATGAACATCGCCGCCGTGGACAAAGCCATTGACGAAGTGAAGGAAGTGAAAGTGCCCAAGTCCTGGCTGGAAGCCAAGGACGAAGGCTGCGGCTGCTGCGGCCACGACCCGGACTACATCAAGAATGTGGTGCGGCCCATCCTGGCCCAGGAAGGGGACAAGCTGCCCGTTTCCGCCTTCTCCCCGGACGGCCTGGTGCCGCTGGGCACGGCCGCCTTCGAAAAGCGCGGCGTGGCCATCAACGTGCCGGAATGGCAGAGCGACAAGTGCATCCAGTGCAACCAGTGCTCCTTTGTCTGCCCCCACGCGGCCATCCGCCCCGTGCTGGCCAGTGAAGAAGAAATGAAGGGCGCGCCCAAGAGCTTTGTGACCAAGCCCGCGCGCGGCAAGGAACTGGGCGGCCTGGCCTACCGCATTCAGGTTTATTCCCAGGACTGCCAGGGGTGCGGCTCTTGCGCCGAAACCTGCCCGGCCAAGGAAAAGGCCCTGATCATGAAGCCCATTGAGACGCAGTTGCCCGACCAGGTGCCCAACCTGGCCTTTGCGGAAGCGCACATCTCCATCAAAGACGACCTGATGGCCCGCGACACCCTGGTGGGTTCCCAGTACCAGCAGCCGCTGATGGAATTCTCCGGCGCCTGCGCGGGCTGCGGCGAAACCCCCTACGTGAAGCTCATCACCCAGATGTTCGGCGAGCGCATGGTTATTGCCAACGCCACGGGCTGCACCTCCATCTGGGGCGCTTCCGCCCCCACCAACCCCTATTGCGCCAACAAGGACGGCCACGGCCCGGCCTGGGGCAACTCCCTGTTCGAAGACGCGGCGGAGTTCGGCTACGGCATGTCCATGGCCTTTACCCAGCGCCGTGACAAACTGGCGGACCTGGTGACCGAGGCCATGCAGGACAAGGGCATCTCCAAAGACCTGAAAGCCGCCATGCAGGCCTGGCTGGACGTGAAAGACGAAGGCGACGCCTCCAAGAAGGCCGGCGAGGAAGTGCTGGCCCAGTTGAGCGGCGCCGGGGATTCCCCGCTGCTGAACGAAATCTGGAACATGGCCGACCTGTTCACCAAAAAATCCGTCTGGATCATCGGCGGCGACGGCTGGGCCTATGATATCGGCTACGGCGGCCTGGACCACGTCATCGCTTCCGGCGAAGACGTCAACATCCTGGTGCTGGACACGGAAGTGTACTCCAACACCGGCGGCCAGTCCTCCAAGGCCACGCCGCTGGGCGCCATCGCCAAGTTCGCGGCTTCCGGCAAGAAGCTGCCCAAAAAGGACCTGGGCCGCATCGCCATGACCTACGGCTATGTGTACGTGGCCAGCGTGGCCATGGGCGCCAACAAGATGCAGGTGCTCAAAGCCTTTAAGGAAGCGGAAGCCCACAAGGGACCGTCCATTGTCATCGCTTACGCCCCCTGCATCAACCAGGGCGTGCGCAAGGGCATGGGCAAGAGCATGGAAGAATCCAA
This sequence comes from Desulfovibrionaceae bacterium, assembly GCA_031551765.1. GTDB lineage: Bacteria > Desulfobacterota > Desulfovibrionia > Desulfovibrionales > Desulfovibrionaceae > JAVBNC01. The sequence goes on from JAVBNC010000102.1 coordinate 11,048, forward strand.
GCTGGCCGTGGATTCCGGCTACTGGCCGCTGTACCGCTACAACCCGGCCCTGGCCGCGGAAGGCAAGAACCCCCTGGTTCTGGAATCCAAAGCCCCTGACGGCTCGCTGCAGGGCTTCCTCTCCGGCGAAAACCGCTACGCCCAGCTGGAAAAGGAAATGCCCGACGAATCCAAGCGGCTGCGCGGCCTGATTGAGAAGGAATACCTGGAGCGCTACGCTCTGCTGAAGCAACTGGCCGACATGCCCGCCGTTACCGTGGCCACGGGCGATCCCAAGCTCAGCGGCAAAGCGGCCGGCGACGCCTGCGTGATCACGGACACAGCCGAACACGCCAAGCCCAACGCCGGCGAAGCCTGCGACAACGGCCGCGGCGCGAAGTAAAACCCTGACCCACGCCCCGGCGGTTCGTTCCGCCGGGGCGCGGTTTTTTTAGCGGGCTGTCGAAGTCAATTAAGAGTCGAAGCAGGGCGCAATGCGGCACGTCCTGTGCCGCCCCCTACGGGCGTCGCTACGCACCGTGCGCAACCGCCTCCTGCGGTTGCGAGATCCCTGCACCCACCAAGGGCTAGCGCCCCTGGACCCCTTTCAGGGTGACTATTGGAGGAGTGAGCATATTTGCTTGCCAGTACCGATTTGGCAGGTTGAAAAAAGCGGCGCTTCTTGTTGCGCGGTGCCGCCGCATCAAAGAGATTCCTCACCATCCCCCTGTCAAAGTTCTTTGGAAGAGGATGGGGGGTCCGGGGGGAAGGGGAAACCTTTCTTCCAAGAAAGGTTTCCCCATCCCCCCGGGCGTCATGTCACCACAACCCCGGCCGCCGGAGGCATATCATGGCTAACAAACTCTACATCATCGCTACAGAGGCGCGGAGCGGCAAGTCCGTCGTCGCTTTGGGCCTGCTGCAGCTGTTGTTGCGCAATGTGCGCAAGGTGGCGTTTTTCCGTCCCATTATCCGGGAATCTCGCTTTCCCGGGACGGAAGACGCGGATATCGCGCTGATGCGTTCGCAGTTCGGCCTGGAGCAGAGCTACACCGACTCCTACGTGTACACGCTGACGGAAGCGCGGGAGCTGATCAACAGCGGCAAGCAGGCGCATTTGCTGGACACCGTGCTGAAAAAGTTCCGTGAGCTGGAAGAAAATTACGAGTTCGTGCTGTGCATGGGCACGGACCTTTCCGGCCAGGACGGAGTGTTCGAATTCGACCTGAACGCGGAAATAGCGGCCAACCTGGGCGCCCCGGTGCTGATGGTGGCCAACGGCGCGAAAAAGAGCCCCAAGGAAATAACGGATTCCGCCCACGCCACCCTGGAACTGATGGACGAAAAAGGCCTGGACGTGCTGGCCTGCGTGGTGAACCTGGCTTCCGTAAGCAAAAAGGAAGCGGACGGCATAGCCGCCTCGTTCAGTTCGCCCAAGGGCGGGGCCGCGCTGCCCGTGTACATTCTGCCGGAAGACCCGTCCCTGCTGCGGCCCACCGTGGCGGAACTCTGCCAGTGGCTGGGCGCGGAAGTGATGTACGGCCGCGAGCGCATGGACGCGCCGGTCACCAACTACCTGGTGGCGGCCATGCACATTTCCAATTTCCTGGAACACCTGGGCCAGGGCGACCTGGTCATCACTCCCGGCGATCGCAACGATATTTTGCTGGCCAGTCTGGCCGCGCGCCATTCGGTCAGTTTCGCCAGCCCTTCCGCCGTGCTGCTTACCGGCGGCATTGAAACACCCAAAGCTGTGTGCACGCTTCTTGAAGGCCTGCAGAACGTGCAGTTCCCGGTGCTGCGGGTTAAAGACCACACCTACAAGACCATTCAGCGCCTTGGGGAATTCGACAGCGGCATCAAGGCCGGGGACACGCGCAAGATCAACAGCGCGCTGGGCCACTTCGAGCGCCACATCAACAGCCAGGATCTGGGGCAGCGCATTGTGGACCGCAAGTCCGTCAAGATCACGCCCAAGATGTTCGAATTCAACCTGATGGAGCGGGCCAAGCGCAACAAAATGCGCATTGTGCTGCCGGAAGGCACGGAAGAGCGCATTCTGCGCGCTACGGAAATTCTCTCCCAGCGCGGAGTCGCGGAGATCATTCTGCTGGGCGAGGAAACCGCCATCCGCAACAAGATCCGCGACCTGGGCCTGGAGTTCGAGCCGGTGATCATCGAACCGGAAAAGTCCCCGCAGTTCGACGACTACGTGGACACCTACCAGGAACTGCGCAAGGCCAAGAACATCACCCGGGGCATGGCCCGCGACGCCATGCTGGACAACACCTATTACGGCACCATGATGGTCTACAAGGGCCACGCGGACGGCATGGTTTCCGGGTCCGTCAACACCACGGCCCACACCATCCGGCCGGCTTTCGAGTTCGTCAAGACCAAGCCGGGCGTGTCCATCGTCTCCTCCATCTTCCTGATGTGCCTCAAAGACCGGGTGCTGGCCTTCGGCGACTGCGCCGTGAACCCCAACCCCACGCCGGAACAGCTGGCCAGCATCGCCATCAGTTCCGCGCACACGGCCAAGGTGTTCGGCATAGAGCCGCGTGTGGCCATGCTTTCGTACTCCACCGGCACTTCCGGCAAGGGCGCGGATGTGGACAGCGTGGTGGAGGCTGTGAAAATAGCCAAGGAAAAGGCCCCGGACCTCTTGCTGGAAGGCCCGCTCCAGTATGATGCCGCCATTGACCCGGACGTGGCCCGCACCAAGCTGCCCGACAGCCAGGTGGCGGGCAAGGCCACGGTGTTCATTTTCCCGGACCTGAACACCGGCAACAACACCTACAAGGCCGTGCAGCGGGCCGCCAACGCCGTGGCCATAGGCCCGGTGCTGCAGGGCCTGAACAAGCCGGTCAACGACCTTTCGCGCGGCTGCACCGTGCCGGATATCGTCAACACCGTGGCGATCACCGCCATTCAGGCCCAGGCTGAGAACGGTTTGGAATAAGCGACAGGGGGAGAAATCGGGGGGAGGGGGAACCTGTCGTGGAAGAAACGTTTGCCCGACCCCCCGCCCCCCAACCCGGCCCACGAACTGTGGCAGGGGGGG
>JAVBNC010000074.1:0-23376 GCA_031551765.1 Desulfovibrionaceae bacterium
TTCGCAATGGTATCCACCGTCAGCATCTCCTTCGATTCCTCCCCGGCGCTACCGCGCCTCGGGAAGGGTTTGCCTGGGTGGGTCATTTTTGCAAGCCGATTACCCCTTAAAGTGGGTCACTTTTGCATGCTGTTGCACACCTTGAAAGCATCGGCTGGGAAGTCTACGGCAAATGGGGGCCAGCCAACCCCGCCTATATCCGCGGCCGTGAACCGCTCCGCAAACTTTCCGAACTTATGGATTCTCCCCTTGGGCATTCTCGCATGAGCCTGAGCGCCCTTCTGGCGGCCGTTGACGATCTGCACGACAACATGATCGCCAACGAGAAATTGAGCTACTACAACCGCATCCCAGCCCCACCCCTGGCCTATTCCTTGCCGGGGAACGGAGGTGCGGCATGAATTCCATTGCCAGAACAACATTAATCCCTACGGACAACCTTGAAATGCTGGACGAAGCGTATAGCACCGCTGTGTTTTTGGAGGAAATACACTGCGCGGTCATGGATCAAGGATTGTCTTTCAGCGAGGAAGGCAAAAAGGGCCTGTGGCACGTCCATCTTTTGCTTTTGCAAAAAATGCGTGAGGGCCTGAAAACGTCGGAGGGGGAGGAAAGCAAATGAGCACCACACGCGAATATACCCCGCCATTCGTTAACCGTGAGGCCATTCATGCCAAGCTGTCTTTCCTCTCATCTGCCGTGGGTTTCATGGATGGGCACAGAGCAGATTTTGACGAAAATGCTGAATATGCCCTGTGTATCATGCTGCAGGAAATAGCCAACGAGGTGTATCCGGAATGGGAAGATGAGTCCGACGAGGCTGAAGCGGTCCCGGAGGAACGAGTATGAGCACGCCCGCCCATCTTTATGACCTGGAGGAATATTACCTCCTTTCCGCCTTGTTGCACCTCCTGGCCTTCTGCCTGGCCGTGGCCTTGCATGTTGCCTTGGGCTGGGGGCTGGCCGTCATCGTCGTGGCTTTTGCCCTGACAAATCCGCTGTGGGCGCACATGGCGCTGTGGCTATGGCGCCGGAAATATCAACGCTGAACCTCTGGGGCCGGGCTGATAACCCGGCCTCTTTTTTGACACCAGATAATTTTGCGTATTTTGCGGATATTGCGCATAAGAATCCGCCGGGAGGGTCGCCCCTGAAATAGCGTCGCTCGCATACTGGCAACATGGCCTCTGCCGTCCTGGTGGGGGCTTTTTTACGCATAAGGAAGCGTTTTATGAAGAACAAGCTCGCTGATCTGAACAACCACCTCTTTGCGCAAATCGAACGGTTAAGCGACGAGTCCTTGAAGGGCGAAAAGCTGGCGTGGGAAATATCTCGTGCCGGTGCGGTCGCGCATGTTGCCGAGCAGATTATCGCCAACGGCTCCTTGGCGTTGCGGTCCTATATTGCCGTTGAAGCATCCAGGGGTAGCGCTCGTATGCCCGTAATGCTGGATGTGTAGCATGGGCAGGCAAATATTTTTTCCGGAGCATGTGGCATTTTTAAAAGAAATCAACGTGTGGGGAATAACGTATAAAGAGCTCACAGACCTTTTCAATAACAAATTTGAAACCTCCCGCTCTGTCCGGCAAATATATAGGGTTTGCTCCTACAGAAACTTAATCCTGGGTCGCGTAGATGCGCATATTCCCTTGGACGACAAATCTCATGCTATTGGCACTGAAAGGAAAGTCCGCAGCGACTATGTGCTAGTAAAGACTGCCCACCCACAAATGTGGAGATTGAAGCATCATGTTGTATGGGAAACCGCACATGGCCCCATACCGGACGGACATGTTATTATTTTTGTCGACGGAAATAGGTATAACTTCGCCCTCGACAACCTGATTCTCGCATCAAAGCAAGAAGTTATGATTATGAACGCTAAAAAGCTTTTCAAAAACCATGCGGGGCTGACACTAGCAGGTTTACAGATTGCTCGCGTATACTTGGCCATGAGGGAGCGCTTCCAGGGTGACCCCGAGCTTGGAGTACGTAGTTACCGTGAATGGTTGCGCAAGCACCGAGGGAAATGGCGAAGAGGAGAGGGGGAATATAGCCCCAACAATGGCGTCAGCAGCCCCCAATAAAAAACAATGCCCCTGCCTTCTCGTGGAGGTGGGGGCGTTTCCTTGACCGACATAAGCCAATGGCTTATATGTGCTTCATGCGAACCGCTCCCATGACCGTGATTGAAACTCCTTCCTTTCTGCGGGACGCCAAGCGCCTGATGGATGATGCGGAACGGCTGGAGATCGTGTCATTCCTGGCGCAAAATCCGGACGCGGGAGACATTCTGCAAGGGACCGGCGGCATTCGGAAGGTTCGCTATGCGCGGGAGGGCAGCGGCAAGAGTGGCGGCTATAGGGTGGTCTACTTTTTCCACTCGCCGGATATTCCGCTCTTTGCCCTGAACATCTTTGCCAAGAACGAAAAGGCCAATCTCAGCCCGGCAGAGCGAAACGAGTTGAAGACGCTTTCCGCCCTGCTGGCGGCAACATACAAGCGAGGTACGCCATGAGTGGCAGCCGCATAGTAGACAGCATGAAAGAAGCCCTGACCATTGCGCAGGGAAAGATGCCCACGGACGCCTACAAGGTGCATATCCCGTCCATGGTGGATGTGAAGGCCATCCGTAAACGCATGGGCATGTCTCAGGCGTCGTTCTCAGCCCGGTTTGGTCTGTCCCTGCATACCCTTCGGAATTGGGAGCAGGGCAAGCGCACTCCGGACCCGGCGGCGCGGGCTTATCTGAAGGTCATAGAGAAGGCTCCGGATGTGGTGACGGAGATACTCGCCGGGTAAAAGGAGAGTGACCCCGCCTATAGGGTAGCAAAGAAATTTGGGGGTAACTTTTGGGGTAAGTCAAAATGCACCATGCAGATATAGTCTATAATATCGGAATGGTATTGAATCACATCGGATGAGTCCCCCTCACAAGATTCAGAGAAGTTCACGAAAGTCCGCAAGGCCAAGAGCCAAGCGGGCTTTCTGATTTCTGAGCGTTCAAGTGTGTCCGCGTAGGTTCATTGACAGCCAACATTTTTGGGGGCAACAATGAAGGCAAGTTTAGGGTTGATTTGGCAAAAAATGCCCTGAAAAGGAGTTGGCCCCATGCTCCTTACCGACACCGCAATCCGTTCTGCCAAGCCGGGAAGCAAGCCGATAAAGCTGTCTGACGGCGGCGGCCTGTATCTCGAAGTTACCCCCAGCGGGGGCAAATGGTGGAGGTTGGAGTACAGGATTGACGGCAAGGAGAAACGCATCTCTCTTGGGGTTTACCCTTCCGTGAGCCTGAAAGACGCCCGGCAGCGGCGCGACGAGGCCAAGGAACAGCTTGCCCACGTCCTTGACCCCAGCGAGCAGAAGAGGGCCGTCAAGGCGGCAGCTATCGCGGAGCGAAGGGAGAGGGAAAACACTTTTGAAGCTGTGCCCCGTGAATGGTTCACCTCCTATTCACCCACTCCGAGCGGGAAGCACGCCAAGAAATTGCAACGCTACCTGAAAAACGCCATTTTCCCCTTTTTTGACGAGAAGCCCGTTTCCACCGTTGAGCCGTCGGACTTTTTGGAAGTGGTTCGACCCAAGGAACCCAAGGGCCGCATTGAAACCGCGCATAAAATTTGCCAGCTTTGCGGTCAGGTGCCTGGTTCGCCAAAATCACCGGGCGCATCAAGTACAATGTCGGGGCCGGACTCAGTCGCGCCTTGCAGCCTATCCGCGCTCAAAGTTACCCCGCTATTACCGAACCCAAAGCCATCGGCGTATTGCTCCGGGATATCGACGCCCACGAAGGCTACTTCTCCATAAATACTTTTTGAAGAACTCGTCGGCAGCATCAAACAGGCGGGCAGTATTGCCAGGGGCGAAACCCCGCCCTCCCTTCGCTTTGCCGTGTAAGAACAGGACGTGAAGGCCATCCGGGAAAACTTGCAATTTTCGCAATCCGAGTTTGCCAGTCTGATACGGGTCAACGTGCGTACTTTGCAAAATTGGGAACAGCGCCGCAGGCGCCCCACAGGTCAGGCTGCTGCGCTGCTGAAAATTGTGGCAAATGCGCTGGAAGCGGCGTTGCAGGCATTGCACAGGAACTGTTGACACGTGGAAGAAAAATAGGGGCTGCCATGACCGGTAAACAACAACCTGGAAACGCCGACAAGCAAATCACGCCCCCTGAATTGCATTATTTTTCCGACCGTCTCACGCGCAAGCTGGACCAGCTCCGCGCTTTTCCCGCCGCTCTTGTCGAAGCGCCGTCCGGGTACGGCAAAACCACCGCCTTGCGGGACTACCTGGAAAATTCCGCCCTGCCGCATTCGGCCGTCCATTGGTTCGCCGCCGTGGATGAAGCTCCGGATGCGGGCTATCAACGGCTCTGCCGCAAAATAGGGGAAATCGACGCCCGCGCCGGAGAACGCTTGCTGCAAACCGGCTTTCCCAACGCCTTTACCCTTGGGGAAGCCTGCGACGCCCTGCGCTCCATCAGGTGCGAGCGCGAAACCTGGCTGGTTATTGATGACTTCCAGTTTTTGTGCCCCGGCCTGCCGTCTGCGTTTCTGGCCGCGCTGTTGGAACACGGCGGCACGGCCCTGCATATCGTTGTTGCATCTCGGACACTGTGGCGGGAGATGCATGCGGCCATAGCGGGACGCGGTTTTTTGCACATCACCCACACCGATTTGCGGCTCGAGGCCGAGGATATCCGCCGCTATTACGCTCTGGCCGGTGCCGCCGTCACGGCGCAAGAGGCGGAAACGGTGCTGCGCTATACCGGCGGCTGGATTATTGCCGTGTATTTGCAGCTTCATACCTTCAAGGAAACAGGCGTTTTTTCCGATGCCGCCGTCCTGGCGCTTATGGAAAAGCTGGTCTGGGACAGGCTGAGCACTGAGCAGCAAAATTTTCTCCTGCGCCTTTCCCCCTTTGAAATAGCCACGGCGGGGCAGATGTGCGCTTTGCTCGGCTGCGATGTGTTGCCCGAGTATGCGCAGGAGGCTCTGGCCACTCCGTTTATCCGCTATGATCCAGCGGAGCGCCGCTACGAGCCGCACGCCGTCCTGTTCGAGTTGATGGCGCAAAAACGCGCGGAACGCGGCCAAGCCTTTGAGCGCGCCTGCCTGCTGGACGCGGGCGACCTCTGCCGCGACGAGGGCAGGGTAGCGGAAGCCCTTGGGCTTTACGCGCGGGTACAGGCCTACGACCGGATGCTCTCTCTCGACTTCGCACGGGTACTTTTCGATGAAATTGGGGACAGGCCGTTTTTCGCTATGGCGCTGGAAATCGCGGAACGCTGCCCGGATGCAACCCGGCGCGAACACCCCCTTTCCATGCTGCGCGTGGCCTGGGCGCTCAAGGCGGCGGGGAAGGAGGCAGCGTTCCGCGCTTTGCTGGAGGAGCTGGACGGACAGCTTCCGGAAGGGGGCTTGCTGCGGGCGGAATGGCTGCTGCTCTCGGCCTACCGGCATTACCCCCGCCTGGATGAAATGCTGCCTTTCGTGCAAAAGGCCGCGCCCTTGTTCGGCGGAACCTGCTCTCGAGTGATTCTGCCCGAAGCGCCATGGGCCTTTGGCGGTTATTTTCAGTTGGGCGAGTTTCATCTGCAAGCGGGCGAATCCGAGCGGGAGGCCGATGCGTTTGAAACGTTCATCGCCTTGTATTCCCGGCTGACGGGTGGTCACGGCAGCGGCGCGGACGCGCTTTTCCGCGCGGAAGTGGCCTATTTGCGGGGGGACACGGCCGCTGCGGCAATACTTGCCTATAAGGCGTTCTTTCTGGCCGAAAGCAAACAGCAATGCATCGTGCAACTGGGCGCGGGCATGACCCTGGCCAATATCGCGCTGGTGAAGGCGGACACGGCCGCCTGGCAGGATGCCGTCAACCTTATGGAACGCGCCGCCTCCCATGCGGGACGGGATACAGCGCTCGTCCGCGCGGTGCTGGATACGGTGCGCGGCTCACTTCTGGTCGAACTTGGCGCGCAGACACGCATCGCCGGCTGGCTGAAGGATCGGGATTTTCCCCGGCACCTGCCACCCCCCGCGGCCATCAACGCGCACTATGTACATACCGTCTTTCTGCTGCGGCAGGGAGATGCCGCCCGATCTCTCGGCGGTATGGAAGCTCTGCCGCCGGAGGTTAAAAGCAAGTCCGCGTACGTGGCTTTCAGTTTGCCGTCTCTTATGGCCGCCGGCTATATTGTGGCGGGCAAACCCGAAAAGTCGGCCGGGCTTTTCGGACGCGCCGCCGAAATCGCGCTGTCCGACGGTTTCATTCTTCATTTTGCGGCCTATTCGCAGTTTTTTCCGGAGATTATTGAGGAACTGATCAAAAAAAAACACCCGCAGTTTTTTGAACGGTTCATGGCGGTCAAGGCGCAGTTCGGCTTTGGCTGGCAAACGTTGCACAACGCCGTTTCCGGGAACGAGTTGCCCGCTGACCTGACCGCGCGGGAGCGCGAAATAGCGCGGCTTGCGGCCAAAGGGTTACGCAACGCCGAGATAGCAACGAGGCTCTCCGTGACGGAAAGCACGGTGCGTACTCATTTGCGCGCCATCTTCCAGAAATTGGACATCGACCGCCGGGCCAGGCTGGCGGAACGCTTAGTATAGCGTCTTTTTTATGATGTTCGGCAACTTTTCCGTAAAGATCGTCCGTTCGGACGATGCGTACGTCCGTCGCCAGGATATACTATCCTACCGGATGGTTCCGTAACCAGCACCTTGAAGGGAGAGCAACCATGGCGCAGCCGGTGGAACGCTTCATCCGCAGGACCGGCGTGACGGCCGGGATTTTCAATCTTGTGCTCAATCCCCTTTTTTCATGGCTCAGCAACATGGAGATGCCCGATGTGCCGCTGGCCGGCGCGGCCGTGGACACGGCCATCACCTGCTTCATTATGTCGCTGCTGGTGACTCTCTTCGTTTCCGCCGACACCCGGCGCGTCCTTAAGACCGGAACCCTTGAAATAACGGGCCGCTTTCCCCAGGCGGGGAGCCCGCTACGCCGCCTGCCCGGCCAGCCCTGGAAGCTGGGGCTTGTGTTCGGCCTTGCCGCCGCCGTTCTGGTCACGCCCTGTCTGATTGGGGCATTTGCTCTGTTCGGGGTGGCTTTGTTTTCGTTTTCCGCGTTTGCCTTGCTCAAAGCCGTGTACACGCCGCTTGTGTCCTATGCCGTGGCCCGTTGGGTGATCCTGCGGCAGTTGGAAGCCGCCTGAAAGCGGGGTGTCCGCCGTCATGCGGCTCAACACGCGGCGCGCATGCCCTGAGGCGCCTTGCCGCAAGCCGCCAATAAGGAAAAATCATGAATACATACTTCCAGAACAAGGTTTGCGTCGTCACCGGCGCGGCTTCCGGCATAGGGCTGCAAGTTGCGAAAAACCTGCTGGCCGCGCAAGCGATTGTTTTCATGGCTGACGTCAACGCCGAAAATCTGGCCCGCGCGCGGGACGAACTGGACGGGGGCAACGCGTACGCCGTGGTTACGGACGTGACCAAAGAAGATCAGGTCCGTGCGCTGATAGAACGGGCGGCGTCCCTTAACGGGAGGGTGGACATTCTGTTCAACAACGCCGGAGTGGGCGCGACCAGACCCTGGGAAACCATTACCTTGGATTTCTGGCGCACGGTTATGGATATCAACCTCTGGGGCGTCATTTACGGGCTGCACTATGCCGTGCCCATCATGCGCAAACAGGGGGGCGGGCACATCGTCAACACGTCATCCGTGGGCGGTCTGCTCAACATTCCGTACCAGGCGGTGTACTGCGGCGGCAAAGCGGCGGTCGCCTCCATAGGCGAATGTCTGCGCTATGAACTGGCGGCTGAAAACATCCACGTCACCACCGTGTTCCCGGGTAATGTGGCCACCGCCATTTTTGCCGGGGCGGGCTCGCTGCCCGATGACGCCGTATCAGTGGAAGAGGCCGCGAAAACGATTCTGGAGGCCGTCAGCCGCCGGGAAAGCGCGGTGGTGTTTCCCGAACTGTCCCGTTTGTGGGCGCAGCGGGTGCAAAGCGACCCTGAATTCCGGGAAAAAATCATGCTGGAAATGGCCGCTGAAAGACGCCGTAACTATCAGACCAAAGGGCGTTATTTTTAAAGAAGCTCAAGAATAATCAGCGCGTTCCCTTCGCAAGAAGGCAAAACCACAAGGAAGCATCGCATAGGGCCTGCTGCTTTGCCAAAAGCTATTACCTGCACTCCAAGCTTGCCCAACTCAGCCTGAGCGGGGAGCGGGCGGGCCGGATGCCCTGCTGGCGTACGACAGCAGCCCCGATGTTGCCACAGCAGAACGGCTACATCGAACGCTATAACCGAACCGCGCGGTATGACTGGCTGAATCAGTATCTCTTTGAGAGCCTTGAGGAAATACAGGATTTTGTCACCAAGTGGCTTTGGAGCTATAACAATGAGCGCCCAAACATGGGCATTGGCGGGATCACGCCTGTCATGAAGCTGAAGCAAGCGGCATAGGCTCTACTTTGAAGACCTACTAAAAATGGGATAATTCCCTCCCACTGATTTATTGGCCCAGCCAGACCACAAGCGGCCCGGAAACACTGAATGCCATCAGGTTGCCGGGCCGCCCGTTTTGCAAAGAAGTCCGTCAGCAGAATTCCAGGGCGCGCGCAAAGACCGGGGGATCGATATTGCCGCCGGAAGCGACGACCACGACGTTCTTGCCGGCCACATCCGCCTTGCCCGCCAGCACCGCGCCGAGGGAAGCGGCCCCTGCGGGTTCCAGCACGATCCGGAGCAAATTGAACGCGGCGGCAACCCCGGTCAGCGCTTCTTTATCGCTCACGCCCAGCCCTTTGGTCTGGTGGCGCAGCAGAACTTCCAGCGGCTTCGCGCCCGCCGTGGGTCCGGCAATGCCGTCCATCAGGGTTTGCGGCACGGAAGGGTTGGTCTGTACTGTGCCGGAAGCCAGCGAACGGGCCATTTTCTCAAAGCCCAGCACTTCCGCGATATACATTTGCGCGGCGGGAAACGCGGATCTGACAGACTCGGCAACACCGGCGGCCAGGCCGCCGCCGCTGCAGTTGACAACGACCATGTCCGGCGCGACGCCCAGCTCTTTCAACTGTTCCGCGATTTCCAGGCCGCAGGTGCCTTGCCCGGCCATAATTTCGTGGTCGTCAAAGGGCGGCACAATGGCCATGCCCTTGGGCCCGGCCACGCGTTGCGCGACACTGACGCGGTCTTCCGTCTGCGGGTCGTAGAGCACCACTTCCGCGCCCCACCACTTGCAGTTGGCGACTTTAACCTGAGGGGCCGTGCTGGGCATGACGATAACGGCCGGGCAGCCAAGCATGCGCGCGGTGGCGGCAATGGCCTGGCCATGGTTACCCGCCGAAAAGGCCACAAGACCCGCGCGCCGGGCGGATTCGTCCATGGACAGCGCCTTGTTCAGCGCGCCGCGCAGTTTGAACGAGCCCGTCAGCTGCAGGGCTTCCGCTTTCACGAACAGCCTGCAGCCCGCGCGTTCGCTGAGCATGGGGGATTCCAGCAGCGGCGTGCGCACGATGCGCCCTTGCAGGCGGGAAGCCGCTTTCCGGATGGTTTCAATGCTGAACCCGTTCATATTCGCCTCCTTGCGTAGCTGGCCAACGCGAGTTCCGGTATTTCCAGGACGGGGATACGAAAAAAATCCGCATGGCGAATACTATCCGCCATCTCAAGAGCGTCAGCAAGCGCTTTTATAGTTTCAGCTCCGCTCAGGATGAAGTGCGGCAGCGCACGGCGTTCCCATATCCACCCTGAATGGGTTCCAAGGGGCGTGACCCTTGGCGGGTGCAGGGATTTCGCAACCGCAGGACGCGGTTGCGCACGGAGCGCAGCGACGCCCGAAGGGGGCGGCACAGGACGTGCCACATCGAGCCCTGCTCGTTCTCTTGGATGGCTCCGACAGCTTCCAGAAACCACGCCTACAGCATACCCAGCGCGGAAAAGGCATAGGCAAAAGCGGAAAGCGTGGGCAGGCTGAGAATATTGGTGAGCACCACGGACAGGGCGCTTTCTTCGGGTACGGTTTTGTAAATATCGGCCACTACGTAGCAGCCCACGGCCGTGGCCGCGCCGGACATGATGACGCACACAGCCAGCCAGGTGCCGCTTATGCCGCACAGCGCAAGCACGCCCCAGGTGAGCAGGGGGTGCAGAACAAGCTTGACCAGCGCCACGCCCGCCTGCCGGGTCAGGGCGTGGTCTCCCCTGCTCCCAAGGCCCACGCGTATCTGCCTGCGCGCGTCCAGGCCCAGGGCCAGCAGCGCGCAGGGCGCGGCGGTCATGCCGATAAGGTTCGCGGCCCGGTCCAGCGGGGTCCACAGACCCAGGCCGCTCAGGCACAGCAGCGCGCCGCCCAGCATGCCCAGTATCAGGGGGTTCAGCAAAACGGCCCGCACCAGCACGGCACGCAGGCCCGCCGGACGGCCGTCGGCCGTTTTGGAGCTTTCGATATCCAGTTGGACCTGGCCCAGAGCGATGGTCAGAACGGGCACCACGGAAAGGATGGCGCCAATGACCAGGGCTTCCCGGTTGCCGGGCAGCAGGTTCATGACAATGGGCAGTCCCACGAACACGGTAAGCGCGCTGCTGCAGGACATGGCCGTGACCGCTGCCGGGCCCCGGCCGCGCCGCAGGAAAAACCGGTCGCCCGCGTAGCCAGTAAGGTAGGCCAACAGTTGCGCGGACAGCAGGCCGAACCAGATGCGGCCCTGGAACAGTTCCGCCGGTTTCGCGCCGGCCATGATGCGCAGCAGCAGAACGGGCAGGGCCAGGCGCAGCGCGTAAACGTTCAGGGCCATACTGCTGGCCGGGGGCAACAGCGCGGCCCGGTCCGCCGCCAGCCCGGCAAACATGACCAGAAACACGGGGAGAATGGCGAACAGGACGTCGCTCATACGCTTTTTTGTCCTTTACGAATGCTGTGGGGCGGACCGCCTTTTGGCCGTGAGCGTGCGCGCGTCCACCGCGAACACGAGCAGCTTGCCGAGCTGGTTTTCCTCAAAGGAGAAATCGTCCCGGCCCGTCATATGGCGCATCAGCAGGGACAGGGCGCGGACTTTGTCCTCGACCCGGTCCAGAAACACCGCTGTGCCCGTGCCGACGACGCTTTCGTAGCGAAAACTGTAGCCGCAGGCTACAGGGCCGGGCAGCAGAGCGTGGTCGCGGTCCATTTCAAAACACACGGCGGAATTTTTGCGCAAAATATCTACCTTGCGGCCCGCGTCCGCGCAGTGAAAGAAGAGGCGCAGCCTTTCCCCTTCCGTCTCGTAGCCGAAATTGAGCGGCACGATGTATGGCTGGCCGCCGTCCACCATGGCCAGCCTGCACACGGCGCATTGTTTGATGATGGCCAGCTGTTCCTGGAAATCCGTCACGGCCCGTTCGGCTCTTCTCATGGTGGGCTCGTATGCCGCCTAAGCGGGTTGGGGTGGAAGAAAAAGCCGCAGGGGCTCAGGGTTTTTTCCGTTCGGCGCAAAGGTACTTGCCCAGGTCCGCCTTGATGGCGGCGTAGTCCGGGATACCCCCCATAATAATGGGCCGCTTGGGGTTTTGTTCCGTATAAACCTGGAACAGGACCTGGAGAGCGGCGGCGTGCCTGGCCACGCGTTCCGCCAGGGGGTTGCCGTCCCGGCCGAGTACAATGGTTTCCTCCGTGGCGTCACCGCTTTTGGGGCCCTGGGCGGGGTTGACGGTCTCCATGAGAATGGCCAGAGCGTTGGAGTTATCCCCCCATTCCCGATGCGAGATGCCGTACATTTGAGGCGGGGAAGAGTCCAGGCGCATGCTGATGCCGTCCAGCTGCAGCCGGATGACGGCTTCTGCGCCCAGATCCAGCGCCTTCTGGTGCGCGACGACCAGGTTTTTCAGGGGCGAATCCGGGTTGGCCTCGTGCAGGTCCACGGCCAGGTCCACCTTTTCTTTGCGGATCAGTTCCATTATGCCGAAAGCGACCTTTTCGGTCAGCGTGCCGTCAACCTTGCCGGGGTACACGCGGTTCAGGTTGCGCGCCGTGCTGCCTTCAGCGGATTTTTTCGCCCTGGGGTGGGTGTAGCGTTCCGGGTCCGGGGCCTGGTCCGCCGGGTTGGTCAGCCGTGAACCAAAGGGAAAAACCCGGTCGCCGCAGGGGGTTTTAAGGCTGAACTTGCGCGGTATACCCTTTCTGGCGTCCGGGTGGCGCACGGCGCTGGCGTTGGCGCAGGGAATGACGAGCAGCTTCCCGGCCGTGGGGCGGGCGTTTTCCGCCAGCAGCGTGGCCGTCACGTAGCCCGAGGGCTCGTTGCCGTGGGTGCCGCCGAGAACCAGCGCGTTGCCGCCGTTTTTGCCGCTGTCCAGCACGTACACGTCGGTGTCGCCGGGCGTGCCCTTCAGGCCCGGGCTGTATTGGCTGAGCTTGATGACGGCGGGCGCTTTTTGCGGGGCCTGGGCCCGGCCGCTCTGGACGGAAAGCAGAAACGTCACCGCAAGCGCGGCGCAGCAGAGGGGCAGCAACTGTTTTTTCATGGAGGCACCATGTCCTGGTTGATGGCGGGCGCAACCGCACCGCGCGCGTCGTGCCCTTTTGGGGGTGACCCGCATGGGCGTTAGTACCACCACAGGCGGGGCTTGGCAAAAGCTCTCTCACGCGGGAATTGCAGGGCGGATTTGTCATTGCCTTCTCCCTGGTATATGGAAAAACCATACGCCCGTTAGTTGGCCGAAGCACGGCTGCGGCGAGCGTCCTTTCCCGGCGCATCCACCATATAACGAGAGCAGAGAGAGCCCATGATACGGACGAGAAGGCTGATTTCAGCACTGCTGGTGGCAGTGGTCTGTTTTGTATGGTCGGGGACGGGCCTGGCGGCCGAGGAAAGACGCGACGTGATCGCCTCCAGGGGCGTGGTCACTTCCGCCAGCCCCCTGGCTTCCCAGGTCGGGGCGGATGTGCTGCAAAAGGGCGGCAACGCCTTTGACGCCGCCATTGCCACGGCATTCGCCATCAGTATCGCGGAACCGGGGCTTTCCAGCATAGGCGGCGGCGGGTTCGCCCTGCTGTACAATGCCAAAGAGAAAAAAACCTACATGATCGATTTCCGGGACAAGGCCCCGGCCAAAGCCCACGAGAATTTCTACGAGCTGGACGAAAAGGGCCGGGTCAAAAATAACGCCAAGGCCACGGGCTGGTACAGCGTGGCCGTGCCCGGCAACGTGGCGGCCATGGAAGAGATCCACAAGCGCTTTGCCAGCAAAAAATGGGGCGAACTGGTGCAACCCGCCATCGGCTTACTGGAGCAGGGCGTGCCTGTGAACAAAACCCTGTACGAGTTCATTCTGAGCGCCCTGGACCGCATCGAGGCTTCCCCGTCCAAAGATTTTTTCCAGAAGACCTTTTTTAAGGACGAACTGCCCCTGGAAGTGGGCCAGAAATACTACATGCCGGACCTGGTCAAGACCCTGAAAATTATCGCGGCCGAAGGGGGCCAGGCTTTTTACAAAGGAGCCGTGGCGGACAAGATCGTCGCCGCCTTCGCCAAAAACGCCAACGGCTGGATAAGCAAGGAAGACCTGGCGAACTATAAGGTGGCCATGCGAGAACCCGTGCAGGGCACTTACCGCGGCAAATACCAGGTGGTGAGCGTGCCGCCCCCGGCCGGCGGGCTAGCCGTCATTGAAATTTTGAACATTCTTGAGAACTTTGACCTGAAGAAAATGGGTTACGGCACACCGGATACCGTGCAAACCATGATCGAAGCCCAAAAGTTGGCGTTCGCGGACAAGAACCACTACATGGCCGACCCGGATTTCAAGGCCGTGCCCGTCAAAACGCTGATCGACAAAAAGTACGCCGCGTCAAGAGCCGCGCTGATCAAACTGGACAGCACGCTCAAAGCCCCCAAGCCGGGGGATGTGGACGCGCTGGCCGGCAACACCACGTCCTTTTCCATTATCGACAAAGACGGGAACATGGTCACCATTACCCAGACCATCAACCATTTCCTGGGCGCGGCCGTTGTTCCCGAGGGCACGGGCATTCTGATGAACAACCAGATGAACGCCTTCACCACCAGACCCGGCCGGGCGAATTCCGTGCAGGCGGGCAAGCGCCCCCTGAGTAATATGGCGCCCACCCTGGTGCTGAAAGAGGGCAAGCCCTTCATGACTCTGGGCTCCCCCGGCTCTTCGCGCATCATCACGGCCGTATCCACCATTCTGGTGAACGTCATCGACTACGGCATGAATCTGCAGGAAGCCATTGCGGCCCCGCGTTTTCACAACTCCAACCTCCCCAAAACCACCATGGAGGCGCGCTGGTCGCCGGAAATCCGCAAGGCGCTGGAGGACAGGGGCCAGGTGCTGCAGATCTACAAAGAAGTGGACCTCTTTTTCGGCGGCGCGCAGGGAGCCATGATTTTGCCGGACGGCAAGATCCAGGGCTGCGCGGACCCGCGCCGATCAGGCAAGGCCGTGGGATACTAAATCCACAGGCGGGAGGAAACGGCATGATCGCAATACTAACGGGAGCCGGCATCAGCCAGGAGAGCGGCATTGCCACGTTCCGCGACGCGGACGGGCTGTGGATGCGGGAGCGTATAGAGGACGTGGCCACCCCGGGCGGCTTTTATCGGGACCCGGACCGGGTGCACCGCTTTTACAACCTCCGGCGCAGGGAGCTTTTGAGCGGCAAGATACGGCCCAACGCCGCCCATGCCGCCCTGGCCCGGCTGGAAGAGCAAAGCGCCGAGTCCGTGCTGGTGATAACCCAGAACATCGACAATCTGCACGAGCGGGCGGGCAGCAAGGCGCTGCTGCACATGCACGGAGAAGCGCTGAAAGCCCGCTGTACGCGCTGCGGCGCGGTCCTTCCCTGGGAAGGGGATCTGACCCGTGCCGATGTCTGCCCGGAATGCGGCCGCAAGGAGTCACTGCGGCCCCATGTGGTCTGGTTTGAGGAAATGCCGTTGTACATGGACAAAATAGAGGAAGCCCTGGCCGGCTGCCGCTTGTTCGCTTCCATCGGCACCTCGGGCAACGTATACCCGGCCGCCGGCTTTGTCCGCATGGCCAAGGATGCGGGCGCGCGCGTGGTCGAGCTGAACCTGGAACCCTCCCTGGGCGCCAAGGTGTTCCATGAAGGGCAGTACGGCCCGGCCACCGTGGTGGTGCCCTCCTGGGTGGATTCGCTGTTGGGGTAGGGGCTGGTGCGTTATCCTCAAATAAATGGGGCCGCTTTGGAAGCGGCCCCATTTATTTTTATCGCTCAAGGTGTTCAGCGCGCCCAGCGAAAGACGATGTTCTGTTTGACGTCCGGGTGCAGGGAAAGGTGCACGGGGCAGGTGGCCACCGCCCGTTCCAGTGACAGCTTTTCTTTGTCGCTGTAAGCGCGGTCCGGCATGATGAAGGTAAGGTCTATTTCCGCGATGCGCCGGGGCGGGGAGGCGCTCATTTTTTTGGTCACCTCGGCTTGCGCGCCGGTCACGTCCACGCCGTGGTTCTTGCCGTAGATGCCCATGATGGTCAGAGCGCAGGCGGCCAGGGAAGCGGTGCAGATATCGGTGGGGGAAAAGCCTTCTCCCGTGCCCTGGTTGTCCAGGGGGGCAACAGTGGTCAGGGTGGCGCCGCTGGCCGCGTGGGTGCTTTCCACGCGCAGGTCGCCCAGATATTTTGCTGTTACCGTGGCCATGTCCGTTCCTTTTCGCATGTGGGTTCAAAAGCGCGACTGCTCATGCATGTCGCGGGCCAGGTTCAGAAAAGCTTCCGCGGTGTTGAACCCGGTTTTGGCGCTGGTTTTCAGCACCCGCAGGCCCTTCAGCTCCACTTCTTTGATATCGGCGTCCGTCACCTGCCAGGAACTGGCAAGGTCCTCTTTGTTCACCAGCAACATGTGCGGCACGGGACCGGTCACCTCAAGGGCGCGTTCGCGCAGGGCCAGGGCCTCTTCCAGGGTTTCGCGCCGGGTGCCGTCCGCCACCACGAAAAAACCCATGGCGCCCCGCAGATAGGCTATCTGCACGTCCCCGCGGTCGTGCTTGCCTTCCATGTCCCAGAGCATGAGCATGTAGCGCTCGTCCGCCACGGGCACGAGTTTTTTGCTGATTTTAACGCCTAGAGTGCTGAGGTAGCGGTCTGAAAAAATGGAATGCACGAACTGCGCGACAAGGGCCGTTTTACCGACCATGGATGTTCCCAACATGCACACCTTTTTATTAATCATACAACCGCCCTTTAACGCCTGCAACCCGTTGAAACTTAAACACTCGCTCACACGTTATCTTTCTATACATGTTTTGGGGGAAAAAAGGAAAGAGTTTTCCGCACTCTGCTTAAAAACTCATTAGCGATTTGCCCAAGAAGGTGAGGTGCACCTTCAGTTCGATACGGCGGCTGCGCTGCTGTGAGGCCTTGGCGTCCGCCTCGCCGCCCGCGGCCTGGCCCACGGCGTATTGCGCCCCAAAGCCGTAGGTGGTTATGGGCATGGCCACGCCCCGGCTGTAGAGCATAGAAGCCAGAGTGGTGGCCCGGGCCTCGCTGAGCTCGTAGTTGCGTTTTTCCGTGCCTGTGGGGTCCGCGTGCCCGTATATGAGCAGGGTGGCGGAAAGATCCATCTGGTTGGCCAGGGAGGCAAGTTCCGCCAGATTGTCCACGGCGCGGGTCAGTTTTTCCCGTTCTTCCGGCACGGGCGCGTCTTTTCCCAGGGGAAATTCCACACGGGTGCTCTGCACCGCGTCAATGAGCTGCCGCAGGCGTTCCGTGCGCGGATCGCGTATTTGGGTGCTGTCCACCCTCTCCACGCCGGGCAGGGCGAGGGCCTTGTCCGTGGTGGCCAGAATCCAGCCAAGGGAAGCGCTGCCTTCCAGGTACAGGGTGTCGCCCTCAAAGCGCAGGCGCGCGCTGCCGGGCGCATCCAGGGCCTTGCGCAGCCTGGCCGTGACCATGTCCGGTTCCAGCGAGGTGAAGGGGACCAGGGAAAGCGAGTATCTCAGGCCGGGAATATCCGCCTTGTCCAGAATTTCCGCCGGGTTGCGGGAAAGCGGGTCCCGCAGCGCGGTGACGCGCCAGCCTTTGATGTAGCCGCCCGCCGCTTCCGTAACCACAACGCCTGGCGTGCGGCGCAGGTCGTCCAGCACATGGGAGAAGGCGCGTTCCTGCCACCAGACAAAGCCGACCCCGCCCGCAATGAGCAGCAGTAGCAGGACCGGCAGGCATTTCACCGGCCAGGGCAGCGGGGCGTTGTCGTCCACGTAGCGGGAGACGAGGCAGTCGTTCAGATAGCGAAGCAGGGGAGTGAAAAAACTGGTATCCCCCTGAAAGTTTTCCAGGGCTTCGGCGGCTTCCAGCTCGATCAGCTCCAGGGTGTCGCGCAGGGTGCCGCGAAACGCGGCGGGCGGCGTGCCGCGCAGCACGCAGGCCAGCACCAGCTGGGTACCTTTTTCCACCATCAGGGTGCGCTCGCCCATTTGCAGGGTATCCAGCGATTCCTCGCTGCGAGAGGCAAAACAGTCTTTGACAAAGTCCTGCACGGCCGTGAGCATGCCGGAAACCAGGTCCGCATCCTGAAATTCCACGCCTTCGTTGCTGACGTGGCCGATCAGCAGCCCTGTTTCCGCATGGATCAGAAAGACTTGTTCCACCCGGTAGACCAAGGTGTGCAGCAGCACCACTTCCGCAAAGGATTTACCGGTGCGCAGCGCTTCAAAGCGCCAGCGCAGGCCTTTCCAGGAAAAGGCCATTTCCAGGGCCTTGTTCAAGCTCTGGAGCATGGTGTGGAAGGTTTCCGCAATGGACTTGCGGATAGCCGGGCCCATGAGCGGGAACAGCGTGGTGGCAAGGTCGCTGCGGTTCTGGCGGACAGAGCTGCGGAAAATACTTTCCACCGTGGGTTGCAGGGCGCGGGAGAGGCGCTCGTCCTTGCCGGCCCGCAGGGCGATGGCTTCCGCCAGCACGCGGCTGATGTCTTTCGCGTGCAGGGCCGGGTCGTTCAGGCGCGCTTCAATATCGCGCAACTGCCCAAGCTCCCGCTGAAACAGGAGCGCGCGCAGGCGCTGCAGTTCGTCCGCCGTCCGTTCTCCCTCCCGTTTCTTGGGGGCTTCCGGCTGCGTCTCCTCCCTTTCCTGTGGGGAAAGAGGGGGGATGAGGCTATCCATTCTCTTGTTCAGCCGGGGCAGCGGGAGCTTCTTCCTCGCTCCACTGGCCGCTGAGCTTGACGGCGGTTTCCGTGAACATGCTGGCAAGAGAGGAACGGTAGACCATGTCCGCCCGGATTTCCTGCGCGGTGTGGCTCAGGACCTGCAGGCTGTGCTGGTACTTTTCCTGAATGGTTTCCGCAAGTGTGCCGGATTCCTTAAGCAGCAACTGGCGCAGTTCCCGTTCCGTGGCGTCCAGGGTGGAAGCGGCCTTGGCCAGCTTGCGTTCCAGGGCTTCCTGGGCGGCGGAAAGGTCTCTGTTCAACTGGGTCACGGCTTCGTTGCGCTCGCGCTGTTCGGCCTTGAGCTGCTCGGAACGCTCGCCTTCTTCTTCCTTGATGCGGGCCAGCAGGGAAGCCACTTCGCTTTTCATAAAGTTTTCCAGGCTTTCAATGCGGTTCTTCAGCGCGTCTTTGGAGTCTTCAATGGTCCGCGCGAAGCGCTCTTCCTGGCGCTGCAGACGGGTGTCCATCTCCTTGAGCTGGGCGCCGAAGAGGATATCGCGCACCTGATCCATGGCCGCAGGGGATTCAGAACCATATTGGGGAGCCTTGACGTTTTTAGAACTCACAACAGTATCCTCCCGCAAAGCAGGGGTGAAAAGTGTTACCGCAGTGTAGGTAAATAGCCGTAATGCGCAAATGGGAAAAAAGAACCATAAAATATAATGAAAAGGCTTGCAATCGTTCTCTTGGCGCGGCAGCCGTTCACGCGGTTACAGCCTTCCTATAAGGCGAAGCAGGCCGTCCAGCGTGGTGTACGGGTGCGGCGGGCAGCCGGGAATGAAAAGGTCCACGCTGAAATGCGGGGAGACGCCCTTTCCCCCGGGCGCGAAGTCCCGGAACAGCCCGCCTGACAGGGTGCAGGCCCCCACGGCGATGACGAACTTGGGTTCCGGCATGGCGGCGTAGCATTTTTGCGCGGCCAGCCGCATGTTGCGCGGCAGCGGGCCGGTGATGAGCACCGCGTCCGCATGGCGGGGCGAGGCCACAAAGTCTATGCCGAAGCGGGCCAGATCGAAAACGATAGTGGTCAACACGTTGCAGTCCGCTTCACAGGCATTGCAGCCCGCCGCCGAAATTTGGCGCAACCGGAAGGAGCGGCTGAACACTTGGCGCAGCGGCTCTTCCAGGGGCGTGACCTTTGGCGGCGCGTTTTCCCCCTGTTGCGGCAGAATGACGAGATCCTCGCGCCGGGTGGCGGCCAGGCGCCAGTCGCGGGTAAAGCGCAGAGCGGCAGCCGGACAGGCTTTGGCGCAGGCCCCGCAGAAAATGCACAGGCCCATGTCCAGTGCGGGGCCCTGTTCCGTCAGGCGTATGGCCTTGGTGGGGCAGACGGCGGCGCAGGCCGGGCAGGTTTTTCCCGCGCAGGCCAGGCAGGCGGCGGCGTCAATATGCGGCCGCCCCCGGAAGCGTTCCGGCAGCACGGGGTCCTTGGCGGGGTAGGGCACGGTGCGGTATTTCTGGCGCAGGCGTTCGGTAAGACTGAGCAGCATGGCGGTACCTATAAATCGTGGCCGCAGTATGAAAGATTAAAGCTCTTGTTGCACAGGGGAAAATCCGCGATCTGCTGGTTGCGCAGGGCCAGGGCCAGGCCGGTCCAGTTGTGGAACGAAGGGTCCACCACCGTATACCGGCTGAAACGCCCGTCCTCGTCCGTGATGGCTGCGTGGCAGATTTCGCCGCGCCAGCCTTCCACCAGGGCCACGGCCAGGGATCGCGGGGCCAGGGACGTTTCCGCCTCGCGGCCCGCGGCGCTCTGGTGTTCGCCTTCGGGCAGTTTTTCCAGCAGGCGGCGGACAAAGGCGGCGGACTCCGCTATTTCCGCCTGGCGGATACGGGTGCGCGCGTGCACGTCCCCACTTTTTTCCAGGCACATGCGCGTATCGTGGGCCCGCAGTTCCGGCAGGGGGTGGCTGAGGCGGCAGTCCCGGGCCAGACCGCAGGCCCGCGCCGCCGGACCCACCAGGCCCAGGCCGTCGGCGGCCGTGGCCTCCACGGTGCCGATGCCCATCATCCGGGCGGTGACGGACGTGCTGTCCCACAATAGTTCCGCCGCCCCATGCGTGTCCCTGGCCGTGGCTTCCAGGCGGGCCAGCAGCTCGCGGCACAGGGCTCCATCCAGGTCAAAAGCGGTACCGCCAGGCGCGAGTAGCCCCCGGCCGAAACGGCTGCCGCAGATCAGCGCGCTCATGTTCAGAAAATCCCCGCGCAGGCGGCCGCAGAAAGAGGCCGTGGGCAGAAAACCCACGTCCCCGGCCAGCGCGCCCAGGTCGCCGGTGTGGTTGGCCAGGCGCTCCAGTTCCAGGGCTACGGCCCGCAAGGCCTGGCCCCTGGGGGCGGGGCGGGAGTCGGACAGCGC
Source organism: Desulfovibrionaceae bacterium (assembly GCA_031551765.1). Lineage (GTDB taxonomy): Bacteria > Desulfobacterota > Desulfovibrionia > Desulfovibrionales > Desulfovibrionaceae > JAVBNC01. The sequence continues at coordinate 20,522 of JAVBNC010000074.1, forward strand.
TTCCACCAGGCTGCAATAGGCCCAGCCGTGGCCGATGCTGGTGTCCCCGGCCAGGGTTTCCATAAGCGGCAGCGTGGCCGGGTTCGGCCCGCCGAGCAAAGCGGCGGCCAGCCCCCGGTGGTGGTAGCCGAGGGAAATTTCCAGATGTATGACCAGTTCGCCCTGGCATTGGAAGCGGAAATGCCCGCACTCGATAATCCCGGCGTGGATGGGTCCCACGGCCACCTCGTGCACGTCTTCCCCGTGCACAGTGAAAAAGTCCGCTTGCCCGGCTTCCGGGCCGTCCGGTTTGCTGAAACGCACGGGCTTGAGCCAGGGGTGGCCTTCCGGCATCAGGCCCAGGTCTTCGTGCAGTTCGCGCTCGAAGAGGTGCAGTTGCGGCAGCAGCGGGGTCAGCGAGGGGTAGGCGCGGTCCACCCGGCAGGAAGCCACGGCCAGGGTGTTTTCCGCGTCCCGCGCCAGCACGGCATAGAGCAGCGCGCCCTTGTCCCGCGCTTCCCCGAAAAAGGCGCTGACCCGCGAACCGGCCGCCGTTTCCCGGACCAGCCAGGCCCGGAACCCTTCCCAGGGCAGCAGCGGCACAGTGTCCAGGGGCGCGGCGGCGGCGTTCATAACGGTCAGGTGCTGGGCCATGTCTGTCTCGTTCCTTATTGGGCAAAAACTTGCGCTGCGGCTTGCAACGTTTCCCGCAGCCAGGCGGGCTGGTACAGACCCAGCATGAGGGCGGCCAGCAGCAGACAGGCCGGGGGCAGGGTGCTGTCCGCTTTTTCCGTGACAGGTTCAACCCGCGCGGGCGCTTCGCCCTGAGCCATGCGCAGCACCGCGTTGGCCATGCCCACGAAAATTACGCCCAAAAACAAAAGGTAGAAAAAAGCCGTCAGGCCGAAACCGTCAGCGGTAAGGCCGCGCAGCACGGTGAATTCGCTGGCGAAAATGCCGAAGGGCGGGGACCCGGCTATGGCGAAAAAGCCCGCCACCCACAGCGGCCCGCTTTGCGGCAGGACGCGGTGCAGGCCGGAAATCTCCAGGCTGCACTGGCTCCTGTACGCGGCCAGAATATTGCCCGCCAGGAGAAACAGCGCGGCCTTGGTCAGGGAATGGCAGACCAGGTGCAGCATGCTGCCGAAAACCGCCAGGCCCCCGGCGCCGACCCCCAGCAGGATCACGCCCATGTGCTCCACGCTGGAATAGGCCAGCATGCGCTTGTAGTCGCTCTGCCCCACAATGAACATGGCGGCCAGGCCCATGGAAACGAGGCCGAAAAGCACGAACAGCTCCTGGCTGAACGCGCCGAAGCCCGCCGCCAGGCTGAGCTGGTGCGCGCGGGCTATGCCCAGAAAGGCGCAGTTGAGCAGCGCGCCGGACAGCAGCGCGGAAACCAGGGACGGCGCCTCGCTGTGCGCGTCCGGCAGCCAGGTGTGCATGGGCGCCAGGCCCATCTTGGTGCCGTAGCCGATAAAGATGAAGATGAAGGCCGCCTTGAACCAGCGCTCGTTCACCGCGCCCGCGTTCTGCAGCAAGGCGGGCAGGGTCATGGGCACGGCCTGGTCGGAAGCCTGCTGCCAGGAAATGTCCAGCAGGAAGTTGCCCAGCAGGGCCAGGGCAATACCCACGGAGCAGATGATCAGGTACTTCCAGGTGGCTTCCAGGGAACGCCGGTGGCGGTGAAAATAGATCAGCGGGGCGCTGGCCAGGGTGGTGGCTTCTATGCCCACCCAAAGCAGCCCCAAATGCCGGGAACAGGCCACCACTGTGGCGGCGAAAAGAAACAGCAGCAGACAGGCGGTAAACACCGCTTCCGGCGCGTTGGTAAAGTGGAATTTCTGTGTGAAATCCCGGCGCAGACTTTTGTCTTCCCGGCTCAGATAGCCCACGGCGTAAACGGACGCGGCCAGGAACAGCAGCGCGGTCACGCTCAGAACCAGCAGGCCCGGCGCGTCCAGGCCGAACACGTCCCACAGCGGATCCGGCGTCCGCACCCAGAAGGAGGCGGCCAGCAGGCATTCCACGAAAGCCGTGCCCACCAGAAGGCCACGGCGCAGGGCATCCCCCAGGATGAAAAAGGAAGCCATCCCCGCCGCCAGGGGAAGAAAAATAAGCGCTGCAAGCATACTGTCAGTCTCTGAGTGAAGCGATACGGTCCACGTCAATGGTTTCAAAGGCCTGGTGCAAATGGCGGATGGCCAGCACCATCACGAAAATGCCCACGAAAAGGTCCAGCAGAATGGACAGTTCCAGCCACATGGAATCGTGCCGGGCCAGGGGGATGCCCAAAAGGTAAATGCCGTTTTCCATCACCAGATAGCCCATCACCTGGGTCAAAGCCTTGCGCCGGGTGACGATGAGCAGCAGCCCCGTGAAAATAGTGGCAAAAGCCGGTGCGAACAGCGGCAAAAACAGCGCGTTGGCCGGGACGGGCATCTGCCGCGCCAGCCACAACGAAAACCCAAAGCCCGCCAGACCCGCCAGAATGCAGCGGTTGTGCCCCATGTACGGCGCAATGGGGGCCGTGGCCGGCAAGGTCGCGTGCGCCCGGCGCAGCATCATGGGCAAAGCCGCGCCCTTGACGGCCAGAAACACCAGCGTCAAGGCGATCAGCCGCCAGGAAGGCGCGCTGTCCGCAAGCAGGGTCAGCGCGCCCAGCAGCGCCCCCTGCAAGGCCACCAGCCGTATGCAGTGACGCTGCCGCTCCGCGGCCAGAAGCCCCAGGTCCACAATGAGCACCAGGCCCAAAACAGCCTGCAGCCAGGGCGAAAGTTCCATGCCGAACATAGTGGAGTGCCTCCGGCGGCTGGGGGAAGGGGAAAACCCCTTTTTGGAAAAAGGGGTTTTCCCCTTCCCCCAGACCCCCATCC
>JAVBNC010000068.1:0-2790 GCA_031551765.1 Desulfovibrionaceae bacterium
CCGGCGCTTTTTTCCCTGGCACGTTTTCTGCTTTTACTCCCGGCAGGGAAGAATTTTCCCTTTCCTTCACTGTGGCCGGGCGGTGTATCCGTACGGCCGGGGAGTTTCGTTATGATGAGTTCACTCTATACCGGCGCCACCGGCTTACGGGCCTACGGCGAGGGCATGAGTTCGATTTCCAACAACCTGGCCAACACCAACACCATCGGCTTCAAGTCCGCCATGATGTTGTACCAGGACCTGACCAGCCAGTCCGTGCCGGGAGACTCGTACTACGATACCGCCGTGTCCATGCCTTCGCAGGTGGGCAAGGGCGTGTCCGTAATGACCAACCGGACCATGTTCTTCCAGCAGGGCTCCTTTGAAAACGGGAGCGAGCCCACGGACCTGGGCATCAGCGGCAAGGGATATTTCGGGGTCACCAAGAACGGGGTGACGGAATACACACGGGCGGGCAACTTCCGCTTCACCAAAGACGGCGAGCTGATAGACCCTAACGAATTCACGCTGCTGGGCAACAAAATCACCAACGGCGTCACTTCCGGCTCGGCGGAACCCATAAAGCTGGACCTTTCCGCCAACGGGCAGGCCTATATGGCCCCCAAGGCCACCTCCTCCGTCACCCTGGTGGAAAACCTGGGCAGCACGGGTGATTCCGCGGTTGACGCGGGCAACCCCTATTTCAGCCTGGCCAAGGCCTGGAACGGCAGCAGCGATCCCCCGCTGCTGGCCGGCCAGTACAGCCACCAGGACACTGTCCCCGTCTACGACGCCGAAGGCAACCAGCACAACCTGAACGTGTACTACGACTACGTCGGCGCCTACGACGGGAAAAAGGTCTACGAATACGTCGTGGGTTCCAAGGCCTCCGAAGGCGCCAGCATGGGCGCGGCGGGGAACGGGCTGTTCGCGGCCGGCACCATGACCTTTTCCTCTTCCGGCGAACTTATGGACATGACGCTGTTCCAGGCCCCGGCCGGGGGCAGCGCGGACGACCTGTCCACCTGGCTGCCCGCCGCGTTCGGCGCCGACGGCCAGCCCGCGTTCACGGCCAACTTTATCGGCTCGCAGGGCACGGCCCTGCCCGCCCAGAACATCAGCCTGGACCTGGGCCTGAACATGGGCGGAACCTGGAGCGCGGACTACGCCTCCGCAGCGGCCGTGGCGGCCAACCCTTCCGGCCTGTACACGGGCGCGGGCAAGGAGCGGAACAGCGCCTCCAGCACGGCGTACGACGGCTCTTCCGCCACCGTGTTCCAGAAGCAGGACGGCTACACCAGCGGCACACTGACCACCCTGAGCGTGGGCACGGACGGGGTAATGACCGGCAAGTACAGCAACGGCCAGACCATGGACCTGTACCGTATCCCGCTGTACCGCTTCACCAGCGAGGACGGCCTGCACCTGGAAGGCGGCAACCATTTCAGCGCCACCAGGGAATCCGGTCCGGGCGAGGCGGGTTTTCCGGAGACGGAAAACTTCGGCACCATCTCGGAACAGAAGCTGGAGCAGTCCACCGTGGACATGTCCAAGGAATTCACCAACATGATCCTGACCCAGCGCGGTTTCCAGATGAACAGCAAGGTGGTCAGCACGTCCGACCAGATGCTGCAGAAGGCCCTGGAAATCAAACGGTAAGCGACCGGTAAGCGTCTGATGCCAGCAACAAAAATGCCGCCTCGTAAGGGCGGCATTTTTGTTGCGCGAAGCCTGCGGCTTACGGCTCTATCCTGGTGCCCAGCACTTTCAGGAACGCGGCTATCCAGGCCGGGTGCGCGGGCCAGGCCGGGGCGGTGACCAGGTTGCCGTCCACGCAGACGTTGCTGGCCGTGGCGTTGGGCTCGCACCAGGCGGACCCGGCCCCGGTCACGTCCGGCTTTACCGCTATGTACGCGGTGCTGGTGCGGTCTTTGAGCACCCCGGCGGAAACCAGAATCTGCGGGCCGTGGCAAATGGCGGCAATGGGCTTTTTGGCGGCCGCGAATTCGCGGGTGATTTCCAGCAGGCGCGCGTTCAGGCGCAAATATTCCGGCGCGCGCCCGCCGGGAACGACCAGGGCGTCGTAGTCCGCGCTGTTCACCTGGTCAAAGTCCGCGTTGACCATAAAGCGGTGGCCGGGTTTCTCGGAATAGGTCTGGTCGCCCTCAAAGTCGTGGATGGCGGTTTTCACATAGTCGCCGGGCTTCTTGCCGGGACAAACCGCGTCCACCCGGTGCCCCACCATCAGCAGCATCTGGAAGGGGACCATCACTTCGTAATCTTCCACAAAATCGCCGACAAACATCAGAATTTTCTTGGCAGCCATGCGGATTCCTCCGGGGTTAACGGTACGGATAAGGGTATTGCACTATTGTTCCGTATAGCCCGGCGCGGGGCTTGAAGCAAGGCCGCTAAAAAGGCAATTTTGTCGAAGCCATCCAAGAGTCTAAGCAGGGCGCTGCCCTGCACCCGCCAAGGGCTGACGCCCCTGGACCCCTTTCAGGGTGACTAAGAAAATGGTGCGCGACTGCCGTTCTGTTGATTCGGGCCGTCCTGGCCCTCACCTCTTCGGAGCGCCGGGGAGGACCCCGGCGGGCAATTCCGCTATCCTGCGGAATTGTCGCGCCACGGCGCTCACATACTGGCCGGTGCTGTCGCGAGAGGGCAAAGCAGCCTGTGCATGAAAGCGCCGCACCCTTTTGAGGCACGGCGCTTTTATCTACCCTGATAGAGTTTTTTGAAAAAGGGAGGAGGTTTGGAGGAGGGGAAAAAACTTTTTTGCAAAAAAGTTTTTTACCCTCCTCCAACTTG
>JAVBNC010000050.1:0-11406 GCA_031551765.1 Desulfovibrionaceae bacterium
CCGGCGCGCGCGCGCCCCCCCCCCCGCCTTCGTCCCCCCCGGAGGCGGGAATCCCCCCTTGTGGGAAAACGGGGGTTTTCCCTCCTCCGGACCTCCTCCCTTGCCCCTAAAAACTTTGACAGGGTAATGGGGGCGTCTCTCTTTGATGGTGTCGGCTCCGTACAATCACGGTTCCGCCCCTTTCAGCTTATCAAATCAGCACCCGCCAGTATGTGAGCGCTGCAAGCGCGAACAGAACGGCAGATGCGCACTAGCTTTTTATCCACCCTGAATGGGTTCCAAGGGGCGCGCCCCTTGGCGGGTGCAGGGCAGAGCCCTGCTCTCACTCTTGGATGGCTTCGACAACTAATCCCTACGGCTCCAGCGGCAGATCCCGCGTGCCGTCAAGATACCCGCGCCAGAGGGCGGCGTGGCGGGCGAAGGCGGGCTGGTCTTTTTTGCTGACCGGCTCGCTCCTGGGGGAAAGGACTTTGAGGGGGTTGACGTAGGACCCGTCTTTTTTCATGCGGAAATCCAAATGGGGGCCGGTGGAAACGCCGGTGCTGCCCACGTAGCCGATAATTTCTCCCTGGCTGACCTTGACGCCCTTTTTGGCTGTGCGGGCGATGCGGGAAAGGTGCAGATACATGGTTTCGTAGCCGCCGGGGTGGCGCAGGGCCACGTAGTTGCCCGCGCCGTTGCCCCAGCCGGAGAAAGAGACTATTCCGCCGCCCACGGCCTTGACGGGCGTGCCGGTGGGCGCGGCGTAGTCCACGGCCGGATGGGCGCGCCAGACGTTGAGCACGGGATGGAAACGCCGGTTGGTGAACTGGGAGGAAATGCGGGTGAAGGAGAGCGGGGCTTTGAGAAAGGCGCGTTTGACGCTCTCGCCCTTGATGTTGAAGTAGTGGGGCGTGCCCAGACTGTCTTTGAAGAGGAAGCCTTCGAAGGTTTCGCCCTGGTTGGTGAAGGAGGCGGCGCGGATTTTGCCGTAGCCGGCGAAAGTTCCTTCCCGGAAACGCTTTTCCACGATGAGCGTGAATTTGTCGCCGTCGCGCAGGTCGCGGATAAAGTTGATTTCCCAGGCGAAAATGTCGGCCAGGGCAATGGCCAGCGTGGGGCTTTCCCCGGCGTCGGCCACGGCCTGGAACAGGCTGGAATCTATGCTGCCGGTGACGCGTTCCAGGAGGACGGTGTAGGGAATGCGCTCCAGGTGGGCGTTGAAGCCGTCGCCGTTCTTGGAGATGATGAGCTTTTGCTCGTTGTCGATTTCGTAGCTGAAGCTGAGAAAGCCTTCGTCGGCGGTAAAGGTGACGGTGTAGGGGTTGCCCATGCGCAGGCGGTTCAGGGCAAACACGCTGCGGGAAGCGTCGCTGACGGCCTGTATTTCCCCTTGGTTCAGCCATTCCTGCAGCAGCACGGCGGCCGTGTCCCCGGAAGAGACGGTGCCGTGGTACATGAGCGGGCCGCGCGCTTTGGGTTCCGCGTCCCGCCCGTCAGAGGAGGGGTCCGTGCCGCCGGAGACGTCCTCCTTTTCCGGAGAAGCCGGGGCAGCGGCTTGCTCCGTGGCCGCGAATTCCGCATCCGGGGTTTTCCTGAATGGGGAAACGGCAAAAAACAAGGCGGCCCCCACGGCCAGCAGCAGGAAAAGGGAAGCGAGGATAAAGCGTTTTCGAGGCGTACGTCGAATGCGGGTTTTGCGCATGAATAATCCAGTTCTCTGCGGCACGGGCGCGGATGCTCCGCCCGCGCGCCGAAAAAACCCGGCGCGTGTGCCGTGACGGTTATACATGGCGGAAGGGGACTTTGTCACCGTTTTGAATATACTCTATAATTTAAGCATGTTATAACGAAAACGCTTAAATATTCCGGCGCCGTGCGGCCTGTTGGCGGCCGCGCGGCCTCTTTTACTTTCAGCGCGGGGAAAAAGCATGGGGTTCCAGGAGTATCCGGTGCTGCGGGCTGCGGGGGTAAAATCAAGCAATGCCTTGTGGGAAGCAGCTTTTTTTGCTATTGTCACCCATCGACAGATAGGGGGGAATCCCTATTACCGTTCCCGGGCTTTCAGCCCGTTTTATCTCGGGATCATTTGGCGTGAACGGATCTGTCCCCTGGCAAAAAAGTGCTGCGCGGCGCGACCCCGGGTATGAAGGCCCCTTTTTGCGCCATTCTCCGCCACAGATTTTTGCGTAACCCAAGGTTTTCTCGTCCGTGTTGAAAAAGACCCTTCGCACCTCTTTGCGGGCCACGCATTCGGAACAGGATCTGAAGAAATGGTTCGATCCTCTTCTCTTGCGCCAAGGCCGCGAGGGCGAGCTGGAAGTGCATTTTCCCCACGCCCTGTTCGCGGGCTGGTTTGACGCGGAAAAACGCACGCTCCTGGAACGGGAGCTGGCAAGAGCTCTGGGCCGTTCCGTGGCGGTCAGCTATTGCGCGCCGGGCGGTACGGTACGCGCCGCGCCCCTGCCGCTGGAAAAAAAAAGTGGGACGCCCCTGGCCCGTACCGGGGATTCTTGCTCGTTCGAAAATTTCATCTGCAACAAAAAGAACGAATTCCCCTTGGCCATGGCCAGAAAAGTAGCCCTGGACCCGGCCAACAAGTCCTATTTCCCCTTTGTCATCTGCGGCAAGGGCACCTGCGGCAAAACCCACATGCTGCGGGCCACGGCCAGGGCCATGGCTTCCGGCGGCGCGGCCCGCGCCATGTACCTGGGCAGCGTGGAAGACCTTTCCGCCTCCCACCCGGGCATAGGCGGTTCAGCCGCCCGGCAGCGCATTTCCGGTTACGAGGCGCTGTTTCTGGATGACGCCCAGCGTCTTTCCGAACACCCGGCCCTGCAGCAGGAACTTATTTATCTGGCCGACCACTTCCGGGACCGCGGCAAGCCCCTGGTGCTGGCCTTTGACGAAGAGCTGGACAAGACGGGTATTTCGGACAGGCTGCGCTCCCGCCTGGAAGCCGGCCTGGTGGTCACCCTGAAAAAGCCGGACCTGGACATACGTCTGCGCTACGTGCTGGCGGAAACGGCCCGCCTGGGCCAGGCGTTGTCCAAAGAGCAGGCGCTGAGCCTGGCCCAGCGTTTTCACGATCTACGGCTGCTTTCCGGGATCATGAACAAAATTTCCGCGTTCTGCGCCACCAACGCCTGCGCGCTGAACGACACGGACCTGGAAAAACTGCTCAGCCACAGCGCGGAAAGCGCCAGCCAGTCCATTACCCCGGAAAGCATCATCAACGCCGTGGCGGAACACTTTTCCCTGCCGCCCGCGCTTATTCTGGGCAGCAGGCGGCAGCCGGACATTGTGCAGGCCCGGCAGATCAGCATGTTTTTGTGCCGGGATCTCCTGGGGCTTTCCTTCCCCGCCCTGGGCGAAATTTTTGGAGGGAAAAATCACGCGACCGTGGTGTACGCGTATAAAAAAATCCAAAAATTACAGGAAGGTGACAGCACTATGAACAGTCTGGTTACAGCTATAAGGAAAAAGTGCGTAACCCGCCGGGGCTGACGGAACCTGTGCGCAAGCTTCCTGGAACCGACAACTTCCGTTCCCAGGGTGTTACCGGAAATAGTCTGTAAAATTATATGGATAGTTAGTTAGCGACAAAGAAACAGTCCCTATAAAAACTATAAGGAATATTCTATGCTTTTGAAGATATACAAAGAAGACGTGATCGACGGACTGCAGAAAGCCGCCAACATCATTCCCGCCAAAACCGGGGCCGCGTATCTGCGCTCCATCTGGCTCAAGGCTGAAAACGGCTCTTTACAGATCATGGCCACGGACTCCAACCTGGAATTCCGGGGCGCGTACACGGCGGAAATCAGCAAGGGCGGGCTGGCCGGGGTACAGGGCAGGGCCTTTGTGGATCTGTTGCGCAAGCTGCCCGGCGGCCAGATTTCCCTGTCCCTGGACGAAGCCAGCGGCAACCTGCTCATCGAACAGGGACGCCGTAAATATAAGCTGCCCACCAACGACCCGGTGTGGTTCCAGAATTTTTCCGAGTTTCCGGAATCCGGGGCCGTGGTCTGGTCCGGGGACTATCTGGCCGAGCTCATCGAGCGCGTTTCCTACTGCATAGGCGACAGCGACAACATGGACGCCATCAGCTGCCTGCTGCTCAAGCCCCTGCCGGAAGGCCAGATAGACGCCTGCGGCCTCAACGGGCACCAGTTCGCTCTGCTGCGTTTCCTGAACGACGATTTGCACGCGCTGCTCCCGGCGGACGGCATTCTGGTGCAGAAAAAGTACCTGGCCGAACTGAAAAAATGGCTGGGCACGGCGGAAGTGGAGCTGAACCTGGGCGACAAGCGCCTGTTCCTGCGTACCGGGGACAAGAAAGAAACCTTCAGCCTGCCGCTTTCCCAGCACCAGTACCCGGACTACCTGAATTTCCTGTCCAAGCTGGACGACCCCGCCGCCTCCAAGCTCACCGTGCAGCGCAAAGAAGCCCAGGACGCCCTGGAGCGCCTGCTCATTTTCAATACCGACAGCAACCGCTGCACCTATTTCACCTTGTCCGGGTCGGAAGTGGTGCTTTCCTCCACCGGCCAGGACGTGGGCTCGGCCACGGAAAGCCTGGACGCGGAATACGGCGGCAGCATAGCCAAAATAGCGTTTCCCACCAGAAACCTTCTGGAAATACTGGACCACTACCGTTCGGAAAAACTCAGCTTCATCCTGACGGGCAGCGAAGGCCCCTGCGGCATCAAGGGCGGTGACGACGCGGAATACACGGTCATCATCATGCCCATGAAAATAGTTGAAGAGACGTATTACAGCGAAGAAGAGGTTACTTCATGACACAGAGCACACCGGGGAACGGGTATACCGCGGACAGCATCACCGTTCTGGAAGGTCTGTCCGCGGTGCGCGTGCGCCCCGCCATGTACATAGGCAGCACGGACGGCCGGGGCCTGCACCACCTGGTGTACGAGGTGGTGGACAACTCCATTGACGAAGCCATGGCCGGCTTTTGCACCAAAATAACCGTGCGCCTGCACGTGGACGGCACCTGCTCCGTTTCCGACAACGGCCGGGGCATCCCTGTCGATCTGCACCCCAAAGAGGGCAAGCCCGCCGTGGAAGTGGTCATGACCAAACTCCACGCGGGCGGCAAGTTCGACAACACCAGCTACAAGGTTTCCGGCGGCCTGCACGGAGTGGGCGTTTCCTGCGTCAACGCGCTTTCGGAAATGCTGGAAGTCATCATCCGCCGGGACGGGCACCGCTACCGCCAGCGCTACGCGCGGGGCATACCCCAGGAAACCCTGCAGGTTATCGGCGAATCGGAAAACCACGGCACCACCGTGCGTTTCAAGCCGGACGAGGAAATTTTCGAGACCACGGTCTTTTCCTACGAAATCCTGCGCAAGCGCCTGGAAGAGCTGGCCTATCTCAACAGCGGCCTGGAAATCGAATTCATTGACGAGCGCAGCAACGAAAGCGAAACCTTCCGCTTTGACGGCGGCATCCGCCAGTTCGTCAAGGACCTCAATTCCGGGGAAAGCGGCATTCACGGCATAGTGAACGGCACCGGGGAGGCTTCCGGCATCGTGGTGGAATTCGCGCTGCAGTACAACGCCGGGTACAAAGAGAACGTGCTCACCTTCGCCAACAACATCCGCACCAAAGAAGGCGGCACGCACCTGGCGGGCTTCAAAACCGCGCTGACCAGGGCCATCAACGGCTACCTCAAGAACTCCGAGCAGGCCAAAAAGCTCAAGATCACCCTGTCCGGCGACGACGTGCGCGAAGGCCTGACAGCCGTGGTCTCCGTCAAGCTCCCCCACCCGCAGTTCGAAGGCCAGACCAAAACCAAGCTGGGCAACAGCGAGGTGGCGGGCCTGGTGGGCGGCATAGTCTATGAAAAGCTGAACACTTTCTTTGAGGAGAACCCCAAGGATATCAAGCTGATCATCGACAAAGCCGTGGACGCGGCAAGAGCCCGCGACGCGGCCCGCAAAGCCAAGGACCTGGTGCGGCGCAAGGGCGCTCTTTCCGATAACGCCCTGCCGGGCAAGCTTGCGGACTGCCAGAGCAAGGACCCCATGGATTCCGAACTGTTCATCGTGGAAGGCGACTCCGCCGGCGGTTCCGCCAAACAGGGCCGGGACCCGTCCACCCAGGCCATTCTGCCCCTGCGCGGCAAAATCCTGAACGTGGAGCGCACCCGTTTCGACAAGATGCTGGCCAACAAGGAAATCAAGGCCCTGATCACGGCCATGGGCGCGGGCATAGGCTTCGCCAACTCGGAAGAGGAAGGCATAGACCTGACCAAGCTGCGCTACCACACCGTGGTGATAATGACCGACGCGGACGTGGACGGCGCGCACATCCGCACGCTGCTGCTGACCTTCTTTTTCCGCCAGTACCGCGAGCTTATCGACGCCGGCCACCTGTACATAGCCCAGCCGCCCCTGTACCGGGCGCATTCCTCGCGTTTCGAGCGTTTCATTAAGGACGACGCCGAGCTGAACAGCTTCCTGCTGGACCGCATCAGCAAGGACCTGGTCATCAAGACCGAGAAAGGCGCGACCTTTGAAGGCGAGGGCGTCATCGCCCTGTACAAGGACATCGATTTCATCAACGCCCGCATGCGCGACGCGGAAAATGCGGGTATCAGCGAAAACCTGTTCCTCTCCTTCCTCAAATACGGTGACAAACTGCTGCCGGAATGGTTCACGGACCGCGCCAACGGCGAGTTGTCCTCGTTCCGCTCCTGGATGTCGGACCAGGGCTTCTCTTTCACCATCCAGTCCGAGGAAACCGAGCTGGAACAGCGCACCTGGCTGGTGTTCGAAGACAAGAACGGCCACAAGACCCGCGTGGGCGTGGAGTTCTTCAATTCCCGCATGTACGGCCAGGCCTGGACCACCCTCTCCAAGCTGCGCGACCAGTGCGGCACCTTCCTTTTCAACCTGGAGCGCAAAGAAGACCGCTTCAGCGTGGAAGGCCTGTTCGTGCTCAAAGCCCGCATCCTGGAAGAGGCCCGCAAGGGCATCAATATCCAGCGCTACAAGGGCCTCGGCGAAATGAACCCGGAACAGCTCTGGGTCACCACCATGAACCCGGAAAACCGCGTCCTGCTGCAAGTAAACATCGAAGACGCCGAAGAAGCCAACGAAGCTTTCGAGCAGCTCATGGGCGACCGCGTGGAGCCCCGGCGCGAGTTTATCGAGAGGAACGCCTTGAGCGTGCAGGATTTGGATATCTAGCGGGGTTGGAAGGCAATTTTGTCGAAGCCAATTAAGAGTCGAAGCAGGGCTCTGCCCTGCACCCGCCAAGGGCTGGCGCCCCTGGACCCCATACAGGGTAGCTAAGAAAAATGTGCGCATCTGCCGTTCTGCTGACCAGGCACTTCCTGTGCCTGGCCCCTACGGGGCGCCGGGGAAGACCCCGGCGGGCAATTTTGCTATCCTGCAAAATTGTCGCGCCACGGCGCTCACATACTGACGGATGCTGAATTGATAGAGTGAAAAAGGCGCTGCCGCAATTGTACGGCAGCCATACGATCAACGAGAAACGGCCCCATAAACCCTGTCAAAGTTTTTTGAGGAAGGGATGGGGGTCCGGGGGAAGGGAAACCCCTTTTTTCCAAAAAAGGGGTTTCCCTTCCCCCGGGCGTCGCGTCAGCGCGACCCCCCTGGCCGCCGGAGGCATTTGTGTCTGAGAAGCCATTAGTGAGCATAGAGCAGGAACTGAGGAAATCGTATCTGGAATATTCCCTGTCGGTGATTATCGGACGGGCCATTCCGGACGTGCGGGACGGTTTGAAGCCGGTGCACCGGCGCATCATGTTCGCGCAGTATGAGCTGGGCAACGGGTATACCCGGCCTCCCAAGAAGTCCGCGCGGGTGGTGGGTGACGTTATCGGTAAGTACCACCCGCACGGCGATTCGGCCGTGTACGACGCCTTGGTGCGCATGGCGCAGGATTTTTCCATGCGCGACACCCTGGTGGAAGGCCAGGGCAACTTCGGCTCCATAGACGGCGACGCGCCCGCGGCCATGCGGTACACGGAAGTGCGCATGTCCCGCCTGGCCGGGGAGTTTCTGGACGACATCGACAAAGAGACGGTGGAGTTCCGGCCCAACTACGACAATACTCTGCTGGAACCGGAAGTTCTGCCCACCAAAGTGCCCAACCTGCTGCTCAACGGCTCTTCCGGCATTGCGGTGGGCATGGCCACGAACATTCCGCCCCACAACCTGGGGGAACTGTGCGACGGCCTGCTGCTGCTGCTGGAAGACGGGGAATGCGACGTTTCCGATTTGATGACCTGCATCAAGGGGCCGGATTTCCCCACGGGCGGCTTCGTCTACGCGGGCCAGGGCCTGGTGGATGCTTACGCCACGGGCCGGGGTTCCGTGAAGATACGCGGCAAGGTGGAGGTGGAAACCCGGAAAAAGGGCGTGGAAGCCATTGTCATCCGCGAAATCCCCTTTGCCCTGAACAAGTCCAGCCTGGTGGAAAAAATCGCCGTCCTGGTCAACGAGAAGCGCATAGACGGGGTCTCCGACCTGCGGGACGAATCCGACCGCAAGGGCATCCGCATCGTGCTGGACCTCAAGCGCGGCACCATCCCGGATATCATCATCAATTCGCTGTACAAGTATACGCCGCTGGAAACCTCGTTCAGCTACAACATGCTGGCCGTGGTGGGCAACAAGCCGCAGCTGCTGACGCTCAAAGCCGCGCTGTCCTCGTTCCTGGAGCACCGGCGCGAGGTGGTTATCCGCCGCACGCGCTACGATTTGAAAAAGTCCGAGGCGAGAGCGCATATTCTGGAAGGCCTGCGCATCGCGCTGGACAATATCGACGAAGTGGTTCGCCTGATCCGGGAATCCAAAACCCCGCAGGAAGCCAAGGAAAAGCTCATGGTCCGCTTCGGCCTGTCCGACGTGCAGTCCCAGGCTATCTTGGACATGCGTCTGCAGCGCCTGACCAACCTTGAGCACGAAAAGCTGCTGGAAGAATACCGCGAGCTGCTCAAGCTCATCGAGTACCTGCGTTCCATCCTGGAGAACGAAGAGGTGCTGCGCGGCGTCATCCGCGACGAGATCACGGAACTGAAAACCACCTACGCCACGCCACGGCGTTCGGAAATCGTGGTGGACGACCTGGAAGGCATCGACATCGAAGACCTGATCCCGGACGAGGACGTGGTCATCACCCTGTCCCGGCGCGGCTACATCAAGCGCACCACGCTGGACAACTACCAGCAGCAGAAGCGCGGCGGCAAGGGCATAGCCGGCCTGCACACCGGCGACGACGATTTCGTGCAGGATTTCATCACCACCACCAACCACCAGTATCTGCTGCTCTTCACCAACAAGGGCCGCATGTTCCAGCTGAAAGTGCACCAGGTGCCGGAAGGCAGCCGCACGGCCAAGGGCGCGCATATCGCCAACCTGATGCCCATGGACAAGGACGAGTGGGTGGCCACGGTGCTCTCCATCCGCGAATTCACGGACGAGCGCTACTTCCTGTTCGTCACCAAGCGGGGCATGGTCAAGCGTTCCCCGGCCTCCATGTACGCCAAGTGCCGCAAGACCGGCCTTATCGCCGTGGGCCTGCGCGAGGATGACGAGCTGATCACCGTGCGTGAGGTCTGCGATACCTGCAACGTGGTGCTGACCACCAAAGACGGCCTGGCCATACGCTTCATGGGCCAGGAAGCGCGGCCCATGGGCCGGGGCGCTTCCGGCGTCAAGGGCGTGGCCCTGCGCGGCAGCGACGCCGTGGTGGCCTGCGTGACCGTGGAAGCCGGGGAAGACCCGGAAATCATGACCGTTTCCCGCAACGGCTACGGCAAGCGCACCAAGCTGGAACTGTACCGGGTGCAGTCGCGCGGCGGCAAGGGCATCATCAACTTCAAGGTCACGCCCAAGACCGGCGACGTGTTGGGCGCCATGACCGTGGGCGAACACGATGCGCTCATCCTGCTTTCGTCCACCAACAAAATTATCCGCATCGGGGTCAACGACGTGCGCAGCATAGGCCGGGCAACGCAGGGCGTGCGCCTGGTTTCCCTGGACGGCAACGCGGAAGTGGTGGGCTTTGACCGCATAGACGAAAGCAACGGCGACGGCCAGGGCGAGTAATGCGGGCGTTTCGCACAGCAACCGGCATGACCGCAAGAGTGCTTGCGGTCATGCTGCTGTGTCTTGCGCTCGCCGCCTGCCTGAAAGAGGAAAAGCGCGCCCGCAACGACATAGAAGAAGCCCGCACCGCGCTGATGCAGCGGGACTTCATCAGCGCGGAGCACGCCTTTGAGCGCTACCTGCGCCGCAACCCGGACGGCAAAAGCCGCTGGGAAGCCTGGAACAGTCTGGTGGACCTGGCCCTGACCGTGCGCCACGACCGCAAGGCCGCCATAGAGCTGCTGGAAGCCATGCGCCTGGAGTTCGGGAAAGAGCCGGGCCGCAGCCGCCTTGTGGTGCGCCAGTTGGGGGCCCTGTACCAGCTTTCCCGCAAGTACGACCAGGCGCTCACCATGTGGGCCATTGTCGCGGAAGATAAAGCCGCTCCGCCGGAAGAGCGGGCCGAAGCCTACCGCGACCAGGCGGAAATCTACATGCGCCGTCTGGAGTTCGAAACGGCCAAAGAAGCCCTGAACCGCTGTCTGGCCCAGAACGTGACCGGCACCGTGCGCGGCCAGTGTCTGTACGACCGCGCGGAAGCCCACATGGCCGAGGAAAATCTGCCGGAAGCCATAGGCAACCTGCGCGCCGTGCTGGCCCAGGAAGGCGTGGCCGCGCCGCTACGGTCCCTCAGCATGTTCATGCTGGCCGACGCCCTGGAGCTGCAAGGCAACAACAAGGAATCCCTGGAGCTTTTCCAGCGGTTGCTCACCACCTACCCCAACCCCCAGGTGGTGGAAAAACGCATCAACGCGTTGAAAAAGAGGGCGGGGGGTAGCAAGCGGTAGTTAAAAGAATGCCTCCGGCGGCCAAAGAGGGCTCCGCCCTCTCTGGACTCACCCGCCAAGGACTGGCGCCCCTGGACCCCATACAGGGTGACTAGGAGAATGGTGCGGATCTGCCGTTCCGCTGACTCGGCACTTCCTGTGCCTCGCCCCTGCGGGGCGCCGGGGAAGACCCCAACGGGCAATTTTGCTATCCTGCAAAATTGTCGCGCCACGGCGCTCACTTACGGCCGTGCGCTGACTTGAAAACAGGTGCTGACCTATTCTTGTCCGATTGGATTGGATCAACGTGACACGCCCCCTTTGACCCCATCACAGTTCTTTGTAAGGGGATAGGGGGTCGGGGGGAAAGGGGGAACCTTTCTTGGAAGAAAGGTTGCCCCGTTACCCCCGACCCCCAATACCCCTACAAAGAACTTTGATGGGGTAGATTGGGGCGTTTTGCGTTGATACAAGCCCAGAGGTCAATTTTAGGTAAGCACCTTTTTTTCAATGAG
>JAVBNC010000138.1:0-10265 GCA_031551765.1 Desulfovibrionaceae bacterium
CCGGCGCGCATGGCCTGATGGGATGGGGGCCGGTAAAGCTTGCGGGATGGGGGCGTCTCGCCGGCCCGGACGCGCGTGCGGGCTTCCGGGCCGGAGGCGGGAATCAGGCGCTTTCCGCGCCGGCGGCCTTGTCGTTGCCGCCCAGTTTTCTGTTCCAGCCGGTGTAGGCGGAAAAGAGCAGCACGGCCAGCAGGGTCCAGGACTAGGGGTTGTACAACGCGATGCTCACGGGCGGCGGGGCTATGCCGTAGGCTTCCGACGAGGAAACCACCACCCCGTACCAGGCGGCCACCGCGATGTGCCAGGGCAGGGTGAAGAACAGCGTGCACACGGCGCAGTCCATCAGGTTGGCCCGCCGGGCCGGGGCCAGGTCGAACTTTTCGCCCATGGGCCGCACCAGGGAGGGGCCGACCAGCAGTTCCGCCGGGGCGTTGGCGGAAATGGGGATGGAAGCCAGAATGGTCACGCCGATAATGAACAGTTCCGCCTGGCGCACCGTGCGCACCACGGCTTTGTGCGCGTAGTCCAGAATACTGCGCATGATGCCGCTTTCCACAAGAATCTGGGTGACGGCCAGAATGAGAATGGCGAAAATGACCGCGCCCACCACTCCGTTGATGCCGTCTTCCACCAGGCCCGTGCTCATGCCGCGCTTGGCCGGGATGCCGAAAATGTTCAGCAGCGTGATTTTGCCGGAAACGATGCCCAGCACGGCGGCCGCGATGTTGCCGTAAATCAGGGCTTCAATGATATGCCTGCCGGAAAGGGCCGCGATAACCACAATGGCGAGAGCGACAAGCATGAGCAGGCCCACGGGGTTGAGCTGCGCATGGATGGCGGGCAGGGTCTTCAAGGAACCGCCGCCGCCGAACACGGCAAAAACCACGGCCGCCACGGCGGCGGCGCTTATGGACAGGGGAAAGCGCGAACGCACCACATCGCGCATGGTGGCGCCCTGCGTGTACGCGGAAACGATGGTGGTGTCGGAAATGGGGGCCAGGTTGTCGCCGAAAGCCGCGCCGGACAGAATGGCCAGGGCCAGCATGGACGGGTCCGCGCCCAGGAAGTACCCGGCGGGGTAGAGCACCGGGGTCAGGGCTATGCAGGTGCCGGTGCTGGTGCCCGTGCCCATGGAAAAAAGCATGGCCGCCGCGAAAACCAGCAGGGTGAACACCGCGCCTTTCGCGCCCGTGATCATGCCCATCCACAGCAGCCCGTTGACCAGGCCGCCCGCGGCCATAAGCTTGCCGAACACCCCGGCGAACAGCCAGGCGGTAATGACCACAATGCCGTTTTTATCGCCTATGCCGCGCATGGCCGCTTTGCAGTAGTCGGACTTGTTCTTGGCGAAAAAAAGGCCCACGGCCACGGCTATCCAGGCGCAGGACCAGAAGGGCTTGGTGCCGCCGCGTTCCGCCACGGAAAGCCAGACCAGCCCGATAACCAGGATGAGAAGGGGGACCAGCCCGCCCAGGACGCCGCCGTGCATTTCCAGACGCTTTTCCATATGCACTCTCCGTAAGAAAACGTTATCTAAAAGAAGCTATTAAAAGACGCTGCCCATACAGCGCCGCGCTCCGTCTCTTTGAAGAGCGTCCGGCCGGGTTTGTTCCCGTGGAGCAAAAGAGCCATCCTGGATGGCGGCCTGACTCTATATAAAAAATGTCGACATTTCAAGAGAAAACGTTTTGCCTTGGGTGCCGCTGCCCAATGACTTGCGTTACGTTGCTGTCCGTCTCAGGGGGAAGGGGGCGGAACAAGAGCGGAGGCCGTGCGCTCCAGG
Organism: Desulfovibrionaceae bacterium; assembly: GCA_031551765.1. GTDB lineage: Bacteria > Desulfobacterota > Desulfovibrionia > Desulfovibrionales > Desulfovibrionaceae > JAVBNC01. The sequence goes on from JAVBNC010000138.1 coordinate 1,784, forward strand.
CGCTCGCGTATCTCGCGCACGGCCTTGCGCTCGAAGATCAGCACCAGGATGTCACTGTCCATGATGAAGCAGGACCCCCTGGCAGGAAAGGCGCGGCGTTTTTCCGCCGCCCGGACGGCCTTTTCCAGAATATCGCGCTGCGCGTCGCTGCGCATGTCCACGCGCGTGCCTATGCGCAGGTAGGGGGAAAGCAAGCGCATGGCCACCCCCGGCCGCCAGACCGGGGAAAGGGACGTGTACTGGAAATACAGGCCGGGGATATCGTAGCTTCTTTGCGGGTACGCGCTGCGGAAATACGGGGGCGTGACCCCGAACTGCACTACGGTGTACGGCTTGCCGGGAACGAAATTTTCCAGCGCTTCCACGCGCGCCACCACCCGGTTCAGAATGGCCAGATCGTGGGTGTAGGACTGGGCCAGATGCAGCTGCGCGCGCAAATCGTTGACCGCAAAGGCCGGGACGGCCAGGCAGAGGCAGAAAAGCCCCAGGCGCCGCCAGAGTTTGGCGGGAGAGACGAGAAGTGCGGTGAGAAAGAACAGGTACACGTAGGTCAGGCCGCAACCCGCGAAACGGTAGCTGTAAAACTTGGTGGACGCGGAAATAAGGTGCTGGGACTTGGATGCGACAACAAGCCCCAGCAGGGCGACGAGCAGCAGGGCGGTCCGCAGCAGGGCTTTGCGGGGCGTGAGCCGAAAGGACGTCACTAGCAGATGCAACACGCCGCCCAGCACGGCCAGGAGCAGCAGCACCTTGAGAAAGCGCGGCTGGTAGGGCTGGCTGAGCCACAAATGGGCAAAGGCGGAACGCACGGTGTTCAGCGCGCGTTCCACCAAAGGCACCTTGGCCGTCTGCAGCACGTAAATGCTCTTGTCCGATGGCACCAGGGAGATGGAAAGGTAGTAGACGAGCGCGCCCAGGAACAGGGCGGCCAGGGGCAGGGCCAGGTTCCCGGCGAGACGGCGGGCATGTTCCGGGGAACCGTCCCATTCCGCCAGGCCAAAAGCCAGCAGACCGCACCACAAAACGCCGAAGGTCATGACTGAGGACTGGTAGCAGGCAAAGGCCAGCACCATGCAGAGCACGGCCAGGGCGAACCCGGCCTGGTTGCGCTTGCGGGCAGCCAGCAGGGCCAGGACCATGCCCAGTTGGGCAAAAGCGAACACCGGGGACATGGCCCGGAAAAAGTAGAATTCCGTGACAAAGGGAATAAGCGAGACAAACAGCGCCCCGGCCAGCAAAGGAACGAAGTCGGCGTCCCGTTTCCAGACCAGTACGGCCCCCATGCCCGCCAGCACCTGAAAGATGATGGCGAGCGTCTGGGTGTACACGGGCACCAGTTCAAATCCGCTCAGACTGTTGATGAACGGGGCGAACCAGCGCGCGGCGTCCACGCCGTAGAGCAGGGGCAGGCCCCGCAGCAGCGCGATTTCATGGCTGCCCAGGGAATGCTGGGCCATGCCGTAGAAAAAGACGAAAAAATTGGCCGCCAGCGCAATGCAGAACACGCGCGGCCAGTGGGCGGGCATGCGCCGGAACAGCGTCGCCGGTGCGTAAGCCTGGAGCATAGCGACTCCGGAAGGTCAGCCCTGGAAACGATCCACGGCGTCCAGCATGTCGGCAAGATCTTTGTCCGTGTGGGCAAAGGAGACCATGGCCGCTTCAAAGCCCGAAGGCGCGAGCCAGACGCCCGCATCCCGCATGGCGCGGAAAAAGGCCGCGTAGCGCGCGCCGTCCGCTTTCTTGGCCGAGGCGAAGTCCGTCACCGCCGCGTCCGTGAAAAAGATGGTGAACATGCTGGCCACGCGGTTGATGCGCGCGGGCAGGCCCTTGGCCGCGAAACGGCGCTCCAGCTCCTGGCAGAAGCCTTCCACCCGCGTCTCCAGGCCCTTGTAGTCGCTGTTTTTCAGCGTGCGTAAGGTGGCCAGGCCCGCGGCCATGGCCAAAGGATTGCCGGACAACGTTCCGGCCTGGTACACGCCGCCGCTGGGCGCTACCAGGCGCATCAGGTCGCGCCGCCCACCGTACGCGCCCACGGGCAGCCCGCCTCCGATAATTTTGCCCAGGGTGGTCAGGTCCGGTTTGATGCCGTAACGCTCCTGCGCGCCGCCGTAGCCCACCCGGAACCCGGTGATGACCTCGTCGAAAATCAGCAGCGCGCCGTGTGCGTCGCACAGTTCGCGCAGGCCCTGCAAAAAGCCGGGGGCGGGAAGCACCAGGCCCATGTTCCCGGCCACGGGTTCCACAATGACGGCCGCGATGTCCGTGGGATGCGCCTTGAACAGCGCGGCCACGGCGGCCAGGTCGTTATACGGGGCCAGGAGCGTATCTTTCACCACGGCGGCGGGCACGCCCGGCGTGCCGGGTATGGACAGGGTGGCCACCCCGGATCCGGCGCTTGCCAGAAAGGGGTCCGCATGGCCGTGGTAGCAGCCTTCGAATTTGACCACCGTGTCCCGCTTGGTGGCGGCGCGGGCCAGGCGCAGGGCGCTCATGGTGGCTTCCGTGCCGGAATTGACCATGCGCAGCATTTCCACCAGGGGCATGGCTTCGGCCACGGCTTCCGCCAGCAGCACTTCGTCCTCGCAGGGCGCGCCGTAGCTGGTGCCTTTGGCGGCGGCCTTTTGCACGGCTTCCGTCACGGCCGGGTGGGCATGGCCCAAAAGCAGCGGTCCCCAGGACTGCACAAAGTCGATGTAGCTTTTGCCGTCCACGCTGCGCAGACGGCTGCCGGAAGCTTCCGCCACGAACAGCGGGTCCGCGCCCACGGAAAGGCAGGCCCGCACCGGGCTGTTCACGCCGCCGGGGATACGGTTCTGGGCACGGGAGAAAAGCTCGCTGGACTTGGCGTTGGCGGTCATAACGGTTCCTTGTGGCGGCGGCGCGCCTAGAAGTAGGTCATGGAAATTTTTTTCAGCTCTTTCAGGCTCTTCAGCACGGCGTAGTCCCGCAGGGGGGTGTGCTCGCGCAGCCAGGCAATGACGTCAAGGCATTCAACCTCGCTTTTGCCGTGGATCATGGTGAACAGGGTGTAGGGCCAGTCCGGCGCGGAAGAGGGCCGGTAGTAGCAGTGGGAAATGCCGGGGTGTTCCGCCGCTTTTTTGCCCGCCGCGTCGGCCAGGGCTTCGTCCACCATCCAGGCCACCATCGCGTTGTGGCTGAACCCGGCTTTCTGGTGCTTAACGCTGGCCCCGAAACGCCGGATGCGGCCGTCTTCTTTCATGCCCCGCAGAAAGGACAGCACAAAGCCTTCGTCCACGCCCGCTTCCCGGGCAATGTCCGCGAAAGGCGTGAGGCTGTCCGGCAGATCCCGCTGCACAATGCGCAGAATGGCCAGTTCCTGTTCAGTGAAGGGGCGGCGCGTGTTCATATCCTGGCCTCATACCGTTTCAGCGGCTCTAACGCAACAGGCCCGCGCCGGGCAGGCGCTTGACCAAAGGCGTGGAACGGGTGCATGGCGAAGTAACGAGTTTCCTTCCACACCTTCAGCCAAGGAGCCGGTCATGGCCTTTGCCTCCCCCGCCGAAGCCTTGTCTTACGTTACGGAAACAGCCAACGCCTTTATGCGCGGCCCGGACAACGACCTGGGCATGGCGGAACCCGAACCGGCCTTTGAGATGCCGCTGTTCGGTGTCTCCTCCGGCGCTGACCCGCTGTGGGACGCCTACAAGGCGGGGTATGTGGGCGAGTTCCACTGGACGCCGCTGGAAGCCTTTCTGATGGCTTTCCCAGGGGAAAACGTGCTCAAGGAAGAGCTGCGCGTCATTTCCTGGATTCTGCCCCAGACCGGGCGCACGCTGGGCGACCAGCGCGAGGAAGGGCGACTGCCCGCGGAACGCTGGGTCAAGGCCCGCGTGCTGGGCGAGAAGCGTGTTAACAAGGGGTTGCGCCTGCACCTGGTGGCGGCCCTGGAAAAAGCCGGGATACAGGCCGTGGCCCCGCAGTTGCTGCCGGACTGGACGCGCCTGGAGTGCGAAAAATACACTTTCGCCTCCAAGTGGTCGGAACGCCACGCGGCCTACGCGGCGGGCCTGGGCACTTTTGGCCTGTGCGACGGGCTGATCACCCCGGCGGGCAAGGCCATGCGCACCGGTTCCGTGGTGGCGCGGCTGGATCTGCCCGTCAGCGAGCGGCCCTACGCCTCCCACCGCGAATACTGCCTGCATTTCAACTCCGGCATTTGCGGCAAGTGCGTCAAACGCTGTCCCGCCGGGGCGCTGAGCAAGGACGGGCACGATAAAAGGCGCTGCAAGGCCTATATCCGGCAGGTGGTCGGCCCGTACATAATTGAGCGTTTTGCCATTGAGCCGCCCAAGGGCTGCGGTTTCTGCCAGGTGGCCGTGCCCTGCGAACGGGGCATTCCGCCCAGGCCCAAGGCGCGTGCCTGAGCCCGAAGTTTTTTTCCGTCCATCCCCCAACGGGAAATGGTTGTCTATCCCGTTATTTTTCAAGCCGGGCTTGTTCTGCATGCGGCGTCGGAGTATACAGGCACATCCCGCAGACTTCGACAAAGGACCGGCCATGGATGATGAGCAACGCCCCGGCTTTGGGCAGCGCCTGAAAAATATCGTGATCGGGGAAGGCGTGAACCTGGGCGACCGATCCCTGTTCCACCGCCTTTCGCTTATCGCCTTTTTCGCCTGGGTGGGCCTGGGCGCGGACGGGCTTTCCTCCTCCTGCTACGGCCCGTTCGAAGCCTTTGCCGCCCTGGGGGAACACAGCATCCTGGCCCTTATCGTGGGGCTGATGACGGCCGTGACCATTTTTGTCATCGCGGCCAGCTACTCGCAGATCATCGAGCTGTTCCCGGACGGGGGCGGGGGCTATTTCGTGGCTTCCCGCCTGCTTTCCCCCAAGCTGGGCATGTTTTCCGGCTGCGCGCTGATCATCGACTATGTGCTGACCATCACCCTGTCCATTGCCAGCGGCGCGGACGCCATTTTCAGCCTGCTGCCCGTCAGTCTGCACGCCTGGAAAGTGCCGGTGGCCATACTGGGCATTGTGCTGATCACCGTGATGAACCTGCGGGGCGTGAAGGAATCCGTGCAGTTTCTGGTGCCGGTGTTTATGGTGTTCGTGCTCACCCACGCCTTTGCCATTATCTACGCCGTGGTGGTGCACGCCATGGACGGCCCGGCTGTGGCGGCTCGCCTTGCCCAGGAAGTGCAGGTGAGCCACGCGGAACTGGGCACCTTCGGGCTGGCTGCGCTCCTGCTTCGGGCCTACAGCATGGGCGCCGGGACCTACACCGGCCTGGAAGCGGTGAGCAACGGCCTGCCCATGCTGCGCGAGCCCCGCGTGCAGACCGGCAAGCGCACCATGCTGTACATGGCCGCTTCCCTGGCCGTCACCGTGCTGGGGCTGATGACGGCTTACGTGCTGTTCAACGTGCGCGTGGAAGAGGGCAAAACCCTGAACGCCACCCTGTTCGGCGCCATGACCGCTTCCTGGTCTCCTGGGATGGGGCAGGGCTTTATCCTGGTGACCCTGGCCTCGGAAGCGCTGCTGCTGTTCGTGGCGGCCCAGACGGGCTTTCTGGACGGGCCGCGGGTGCTGTCCAACATGGCCCTGGACCGCTGGCTGCCGGGCCGCTTTTCCGTGCTCTCCGACCGGCTGGTTTCCCAGAACGGCATACTCTGCTTCAGCTTCGGAGCCCTGGTGCTCATGCTGGCCTCGCAGGGCAACGTCTCGCACCTGGTGGTGCTTTACTCCATCAATGTGTTCATAACCTTTGTGCTCTCCCAGGCGGGCATGGTGCGCCACTGGTGGCAAGCGCGGGCCACGGCGCGGGCCTGGCGGCGCAAGCTGGCCATTAACGGCATAGGCCTTTTGGTGACCGCGTCCATTCTTTGTTCCGTGGTCATCGTGAAATTTGACGAAGGCGGCTGGATCACCCTGGTGGTCACTTCGCTGCTGGTGGCCCTGGCCCTGGTGGTGCGCCGCCATTACGACGACGTGGGCCGCATGGTGCGCAAGCTGGACCTCCTGGTGGGCCGCACGGAAGCCTTTGGCCTGCCCGTGGAGCCGCTGGAGGAAGAAACGCCGCCTTCGCGCCAGGAGCGCACCGCCGTGCTTTTAGTGGGCGGCTACAACGGTCTGGGCATAAGTTCATTGCTTTCGCTGTTGAAATATCACGGCCGGAATTTCAGCAACCTGGTGTTCCTGCAGGTGGGCGTGGTGGACGCTTCGGTGTTCCGCCGCCCGGAAGACCTGGAAGCGTTGAAAACGCGCCTGGCTGCCCAGACGGGCAAGTACGCGGACCTGGTGCGGCGGCACGGCTTTCACGCCGAAGCCGTGTGGGCCGTGGGCACGGACGTGGTGGAAGAGGTGGTGAAGCTGGCCCCCGCTTTGAGCGGACAGTACCCCAGAGCGGTGTTTTTCGGCGGGCAGCTGGTGTTCAAGGAAGACAGCTTTTTCGAGCGCGTGCTGCACAACTACCAAAGCTTCAGCCTGCAGCGCAGCCTGTTCCGCATGGGCATACCCTTTGAGCTTATCCCCCTGCGCATTGAAGAGGGAGAAGAGGAAGAGGAAAAACCGGAAGCGGTATAAAAACCGCGCGAAAAGCCGCGCCTGGCACGCTGAGAGGGGCGGACACGGCGCGGCTTTTTTGCGTCCGGCTTCCCTCTGGGGAAGCCGTCACTCCGGACCGGCGGCGGCCTGGGGAAGCGGCGCGGGAAAAGTCATCGGCATGAAGCGTTTTCCCCTTGGCAGCGGAGGGAAGTCCTCATACTATCGCCGCGCTTTGAGGCGTAATGGCCTTTGTTCAGCAACCGGCAGCCAGACCGCGCACAAACTTACCGCGCGGAGGTAAAGGAGCCCGTATGGCAGGCGTTCTGATATCCCTTGTTCTCGTGGCGGTGATGATCCGCATGCTGCTGAAAAACTACCAGCCGCAGTTCGTGCTTTTCGGCGGCGGGCTGTTCCTGCTTTTCGCCTCCATTCTGATGGGCATTCCGGTCAAGGCGCTGCTGCCCGGCAAAACCCAGGCCATGGGCTTCATCTGGTTCGAGCCCTTCCAGGCCCTGATGTCGCTTATGAGCAACCGCGTGGCCGGCCTGGGCTTAATCATCATGACCGCCGGCGGCTTTTCCAGCTACATGAACAAAATCGGGGCCAGCCGAGCCATGGTGGACGTGGTGGTTCGGCCCCTGCGGCTGATCCGCTCCCCGTATATCGTGCTGGCGGCGGCCTTTCTGGTGGGCCAGGCCCTGAAAATGTTTATCCCCAGCGCTTCGGGCCTGGGGCTTCTGCTCATGGTCACCGTGTTCCCCATTCTGATGCGCCTGGGACTCGGGCCCCTGTCTTCCACGGCGGCCGTGGCCTGTACCGGCGGCATCGACTTCGGTCCGGCGGACGGCCAGGCCATTCTGGCGGCCAGGATAGCCAACATGGACCCCACGGAATACTTCGTCACCGTGCTGCCCGTCATCGGGGCCGGGGTGGTGGCCGTGACAGTGGTGCTGGTGGCCGTGCAGATCTGGATGGACCGCAAGGCGGGCCACACCATAGCGGCCGGTCTGGCCGCCCTGCCCAAGCTGGACGAAAAGGAAGAGGACAAGGCCCCGGTATTCTACATGATCCTCCCCGCCCTGCCGCTGGTGCTGCTGCTCACCTGCAGCCGCTACGGCATAAGCGGCATCAAGATGAGCGTCATCCCGGCCATGCTGATAGCCGTGTTTATCTCCCTGCTTTGCGAGATAGGGCGGCGCAAAGGGGACATACGCCTGGTTTCCAAGCAGCTGATGAGCTTTTTCGAGGGCATGGGCATGCAGTTCACCAACGTGGTCAGCCTGATCGTGGCCGGGGAGCTGTTCGCCCAGGGGCTGATGGCCATAGGCGCGGTGGATACCCTGATCAAGGCCGTGCAGAACTCCGGCTTCACCAGCATGGCCATGATTCTGATCATGACGGCTTTCATCACCACCATCACCATCATCATGGGTTCGGGCAACGCGGCCTTTTTCTCTTTCGCGGCCCTGGTGCCCAAGATGGCGGAAGGCATGGGCATTTCCGCCTTCGCCATGATCGTGCCCCTGCAGTTCTGTTCCGGCATAGGCCGCATCATGTCGCCCATCAGCGGGGCCATGATCGCGGAATCCGGCATCGCGGGCATCTCGTCCTTCGACCTGGTGCGCCGCACCTTCCTGCCCATGCTGGCGGGCGCGGTCACGTGTACCGTTATGTCGTTGATCATAACGTGATGAAGAACTAGCTGCCGAAGCCAATGAAGAATGAGAGCAGGGCTCTGCCCTGCACCCGCCAGGGGGCAGCGGCCCCCTGGACCCGCGATTAGGGGTAAAACATGAAGGGATTGCCCTTCATGTAATTTACGGCAAAACAGAAGCCCTGACCGGAAGTTCCGGCCAGGGCTTTGCGTTAACCCGGTAAAGTGGTTTGGAGGAGGGGGTTGGCGCGGAACCATTTTTGCCCCAACCGGTCCGACCCAATCGATGCCTGTTCTCAGGACCGGGCTCTGCAGGACTGG
>JAVBNC010000025.1:0-12380 GCA_031551765.1 Desulfovibrionaceae bacterium
AACCCCTTTTTTCCAAAAAAGGGGTTCCCCCTTCTCCTGGACCTCATCCCCCTCCTCAAAAAACTTTGACAGGGGGTATGTAGGAAATCTCGTTGATAAAGCGGAACCGTACAACTACGGTTCCGCTTCTTTTACCCTATCATGCCGGTATCCGCCAGTATGTGAGCGCCGGGGCGCGAACAGAACGGCAGATATGCACCATTTTCTTAGTCACCCTGTATGGGGTCCAGGGGCGCCAGCCCTTGGCGGGTGCAGGGCAGCGCCCTGCTTTCACTCTTGGATGGCTTCGACAAAAGTGCCTTTCACCCAGTCAGTCTAGCACCCGCACCCAGGGGTGGAATCAGCCTCCACGGGGATGCAGTATTTGCCGTCGAAACAGGCCATGCAGTAAGAATCCGGGTGGGAGACGGCCTTGAGCAGCCCTTCCGGGGAGAGGAAGGACAGGGTGTCCAGGCCCAGCATGACGCGGATTTCTTCCACACTGTGTTTCACGGCCAGCAGTTCTTTGGGCGAGGCGAAATCCACGCCGTAGAAACAGGGGCTGACCACGGGCGGGCAGCTGATGCGGCAGTGCACTTCTTTGGCGCCCAGTTCACGCAGCTTTTTGACCCGGGTGCGCATGGTGGTGCCGCGCACGATGGAATCGTCCACAATGACGATGCGCTTGCCGTTGATCATTTCGCGCACCGGGTTGATTTTGACCCGCACGGAAAAGTCGCGCATGTTCTGGGTGGGCTGGATAAAGGTGCGGCCCACGTAGTGGTTGCGGATAAGGGCGTGCTCGTAGGGGAGCCCGGCGGCCTGGGCGAAACCCACGGCGCAGTAAACGCCGGAATCCGGGAAGGGCATGACGTAGTCCGCGTCCACGGGCGCTTCCAGGGCCAGCTGGCGGCCCATGGCCTTGCGGCACATGTACACGTTTTCATCGAAAATGTAGGAGTCCGGCCGGGCGAAATAGACCAGCTCGAAAATGCACTGGCGGGTGGGCGCTTCCTGGCCCAGGGAATAGCTTTCCACCTGGCCGTTGTGCAGGGAGAGCAGCTCGCCGGGCTTGAGGGAACGCAGGTATTCGGCCTCCAAAAGGTCAAAGGCGCAGGTTTCCGAGGCGATGACGTGGGAACCGTTGACCCGGCCCAGGGCCAGGGGGCGTATGCCGTGCGGGTCGCGCAGGGCGATGATCTTGTCGTTGACCATGACCAGCAGGGAATACGCGCCGCGCACGTCCTGGCAGGCCCGGATCACGGCCTGTTCCAGCGTGTTGCCGGGCAGGTAGCGCACGATGAGGTGCAGAAACAGCTCGCTGTCGGAAGAGGTGCGGAACAGCGCGCCCGCTTCTTCCAGGCGGCGGCGCAGGCTTTTGGCGTTGACCAGGTTCCCGTTGTGGGCCACGGAATAGTAGTCGTCCCCGTGCTGGACCATAAAGGGCTGGGCGTTGCGCTGGGCGGAAGACCCGGCCGTGGAGTAGCGCACATGGCCGATGGCGAAAGACCCGGCCAGCGTGCGGCCCAGGTGTTCTTCGCGGAACACGTCGTGCACCAGGCCCATGTCCCGGTGTTCGTGCATGACGCTTCCGTCCCAGGTGGTGATGCCGGCGCTTTCCTGCCCCCGGTGCTGCTGGGCGTAAAGGCCGAAATAGCTCATGCGCGCCGCTTCCGGGTGGTTGCAAATGGCGAAGAGGCCGCATTCTTCTTTAATCACGGTACTGGTTCCTGCTTAGAAGGTTAAACGGGAAAGGGGGGAGTCGTCTCCCCCCTGAAAAAGCGCTGTGTACTTTCAGGAGTCAGAAAGCCAAACAGATACGCACAATCCCACAGGTCACCCTGAAAGGGGTCCAGGGGCGCCAGCCCTTGGCGGGTGCGGGGCAGAGCCCTGCTGCGATTTTTCATTGGCTTCGACAACTATCTTTACAATCCCTGATAATATTCCTGTATGCTCTTGACCGCAAGCCCGTGCTTGCGCGCGTCCGCCATGGCCAGGGCGGCGGCTTTGGCCCCGGCCAGGGTGGTGGTGTAGGGCACGCCGTAGAGCAGCGTGCTCTGGCGTATGGATTTGGAATCCTGCACCGTGCGCTTGCCGGAAGCGGTGTTGATGACCAGGGCGATCTCGCCGTTCTTGATCAGGTCCACCACGTTGGGACGGCCTTCGTAGACCTTGAGCACCCGGGTGCAGGGCACGCTGGACGCTTCCAGAAGCGAGGCCGTGCCGCTGGTGGCCAACAGCTCGAAACCCAGGTCGCTGTAAAGCTTGGCAATGGCCGCCACCTGGTCTTTGTCCCGGTCGTTGACCGAGATGAAAACCTTGCCGCTCTGGGGCAGACGGGTGCCGGAAGCGAGCTGGCCTTTCATGAAGGCTTCCTCAAAGGTGGAGGCTATGCCCATGACCTCGCCGGTGGAACGCATTTCCGGTCCCAGCAGAATGTCCACGCCGGGGAAGCGGTTGAAGGGGAACACCGCCTCCTTGACCGAGAAATAGCCCTGCTTGCGGCCGTTGCCCGGGGCCAGGTCTTTGAGTTTCGCGCCCAGCATGATCTGGGTGGCGATACGCGCCAGGGGCACGCCGGTGGCCTTGGAAACAAAGGGCGCGGTGCGGCTGGCCCTGGGGTTGACCTCCAGAATGTAGACCCGGCCGTCCTTGACCGCGAACTGGATGTTCATCAGGCCCACAACCTTGAGTTCCACGGCCAGGGCCTTGGTCTGGCGGGTGATTTCGTCGATGATGGCGGCGGGCAGGGTGTGCGGGGGCAAAACGCAGGCGGAATCGCCGGAATGGATGCCCGCTTCCTCAATATGCTCCATGATCCCGGCAACGTAGGTGTCCGTGCCGTCGCACAGGGCGTCCACGTCCACTTCCGTGGCGGCTTCCAGGAACTTATCGATAAGTATCGGGTGTTCCGGTGCGACGTTGCCCAGGGTTTCCGCGAAATAGTCGTCCATCTGGGGCTGGTCGTAGACCACGGCCATGGCCCGGCCGCCCAGCACGTAGGAAGGCCGCACCACCACGGGGTAGCCTATGCGTTCCGCCGCGTCGCAGGCTTCCTGGCGGGTCATGGCTGTGGCGTTGGCGGGCTGGAGCAGGTCCAGCTTGCGGATAAGGGCCTGGAAACGCTCGCGGTCCTCGGCGCGGTCGATGGCGTCCGGGCTGGTGCCCAGAATGGGAACCCCGGCGCGCATGAGCGGCACGGCCAGGTTCAGCGGGGTCTGCCCGCCGAACTGGACGATGACGCCGTGGGGCTGTTCGCGCTCCACAATGTGCATCACGTCCTCAAAGGTCAGCGGCTCGAAATACAGGCGGTCCGAGGTGTCAAAGTCCGTGGACACGGTTTCCGGGTTGGAGTTGACCATGATGGAGGTGACGCCCATTTCCCGCAGCACGAAGGAGGCGTGGCAGCAGCAGTAGTCGAACTCTATGCCCTGGCCGATGCGGTTGGGCCCGCCGCCGAGAATGATGACCTTTTTCTGGCCGGAAAAGGGCAGCTCTTTGGTGGGACCGTAGGTGGAATAGAAGTAGGGCGAGCCTTCCGCCGTCTTGCCCGCGTAAGTGGTCACCGGGCCATACTGGGGCAGCAGACCCACGGCGGCGCGCAGGGTGCGCACGTCGGATTCCGGACGCTTCCACATTTCCGCCAGCTGGCGGTCGGAAAAGCCCGCTTCCTTGGCTTTTTTGAGCAGGGCGGCCAGTTCCGGGTTGTCCGGGGTCATGGAGTTGGCCAGGGCGAAATCCCGGATTTCCTCTTCCTGTATGACCAACTCGCGCAGTTCACGCAAAAAGTAGGGGTCAATGGCGGTCAGTTCGTGGATTTCCGCGTCGGACATGCCCGCGAGCATGGCGAAGCGCAGGTGGAAAATGCGCTGCGAGTTGGGCGTGCGCAGTTTGGCCCTGATCTCTTCCTTTTCCGGCAGTTTGTCCCGGAACTTGATGCCGAACCCGGCCGCGCCCACTTCCAGCGAGCGCAGGCCCTTCTGCAAGGATTCCTTGAAGGTTTTGCCGATGGACATGGCCTCGCCCACGCTTTTCATGGACGTGGTCAGCTCGTCCTTGGCGCCGGGGAATTTCTCAAAGGTGAAGCGCGGCACCTTGAAGACCACGTAGTCCACGTTGGGCACGTAGTCCGCCATGGTGGGCACGCCTTTGGAGCCGGGCAGTTCCGCCAGGCTGTAGCCCACGGCCAGCTTGGCCGAAATGCGCGCGATGGGCACCCCGGTGGCCTTGGAAGCCAGCGCGGAAGAGCGCGAAACCCGGGGGTTCATCTCAATGACCACCAGCTCCCCGGTGGTGGGGTGCATGGCGTACTGGATATTGGCCCCGCCGCCCTTCATGCCCACGGCCCGCATGATGTTCTTGGAAGCCTCAATGACCGTGTCCATTTCCGCGTCCGACAAAGTCATGGCCGGGGCCATGGTGATGGAGTCCCCGGTGTGCACGCCCATGGGGTCGAAGTTCTCGATGGAGCAGACGATGATGCTCACGTCTTCGCGGTCGCGGATGATTTCGATCTCGATTTCTTTCCAGCCCAGCACGGACTGTTCCAGCAGAATTTCGCTGGAAATGCTGGCGGCCAGGCCCCTGGCGGCTATTTCCTCCAGGTCTTCCATATTGTAGGCCACCCCGCCGCCCGCGCCGCCCAAAGTAAAGCCGGGCCGGATGATCAGCGGGAACGGCAGCCCGGCGGCCAGCCGCCGCACGTCGTCCATGCTGTGCGCAATGGCGCTGGCCGGCATGGCCAGGCCGATATCGTCCATACATTTCCGGAACAGTTCGCGGCTTTCCGCCTTGCGGATCACGTCCCGGTCCGCGCCCAGAAGCTCCACGTTGCATTCGTCCAGCACGCCCATGTCCGCCAGAGCCAGCGCGGTATTCAGCGCGGTCTGGCCGCCCAAAGTGGGCAGAATGGCGTCCGGCCGTTCCTTGCGCACAATGGCGGCCACGGTTTCCGGCTCGATGGGCTCGATGTAGGTCTTGTCGGCCAGTTCCGGGTCGGTCATGATGGTGGCCGGGTTGGAGTTGACCAGCACCACCTCGTAGCCTTCTTCCTTCAGGGCCTTGACGGCCTGGGTGCCGGAGTAGTCAAACTCGCAGGCCTGGCCGATGACAATGGGTCCGGACCCGATAACCATGATTTTCTTCAGATCGGTACGTCTGGGCATAGCAGCGCCTTTATTCCTGGTGGTTGCCGCCGGGCAAAAAAAAACGGCGGCGCATCGGGGCGGCCAGCCGTAGGCGCAAAAGCGCCAGACAAGAAAAAACAAACCGCAACGGCCAGCACAGCCACCAAGCGGCTCTCTATAGCCTACCCGAAAAAGATTGGCAACCGCGAGGTGGTGCAGTACAAGACGGGCTGCGAAAGTCAGTTTTGTCGAAGCCATCTAAGAGTGAGAGCAGGGCGCTGCCCTGCACCCGCCAAGGGCTAGCGCCCCTGGACCCCTTACAGGGTGACTGAGAAAATTGTGCGCACCTGCCGTTCTGTTGACTCGGCACGTCCTGTGCCTCGCCCCTGCGGGGCGCCGGGGAGGACCCCGGCGGGCAATTCCGCTATCCTGCGGAATTGTCGCGCCACGGCGCTCACATACTGGCGAGTGCTGGCTTGATTGGTTTGAAAAAGGCGGTGCCCGTGATTGTACGGGGCCGTGTTATCAAAGAGATTTCCTACATACCCCCTGATAAAGTTTTTAGGGAAAGGGGATGGGATCCAAGGGAAGGGGAAAACCCCTTTTTCCAAGAAGGGGTTTTCCCCTTCCCTTGGCCGCCGGAGGCATTCAAAAGTGTTAGCAATCCTAGACTACGAAGCCGGGAACCAGACCAGCGTGAGCCGGGGGCTTGCGTCGCTGGACGTTCCCAATGTGATTACTGCGGACGAGGCTGTGCTGACGGGCGCGGCGGGCATTATTTTTCCCGGCGTGGGCGCGGCGGGGCAGGCCATGGCGCATTTGGCGGAACGGGGCCTGGACCGGGTGCTGCGCGGCGCGGTGGAAAAGGGCATTCCCTTGCTCGGCGTGTGCCTGGGCTGCCAGATCATGCTGGAGCACAGCGAGGAGAGCGACACGAAGACGCTGGGCCTGGTGAAAGGCGTGACGCGGCGTTTTGACCCCGCGCTGCGGGAAGAGGACGGGGAGAAGATCCGCATCCCGCATATGGGCTGGAACGGGCTGCGCGGGGTTAAGGGCAGTCGTCTGTTCGACGGCATTGCGGCGGACGCAGAGTTTTATTTCGTGCACAGCTACTATGTGGAGCCGGAACCGGGTCTGGTGCTGGCTTCCACGCATTACGGCAAGGATTTCTGCTCCGTGTTCGGCCGGGACGGCTTGTGGGCCGTGCAGTTCCACACGGAAAAAAGCGGCAGGCCGGGGCTGAGGCTGCTGCGCAACTTTTACGAATACTGCCGGGAGGCGCGACATGCTCAGTAAACGGATCATTCCCTGCCTGGACGTGCGGGACGGCCGCCTGACCAAGGGCGTGAAGTTCGAGGGCAACGTGGACATAGGCGACCCCGTGGCCAGCGCCAAAAAGTATTACGATGACGGCGCGGACGAGATTGTGTTCTACGACATCACGGCGTCCGCTGAAGGCCGGGGCATTTTTCTGGACGTGGTGGAGCGGGTGGCCAAGTCCATAGCCATACCCTTTTGCGTGGGCGGCGGCCTGAACACGCTGGCGGACCTGCGCGCCGCGCTCCAGGCCGGGGCGGAAAAGGTTTCCGTCAATTCCGGGGCGGTGAAGAACCCGGACATTATCAGCGAAGGCGCGGCGGCCTTTGGGTCCCAGGCCATCGTGGTGGGCATGGACGTGAAAAAGGTGCCGGTGCGGCCGGAAATCCCGTCCGGGTATGAAATCGTGATCCACGGCGGCAGAAAGCCCATGAATATCGACGCGCGGGCCTGGGCCGTGCGCTGCGAGGAACTGGGCGCCGGGGAACTGTGCGTCAACTCCATCGACGCCGACGGCACCAAGGAAGGGTATGAGCTGACCCTGACCCGCATGCTGGCGGATGCCGTGCGCATTCCCATCATCGCTTCCGGCGGGGCGGGTTCGCCGCAGCACATGGTGGAAGCCGTGACCCAAGGCGGGGCTTCGGCCGCGCTGATCGCTTCCATAGTCCACTACGGCGAGTATACCATCCCGCAGCTCAAGGAATACATGAATAAAGCGGGCTGCAAGGTGCGCATGACCTGGTAGCGGACGGTACTTGCCGGCTTTTTTTATGTGGGGCGGTTCAACTTCGCGTGAAGTTGAGTCGCTCCACAAAGGTTCGGCCCCGCGTTCTTTTCTTGAACGGCTGGGCCTCAGGGCGAAACTGCTCAGGCGCGGAGGCGCTGCTTGTGAAACGAATGGGCGACATGGCGGCCCTGGCGCTGCTGTTTGCGGTAACCTATTTCCAGTACCGCTACGTATGGATTTACCACGACGACTACGCGTACGCCTCGCTCTCCTACGGCCTGGGAAAGCCCATAGGCGAGATTTCGCCGGCCAACATTCTGCGCTATCTGGGCTGGCACTATACCCATATCGGGGGGCGGATCCTTTTCTTCTTTTTCCAGATTTCGGCCATGCAGCTTGGGGTGCAGGGCTTCATGCTGGTGCAGAGCGTCACTACCTGCCTGCTTCTGTTCACCCTCTATAAAATTGGCTGCCTGATCCGGGGGGTGGAAAACACCCGGCAAAAAGCGCTGATTCTGCTTCTGCTCCTGTCCCTGTACCTGCTCATCCGTGTCGCTGTGTACCGGGACAGCTCGTTCTGGGCTTCCGCCGCTTCCTTGTACGGTTGGCCGCAGTTGCCCCTGGCCATGGGAGTGTTCCTGGCCTATGCCTGCGCCGCGGACGCGCGCTGGAGAAATAAATCCGTATACGTTTGCGTGGCGTTGTGTTTTTTTATTGCCGGTTTTTCACAGGAACAGGTGGCGCTTTCCGCTGTCGCGTTCATGCCCGCTTTCGCGCTGTTCGTGCTGGGGAAGGAAGCCGGGAAATACAAAGGGCTGCTGCTTTCCGGACTGCTCCCCGCCCTGGCCGGGATGGCCGTTTTGTACGCGGCCCCCGGCAATTACGTGCGTATGGCATACAAGGGCGAGCCCATGCCTGGCTTGTACGCCGTGGCCACCCGGATTCCGGAAAAGACGTGTTATATTGCCGCCAAGGTGTTCGATTCCTGGTTCGGCGCTTTGCTGGGCCTGAGCCTCGCGCTCATGGTCCTGGCCGCTTTGGCCCGGCCGGAGCGCAGAAGGGCCGTTATAGCCACGCTGCCGCTGTGGGTCATGGCCCTGGCGGCAGCGGCCGTGTTCTACGTCGCGCCCGTCAAAGGGCCGCGCATGTTTTTCCCCACGCTGATCTGGGCGCTGACAGCGGCTTCCCCGGCTTTTTCCCTGTGGGAAGGCCGTTACGGCAAAGTGGCGCTTGTGCTTGCCGTGGCGTTGTTTTCATTCGCCGGGTATAATTATTACCAGCGGGTTTTCAGCGGCTACCACGCGAACTATGCCACCTGCGTGCTGAACGACGCCAACCTGCGCAAGGCCGCCAAACAGGTTCCCCCGCCGGAAAGCGTCACTTTTTACAGACTGCCGCGCAGAAGGCATTCCAATGCCATGCCCTACCACAACAGGGCTTATATTGAGACCTGGATCAAGAATTACTACAAGTTGCCGCCCGGCACGGTGCTGGTGTACGAACGCTCGCCCTACGCCTCAAAGAGGGCGCCGCAACAGCAGGAACCGGCCCCAAGCAATCCTTGACGGAAGTTCCGGGATTTTCCCCTTTTCTCCGGCTTTCAGCCGCGCCTGCCTTTCACCGGCAATTCCGGCCCCAGGTCTATGCCCCGGGTGCTGGCGGGCGCGAGGTGCGGGTGGCTTTCCACGCCCGCCCCGGCGGCCTGGTAAAAGGCTTCGGCGTAGCGCGGATCAACATAATCCGCCGGGGCGAAGCAGGCCACGTCCGGCCGCTGGATGCAGTAGAAAAAGGCGGCCCGCTCACCGGCAGCGACAATGGAGGCCATTTCCAGCATGTGCTTGTGGGCCCGCTCGCTTACCGCGTCCGGAAAGGCGGCGACCCCGGCTTCGGACATGGTGACGTTCTTGCATTCCACCCACAGCGGGGGCAGGCCTTCGCCCGTGAGCAGGGCGTCCAGGCGGCTGGAACCGCGCACGGCTTCCGCCCTGAACTGCGTGTAGCCTTTTGCCCAGGGCAGCCGCCCCGCGAAAAAGGCCGCCCGCAGGAGCCTGTTGGGGGTGGCGGTATTGACGCCCACCCAGAACCCTGTACATTGCAATAGTTCCAGAGTGTACGGCAGCTTGCGGTCCGGATTGGCCGCCGGGGAAACCAGGAGCGGGGAACCGGGCCTGAGCAGCCCCAGCATGCTGCCGGAATTGTTGGTGTGCGCCCAGAACGGCCCCTGGGCGGAGGCGCACTCCACGCTGAAGCGCTTGATGCGGCGCACCAGGGTGCCGGAACGGCAGTCGGGGGAAAAGGGAAGCAGCGGTGTAGTGGTCATACGTTTCCAAAAAGCGGCGATCAAGATCTGTTAGCTCGTATTTCTCGCGCCGGGTGCGGTTTTTGCTGTTTTACATGGTTTTGGGAAAAGGGTATCATAATTTTTTGGCCCTCATCCTCTTTTCAGCACAGTTAAAAAGATAAGGAAGCCGCTATGATCCTCTCCCGCCGCCTCTCCAATCTCGCCCCTTCCGCCACGCTGGTCATGACCGGCAGGGCCCGGGTCCTGAAAGCCCAGGGCCGGGACATACTCTCCCTTTCCGTTGGGGAACCGGACTTTCCCACGCCCAAGCACATTTGTGAAGCGGCGAAAAAAGCCATAGACGAAAGCTTCACCCGCTACACCGCGGAAACCGGCATTCCGGAACTGCGCAGCGCCGTGGCCGACTACTCCAACAAATTTTACGGCATCACGGCGGCCAAGGCCGAGAACGTCATTATTTCCAACGGAGGCAAGCAGGCCCTGTACAACTGCTTCCAGGGCGTGTTCGGCCAGGGCGACGAAGTGCTGGTGCCCACGCCCTGCTGGGTGAGCTACCCGCCCATGGTGGAACTGTGCGATGCCGTGCCCGTGCTGGTGCCCGCGTCCGCGGAAGCCGGTTTCAAGGTGACCGTGGCGGACCTGGAGAAAAAGTGGACGCCCAAAACCCGGGCCATGATTCTGAACACCCCGTCCAACCCCACAGGCGCGTGTTACACGCAGGCGGAAGTGGACGCCATTGCCGCCTGGGCGCAGAAAAAGAACGTGTTCACCATTTCCGACGAAATGTACGAGCAACTGGTGTACGCCCCGGCCAAGCACGCCACCTTTGCCAAATGGTGGGAAAAGTACCCGGACAACTTCGCGGTTTCCAGCGGCGTCAGCAAAACTTTTGCCATGACCGGCTGGCGCGTGGGGCACATGCTGGCCCACAAGGACCTGGTCACCGCTATGGGCACTTTCCAGGGCCAGACCACGTCCAGCGTCTGCTCCGTGGCCCAGAAAGCGGCTCTGGCCGCCTTTAGCGGCGATTTGGGCGTGCTGGTGCCCATGCACGCGGCCTTTGAACGCCGCCGCAACCTGGCCATGGAGATCATCGGCACCTGGAAAGACGTATTCTGCCCCACGCCGCAGGGCGCGTTTTACATTTTCCCGGACGTGCACCGCCTGTACAAGCCGGAATACCCCAATTCCATGGCGCTGTGCGAGCTGCTGCTGGAAAAGGTGGGCGTGGCCCTGGTGCCGGGCGAACCTTTCGGCGACGACAAGTGCATCCGCATCTCCTATGCCGTGTCGGACGACACCCTGGCCCAGGCCCTGGAGCGGGTCGGCAAGTTCCTGTATAAGTAGATCGCATTCCGGAGCCGCTTCCGCCCTTTTCGCGCGTATTTCGGGGCAGGGGCGGCTCCGCGCCTGATGAACGAAGGAGGCTCCCATGTCCACCAGCCACAGCCTTATCTGGACCAACGCGTTCACCGGCCGCATGGCCGGCCTCAGCCTGGAAAAAAGTCCGTTCGCCGCCAAAGCCGGGGCCGCTGCCGCCCGGCTGGGCAAGGAGCTGGGCGCTGGGGAACTGCCCTTTATCAGCCTGCCGTTCCGGGCCGCGCTGGAAAAAGATCTGCCCCCGGTGCTGGCCGCTCTCGGCCACTGCCGTCACATGCTCCTGCTGGGCATAGGCGGTTCCGCCCTGGGCGCGCGCGCCCTGCAAAAAGCCTTCATGCCCGGCCAGGACCGGCCCGGCCACAAAGGCCCCTGGCTGTGGATAGCGGACAACGTGGACGCGGACACTCTGGACGCCTGGATGGCCTCTCTCCCGGCCAAGGAAACCGCCGTGGTGGTGGTTTCCAAGTCAGGCGGCACCATTGAGACGCTCGGCCAGTATTTCCTGGTCCGCGCCTGGCTGCAAAAGGAACTGGGCGGCACCTGGCACAAAAACGTGGTCATGGTCACCGACGAGAAAAAAGGCTTTCTGCGCGAGGAAGCGGACAAGGAAGGCTTCGCCTCCCTGCCCGTGCCGGATTACCTGGGCGGCCGCTATTCCGTGCTTTCCGCCGTGGGCATGCTGCCCGCCGCCTTCATGGGCCTGAACTGGCGCGGCCTTCTGGACGGCGCGGCCAAGGTTTTCGCGCCCCTGGTCAAGGACCCCGCCTCCCTGGCCAAGCACCCGGCCTGGGATTTGGCCCTCTGGAACCGGGAACTGATAGAGCGCGGCTATTCCCAGCTCATTTTCTTCTCCTACATCCCGCTGTGGTCCTGCCTGGGGGCCTGGTTCGGCCAGCTCTGGGCCGAAAGCCTGGGCAAGGAGGGCAAAGGCTCCATGCCGCTCCCCGCCGTGGGCGTCACGGACCAGCATTCCCTGCAGCAGATGTTCCTGGACGGCCCCAAGGACAAGGGCTGCCTGTTCGTGCACTGCCCCTCGCTCCCCAAGGGCAGGGTGTTCGGTCCGGACACGCCGGAACACTGGGCCTACCTGCGCGGCCGTCCCTTTGGCGACCTCCTGGAAGCCGAAGGCCTGGGCACGCGCATGGCCCTGACCCAAAACCAGGTGCCGCTGGCGGAATTCTCTCTGGCCGCCGCGGACGAGGCGGCCGCCGGGTCCCTGATGGCGCTTTTAGAGCTGGCCACGGTCTTCACCGGCTGGCTGCTGGACATCGACCCCCTGGACCAGCCCGCCGTGGAACTGGGCAAGCGCCTGGCCAACGCCCGCCTGGGCGCTTCCGGCTATGCGGAGGAAGAAGCGGCGCTGGGCGCTTTTCTGGCGCGCAAAGGGAGCAGCAGTGTTTTTTAGCAAATGCCTCCGGCGTGGGGGGGGGGGGGGGGGGGGGGGGGGGGGGGGGGGGGGGGGGGGGGGGGGGGGGGGGGGGGGGGGGGGGGGGGGGGGGGGGGGGGGGGGGGGGGGGGGGGGGGGGGGGGGGGAGGGGGGGGGGGG
>JAVBNC010000012.1:0-7128 GCA_031551765.1 Desulfovibrionaceae bacterium
GGACAACACCTTCAGCGCCACCCACGACCGGGTCTTTCTGTACACGGACGCCGCGCTGACGGACGCAAGCGTGCACAAGGTCAGGCAGTCCGACCTGCCGCCTTCCATCACCGTGGACCCGTCCAAGCAGAACAACTTTGACCCGCCCGTTCCGCCCCCGCCCCCGCCCCCCTTTGGCATTCTGGTGGCGGACGCCGCCTTCCCCGGCAACGTGCTGGTCATCCGCGAGACGCTGCCCGGCGGCTCTTCCGTCACCGTGGACGCGAACGGCCTGGCCACGCCCACGGGCGGGGAAGGTTCCGGCACGCTGGGGTCTGAAAAGTTTATCAACGCCGCCGCCGTCACCGGCACGGGCAAACTGACCATAAACAGCGCCGCCTTTGACGGCAAACACCTGGTCAAGGGCAGCGACACGGTTGCCAACGAATTTATCCTGGGCAAGAACGTGGGCACTGCCACGGGCGGGGCCAATGACGACGTTTTCACCATCCACGCGCAGCACGCGGATGACACCGCCAGCATTGTCCTGGGCGGTTCCGGCCCGAACGGCGACCTGGTGCGCCTGGCCGCCGGGGCCACGGCGGACGTGCCGTTCGGCGGCATCAGCGGCACGGACCAGGCGGACAGGCTGCGCATAGACGGCGGCGGCAACGGCCACAGGCTGGACGTGCTGAACCTGCATACCCTGGCCGGCAACGACACCCTTAGCCTCTTCAACGTCATTGTCAGCGGCTCCGGCGTCGGGAACGGCGCGCTCACCGGCGCGGGCGACGACCACGTCACCGTCGGAACCGGCGGCCAGGTGACCACGCTGGACACCGGCGCGGGCCTGGACACCGTCATTGTGGAACGGGGCGGCTCCGTCACCACCCTCACCACCGGCCTGGATACGGAACTGGAAATCGATACCGTCACCGTGCGGGATTCCGGCACTTCCGTCACCACCCTCAATACCGGCGCGGGGCAGGACGTGGTGACGGTCACGGACCGGGCCTGGGTGAACACCGTCAATACCGGCGCGAACAACGACACGGTCAGCCTCTACAACGGCGCCTGGGCCACGGTTATCAATACCGGCGCCGGCAGCGACCTGGTCATCCTGGGGGCCGGGTGCCGCGCGGACAGCATTGACCTGGGCGACGACGACGACCAGGCCCGGCTTTATGACGGCGCCGCGGTGCTGACCGGCCTTGCTCTCGGCGCGGGCGTTGACCTTCTGCATATCTGGGGGGCCGTGAACATAGGCGGCACGGGCATTGACGGCGGCTCTGAGAACGACAACGTGTATATCCACACCGGCCGTACCGTGGACCTGACAGCCGGGCTGAAAAGCGTGGAGCGCCTCAACCTGATTAACACGATCGACAAACAGAGCGTGATTTTTGACGCCGACAAACTGGGCACGGGCGTTGCGGACGGCGAAATTCTCGCCTTTGCGGACGCGGGGCGGCGCGACACCGTGGCCATACGCAACCTGACAACCAACGCCGGAAGCGCCGCCGCCGTAAACGCCCGGGGCGAATGGCACTACGACAGCGCGGCCAACGACCTGTACTATTTCAACTTTGACGACGGCGTGCGGGAGAAAATCCGCTTCAACAATGCGGGCCACGTGGTTCACAACCCCGGCGGCAACGGCGTCCTGTACTGGATGGAAGGCGCGGCAACCGCCCCTCTGGACGGGCTGCAAGGAGCCTATTTATCCCCCACCCTCACCGTCAGCGGCGCGGCGGACGCGGGCGACATGTCCAAGGTGGTGGTTGCCGCGGGCGGCGCCATGACCGTGAACGGCGCGGCCGTAACCGGCGCCTTCGCTGCCGACAACGACCTGGACGCCCAGGGCGTCACCGGACCGGGCAGGCTGGTTATCGACACCAGCGGTTTTACGGACTCCCATACTGTCTACGGCAGCGGCACAGCCGACAACCTGGCCCTGCTGGGGAGTCTGGCGGTTACATATTACGGCGGTGCCGGGGCGGACGAGATCGTGCTCCAGGCCGGGCATTTATTTTCCACAGGAATCTACCTCCGCGGGGCCGCGCACGACGCGGATCACATCCACCTGGCCGCCGGGGCGCTCAGCGGCGCGACCATAGGCAACATTGACGGCGATGATTCCAACGACAGGGTGCGCATTGAAGGCGACAGCGGCGCGGCGCCGCTGACCACGGGCGCCATCAACCTGTATCGGGCCGCCGCCGGTGGCCGCAACGAGCTGAGCCTGAAATACGCGCACGTGAACGGCGACATTGCAGGCTACAGCAGCAGCGACCACATTACCCTGGAAAGCGGGGTGACGGTAAGCGGCACAATTTGGGCCCAAGACGGCGCGGACGTGCTGGACCTGGGCGCCGCCAACGCCGTGACCGTGCGGCAGAGCGTGGGCAGTTCCGGAAACTTCACCGCCCCGGCCAGCGGGGAAACCGTAAACGTGGCCGCCTTTGACCGCATGACCGGCCTGAACGCGGCCACAATCCGGGTGGACGGCTACACGGCGGCCGCAAACTGGAGCAACGGCGGCGGCGCGCTGGCGGAATACACGTCCTTCAGCGGCCTGAATGTGGGCGACAACCGGGCGGCCCTGGTCCGGGGCTTCTGGCGCGGCGACGACGGTCCCGGCGGCAACACCTTTACCGCCTCGGCGGACGGTTCCGACGCCCTCCTGGTCTACGACAGCTACAATTCGGCCGCGCAAAATGTGGAAGCCGTGCTGCTGACCGGGGTGTACGGCCTGGCGGTAACAATCAACGCCAGCGGGGAGTTCGCGTTCACGTAAGCGGCGCGGGGCGCTTCGCGCAACAGGACGGCCGGTCCCGCAAGGGACCGGCCGGTACGCGTTCAGGCCGTCACTTGCCCACTTTGCTTATGCGCTTCACGTCTATTTCCAGGCTCATAAAGTCCTTGTCCACCTTGCCCTGTATTTCCACCAGGTCCGTGGGGGTTATGGTCTGGCCCTGCCAGCGCTTGCGGTCTATGTCCACCTGTATGGTGCCGCTGGCGTCGCGGAACAGGTACTCGTCCCCGCCCAGGCTGCGTTCTATGTGGCCGCGTAAGGTCACGCGGGAATCGTCCGCCATGGACATGGCCTGTTCCACGGTCACCAGGGCCGGGCCGGGGCCTTTAAAGCCGCCGCCGGGGTCGGAACCGGGCCCGGCAAAGCCCCCCTGTTTGGAAGCCGCGCAGGCCGGGAGCGCCAGCATGAAAACCAGGGCCAAAGAGAGAAGCAGCGAGCGGATCATAAGCGCCTCCTGAAGTGTCTGGAGTAAAAGTACAGTATTATCACCGTAGTACGCCATATTACCGGGTGGCGGATCTGCCGCCTTACTCCCGGCATAGCATAAACCGCGCGGGAAGGCGAGGCGGCCGGGTTTTTCGGAGGAGATCCATGCCGCGCGGGTTGAACGGCCGGAAGCCCCGCCGTTCCCGCAAAACAGGCCCTGAGCGTGGCGGACGGAAGCCCCCTCTCTCCCCACCATTTCAGGATGACGTGCGCCAAAAAACGGCGCTCCCGTACCCGCCCTGAACGGGGTCCAGGGGCGTCAGCACCTGGCGGGTGCAGGGCCGCGCCCTGCTTTCACTCTTGGATGGCTTCGGCGGCTAACTCTTAACCCTGGCGGAACTGCAAAAACACCAGCTCTTCCAGCACGGGCAAAATCCGGCCGTACAGGCCGCCCGCGCCGGGGTTCATGGCGCTGCCGAACAGGGCGGCGCGTTCCGCGCTGAGTTTTTCCGGGGCCAGGGCTTCCGGCAGGGCTTTGGCCAGGGTCATGGCCAGGCGTTCCGCCAGAAGATAGCTGGAAGCCCGCCCCGCAAAGGCCGCGAAGAGCGGCAGGAAATCCCCTTTGCGCTCGCGCCAGTAGCGGGCGGCTTCCCGCCCCGGCTCCCGGGAAAGCGCCAGGCTGAGCTGGCCGCGCAGGGCGGCCAGGGCCGCGCCCGGCAGGCCAGTGCGCCAGCCCAAAAGCCAGGGCGCGCGCCGGAAAAACAGCCCGGCGGAAAGGCCGGTTTGCAAAAGGTCCGCCAGGGCGGCGCGCACGGCGGCAAGGCCCGCGTCCCGCCACAGCGGCGGGGCCCGGTCCGGGTCCCAGGCGGGCACGCTTTCCCCTTGCGGGGCAAAGCCGCCCAGCTCGCGCAGCAGATGGCAAAACCAGGCGTTGGCCTGGGGGGAATCCGGCGTTTCCAGATGGGAGTAACTCAAAACGTAGCCGCCCTTGCCGTGCGGCCCGTGAATAAGGCAGGGCTGCCCCGCCAGAAAGCCCGGCGAGAGCGAAAAGCCGTAGCGCTCTTCCCATTCCGTAAAGGCCCCGGCGGGCAGCGCGGCCACGGGCAGGTCCGCCAGCCAAAAATCCGGGCCGGGTTCCGCGTAACGGGCCAGCACGGTTATGCCGTCCGTTTCCGCGCGTTCCGCCCGGTCCGGGTCAAAACGCCCCGGCCACCATACGGGCAGCAGCGGGGAAGCGGGCGAATCCGGCGGCGTGAGACGGTGCGGAGCGGCCGCCACGTGCATGTGCCCGCTCATCAGGTGCTGGCGGTGGTCCGCGAACGAACCCCGCCGCCAGGGGCACAGCGAAAGCGTGTCCGGCGCGCGCCCGGACGCGGGTTCCGGCCCCGAGAGCCCCAGCCCGGCCCCGCCGCAAAAGCCCAGGTATTGGCCGCCGCCCGCCACATAGCGGCGCACGGCCTCCAGCCCCGCCGGACCCAGGGCCGCCGCCTTGCGCCGCGCCGCGCCGCCGGGCGCCAGCAAGAGGGAAGGCGTTTCGCGTTCCAGCAGGCCCCGCGCCACTTCCAGGCCCCCTACCAGCCGGCAGGGCAGGCGCAGGGAGCGCGCGGCCCACAGGGCCAGGCAGCCCCACAGGTCGGAAGCGTCCCAGAGGATGAAGAGTTTCATGTGGCGGTTGTACGTGGGAAAGGTGACTTTGTCGAAGCCAATCAAGATACGGAACGGGGCTCAATGCGGCACGCCCCTTGGAACCTGTTCAGGGCGGGTGCGGGGGTTTCACCTTTTACCACCCGTCATCCAGGGCACGAAAGCCCCGCGCATCCGCCCGTACCGCCCGTCCCCGGCCAAATTGCCTTTCCCGCCACTATACGTTACAGGACGCGATACGCTCCGGTGCGGCCTATGGGCCGCTCGGACGAAAGCTGATCCAACGCGCGGGCGCCGTCCCGCAAGGAGATAGTATGTGCGGAATTATGGGCATTACCGGCCGCATCAACGCCATTCCCGGCGTGGTGGCGGGCCTGCGGGCGCTGGAATACCGGGGCTACGACTCCGTGGGCATAGTCTGGCAGGAAAAGAACGCGCTGTGCCGCACCCGCGTGGTCGGGCGCGTGGACAAGCTGGCCCGGACGCTGGACCCTTCTCTTGCGGCTGAAACCGCCATAGGCCACACCCGCTGGGCCACCCACGGCGGGGTGACCGAAAAGAACGCCCACCCCCACTGCGACCCCACGGCCACCATAGCCGTGGTGCACAACGGCATTATCGACAACTACTCCCCGCTGCGCGCGGGGCTGGAAGCCGAAGGCAACGTGTTCGCCTCCGACACGGACACGGAAGTCATAGCCCACCTCATCGCGCGCGAATACAAGAGCGGCGCGGCCAAGGGCGACCTGGTGGCCGCCGTGGAAGCCGTTCTGCCCCGCCTTGTCGGCGTCTACGCCCTGGGTATTCTGGCGGCGGACCAGCCCGGCCTGCTGGTGGGCGCGCGCAAGGGCAGCCCGCTCACCGTGGGCTTCGCGGAAGGCATGCACATGCTGGCTTCCGACGTGGTGCCCTTTCTCTCCTACACCCGCCAGGCCGCGTACCTGGACGACGGCCAGATAGCCGTGCTGCGGCCGGAAGGCTATGAGATACGCCAGAACGGCAAGCGCGTGGAACCGGCCATCACCACCATTGAATGGACGGCCGAGGACGCCAGCAAGGAAGGCTACGAGCACTATATGCTCAAGGAAATCCACGAGCAGCCCAAAGCCTTGAAAAACCTGATCTCCGCCCGCCTGTCCCTGCCGGAAAGCGGCCTGCCCCAAATAAGCGTGCCGGACGGGGACATTCCGGACGCCGCTCTCGCCAACGTGCAGCGCATCGTGCTCCTCGCCCACGGCACGGCGTACTACGCGGCCATGGTCGGGCGTCTGCTTATCGAACGGGTTTCGCGCATACCCTGCTACACGGAATACGCCTCCGATTTCCGCTACCGCAACCCCATCATGGAGCCGGGCACCCTGTATATCGTGGTCACCCAGTCCGGGGAGACCATCGACACGCTCTCCGCCCTGCGTCTGGTCAAGGAATCCGGCCACCCGGTGCTGGCGCTGGTCAACGTGCCTTCGTCCACCATCGCGCGGGAGGCGGATTTCGTCTTTCCGCTCATGGCCGGGCCGGAGATCGGGGTAGCGTCCACCAAGGCTTTCACCAGCATGATCGCGGCGCTGTATATCGTGGCCCTGCGCTTCGGCATGCAGCGGGGCACGGAATCCGCCGCATCCTTACGCCGCCGCGCGGCGGACCTCTTGCGGGTTTCCGCGCGCGCGCACGAAGTGCTGGTCAAGTCCGACCCCATCAAGGAAATCGCCCTGAAGTACGTGGACAAGGAGCATTTCCTGTTCCTGGGGCGCGGCACGGGCTGGCCGCTGGCCATGGAAGGCGCGCTGAAGCTGAAGGAAATTTCCTACATCCACGCGGAAGGCATGAATTCCTCGGAAATCAAGCACGGCCCGCTGGCCCTGGTGGACGAGGAAATGCCGGTCCTGTTCATCACCCTCAAGGGCGAGAAGTACGACCGCCTCCTTGCCAACCTGAACGAGGTCAAAGCCCGCCACGGCCGCATCATCGCCATTGTCAGCCACGACGACGAGGAAATTCCCCAGTACGCGGACGACGTGTTCCCCATCCACGACGACTGCGGGGTGATGAACTCCATCCTCTGCTCCATCCCGCTCCAACTCCTGGCCTACCACGCCGCCGTGGCTCGCGGCGCGGACGTGGACAAGCCTAAAAACCTGGCGAAGAGCGTGACTGTGGAGTAAAATGCCTCCGGCGGGGGGGGGGGGGGGGGGGGGGGGGGGGGGGGGGGGGGGGGGGGGGGGGGGGGGGGGGGGGGGTGGGGGGGGGGGGGAGGGGGGGGGGGG
>JAVBNC010000035.1:0-9389 GCA_031551765.1 Desulfovibrionaceae bacterium
GCACCCGCCAGGGGGGTGACCCCCCTGGACCCCGCGACAGGGGGTATGCTTCGCGCGCGGTAAGTATGCGGGGGGCGCAGTCACAGGGGTTTGCTCCGTCGCTGAACGAGAGCGGCGCGCCCCGTGAGGCGCGCCGCAACGAACACGATCCGAGTCCGGGAGCGCTTTATCCCTTCAGGAAAGCGATGATGCCGCGCATGAAATCCGGCAGATCCTGGGGGTTGCGGCTGGAGATGAGGTTGCCGTCCCGCACCAGGGAAGAGTCTTCCCACAGCGCGCCGGCATTGACCATGTCGTCCTTGATGGAAGCGTAGGACGTGGCTTTTTTGCCCTTGAGAATGCCCGCGGAAATGGGCACCCAGCCCGCATGGCAAATGAAAGCCACCAGCTTGCCCTGCTCGTGCAGGGCGCGCACCAGGGCCAGACATTCTTTGGAACGGCGCATGTAGTCCGGGGCGAAACCGCCGGGAATGACCACCCCGTCCAGTTCCGCCGCTTTCAGCTCGCCGAACGCGGCGTCCGACTTGGCGGGCAGGCCCGCTTTGCTGGGATACTCCCTGTTCGCCACCGGCCCGGCCACAATGACCGTGGCGCCCGCTTCCGCAAGGCGGATTTTGGGGTACCAGAATTCCTGCTCGTTATACTGCTGCTCAATGAACACGGCTATGGTTTTGCCTTTAAGCTGCGACATGGGGGTCCTCCTTTTTGCCGGGCCGCCCCGGGGCTTCTTGACCGCCGGGCCGACCTGGAACAGTATCGGTCGAAAGTACTACCAGATCGGTAAAGTATGCGACGTTTCCCTGAAAAAGGAAAGCTCCCTGGGCTTATTTTCAAGGCCCTAACCCATGCGCTGACGCTGGCGGCCTGCTGCGCTCTTATCTGCGGCCTGCTGGTGGCCGCGCTGGGCTTTTTCCCCGTGCCGGGCAGCGGCGGACGCGCGGGGCCGGACGGCATAGCCATAGCCGTGTGCGGCACGGAAACCCACAGCGATTTCGTGCTCCCGGCCAATGCGGCAGGGACGGAAGGGCTAGTGGACTGGACGGCCCTTTTCCCGCCCGCCCCCGGTGACGACCGCCCCCCGAATTTCGTAACCATAGGCTGGGGGCAGCGGGAGTTTTTTCTGACCACGCCCACCTGGTCGGACCTGACCCTGGGCGCCACCCTGCGTGCCGCGCTGGGGGGGCCTTCCGCGCTGCGCGTGTATTACGAGCGCGCCCTGCCGCCGGAAGGCCGCTGGTGCCGCCGCGTAACGCTCAGCCCGTCCCAGTACGCCGCTCTGGCCGCCTATATCCGGCGCGAAACCAGGCTGGACGCGCGGGGAGCCTCCATACCCGTGCCCGCGCGTCTGCCCGGCTATTCCGGCACTTTTTACGAGGGCAGCGGCCTGTTCCACGCCTTCAAAACGTGCAACACCTGGACCGCGGGCGGGCTCAAAGCGGCGGGACTGCCCGCGCCGCTCTGGACTCCGTTGGCCTATTTCGTGTTCTATCATTTGCCCTGACGGCGCGCGCCGGCTGTAACGCCTAATACAAAAGCCCCGATTTCCCGGGGCTTTTGCGCATCTATATCCGAAACGGTTCTTACATGGTCTGATCAGCGTTCTTCTTGCTCTTTTTGGCGGCCTGCTTTTTGCCCTCTTTGGGGGCCTTCTTGGCGCTTTCCTTTTTAGGAGCTTGCTTCTTGGTGCTTTTTTTCGCGCTGCTCTTCTTTTCCGGGTTCGTGCTCTTGCTGGCTTTTCTGGGGGCCTTTTTAGACTGCTGTGTGCTCTGGCCCTCAGGGGCTTCGGCGGCGGAAGCCGTGAACGAGGCGGGCAGGATCAGGGCGCAGGCAAGAACCAGGGACAACCAAAACGACGCTTTCATACGGATCTCCGCAGGGGGTTGGTGTTTCATCGGCAGGTGCCGATGCTGTTTGCTCTTACGCCTGAGCGTTGTCGATAGCAAGAGGGAGCTTGAAGATTTTTAGTAAAAATAATCAGTATATTAAAGAAAGTCTAAAAATTATTTTGTAATACCCAAACAATCCTGATCCGCAAAGTTCGGCAACCCGCTTTGCGCCGGGTGGCGGACCGTCCCCACAGGCCGTACAAAAACGCAAAAAGCGGCTCTTCCCGAAGGAAAAGCCGCCTTCCGCGAATCATCCTGAATAGAGTGGAAGGATAGGCGAACCGTGACTTCCGTACCTTCATCCCACGCAGACGGCCTCGCCCGCGCGCAACTTTCGCCTCCACCCTGTCGCGGGGTCAAGGGGGCTCAGCCCCCTTGCGGGTGCGGGGCGGAGTCCTGCTTCGATTCTTAATTGGCTTCGACAGCTGAGTTTTTACGGAAACATCTGCCGGAACACATCCGCCCCGCTTTGGGCGTCGTCCTGGCCTTTTTCCAGGGGCTTGCCCGCCACCACCCTGGGTTCCGTGCCCTTGTAGAAGGGCAGGACAAAAGCCTGCTGGCTGCCGGGACCGGCCAGCTCGCCGGTGCGGCCGTCCACCCGGGCCATGGTGATATCTTCCGGCTCCACAAAGTCGTCCGGCGGGTACAGGTGGTCTATGGCCTTGCGGTAGTAAACAAAGGCGGGCAGCGCGGTGCGGCCCCCGGTTTCCAGGCGGCCCAGGGACTGCACCTGGTCGTAGCCCGTGTACACGCTGGTGGTCAGGTAGGGCGAAACGCCTATGAACCAGGCGTCGCGCTCTTCGTTGGAGGTGCCGGTCTTGCCGCCCACGGGACGGCCCAGCACCTTGGCCCGGGTGGCCGTGCCCGCGTTGACCACTTCCTTGAGCAGGGTGGCCATGATGTAGGCGTTTTCCGGGGAAATGGCCTGCACGGCTTCCGGCTCCACATTCACCAGGGGCTGGCCCCACATGTCGGTGACGGACGTGATGACGCGCGGCTTGACGCGCTTGCCCTGGTTGGCGAAAGCCGTGTAGGCGTCCGCCATGGTCAGCGGGGAGACGGCGTAGGCCCCCAGGCTGACGGCCAGGTCGCCGGGGATCTGGTCGTCTATGCCCAAAGCCTTGGCCCGCTCCACAATGGCGGGCATGCCGATGCGCTGGGCCACCTGCACGGTGCACAGGTTGCGGGACTTGGCCAGCGCCGTGCGCAACAGAATGGGCCCCAGAAAGGTGCCGTCGTAGTTGGAAGGCCGCCATTCCTTAGTGGTGGCGTCGCCGCTGATGACGAAAGGCGAATCCACCACCAGGCTGGCGGCGGTGTAGCCCTTGTCCAGGGCCGCCGAATAGACGATGGGCTTGAAGCTGGAGCCCGGCTGGCGCCTGGCCTGCACGGCCCGGTTGTACTGGTTGGTGTAAGAATATTCGTAGCCGCCCACCAGGGCCACCACGTCGCCGGTGGCCGTTTCTATGGAGGTCAGCGCGCCTTCCACTTCCGGCAATTGTTCCAGGCAGAGCGGGATGGCCGTCTCTTTTTTCACATTGGCGGCGGCGTAAGCCGGAACCCCGTCCTTTTTGCCGGGGGACGCGGCCTTGGCGGGCGCGCCCACGGGGTTGGACGTGCCGGAAGCCCCCACGGCGGAAACCCAGACCAAATCGCCCACGGCCAGCACCTTGGTGGCGTCGCGCACGGACACGCCGTCCGGCGCCTGCTTGATGTTGGGCGTGCGGCACCAGCGCATCTGGGTTACGTCAATGTGCCCCTTGTACAGGCCCAAAGCCACGTCCGCCCCGGCGGGCGTCACTTTGCCGACCACGGCCTTGAACCAGCCCGCGTTTTCCAACTGGCGCGGGTCAAAGGGGGTGCTTTCCAAATACTTGGCCACGTCGGCGGGCTGCAGCTGCTTGATGGGGCCGCGCCAGCCCTGGCGCTTGGTGGTTTCCAGCAGCGACTGGCGCAGGGCCACTTCCCCGGCGGCCTGGTGTTCCGGGTCCATGGCCGTGTACACGTGCAGGCCCGCGCGGTACACGGCGTCTTCGCCGTAGAGGTCGATGGGGATGTTGTTGGCCCGCACGTTCTTTTCCGCGAACATTTCCTTCAGGCGGCGGCGCACTTCTTCCAGGTACCAGGCCCCGTGCTTCCAGGAAGGGTCGGGCATGCTCTTGTACACCAGGGGCTGGGCCCAGGCCTGGTCGAAATCCGCCTGGGTGATCCAGCCCAGCTTCAAAAGCTGGCTGAGCACGTAATGCTGGCGCCCCTTGGTGGCCTTGGGGTCTTCATACGGGTTGTTGGTGGACGGAGCCTTGGGCAACGTCGCCAGAATGCTGGATTCCGCCAGCGTCAAATCCCAGACGTGCTTGCCGAAATAGGCCCTGGACGCCGCTTCCACACCGTGCGCGCCGCTGCCCAGGTAAATCTGGTTGAGGTAAATAGTCAGGATTTCGTCCTTGCTCAGGTATTTTTCCAGACGGTAGGCCAGAATGGCCTCTTTAAGCTTGCGGGTATAGCTGCGCTCGTTGGTCAAAATGAGGCGCTTGATGATCTGCTGGGTAATGGTGCTGCCGCCCTGCCGCTTCCGGCCGGACAGGGTGTTCGCCACAAAGGCCCGGATAATGGCTTTGGGGTCTATGCCCACGTGGTCGTAAAACGAGGCGTCTTCCGCCGCCAGAAAAGCCTTGCGCAGGTGCTGGGGCATCTGCTCCAGAGTCACAAGGAAGCGCTTTTCCTCGTAGAAATAGCCCAGAATGCTCTTGTCCCGCGCATACACCGTGGTCACCAGGGGCAGACGGTAGTCCGCCACCTTGGTGTAGCTGGGCAAATCCCGCGAGGCCCAGTAGATCATAGCGGCAGCGGCGCAGGCGGCCACAGCCCCAAGGCCGGTGACAACGAGCAGGCTGTATAAAATAAATCGTTTCATTGTGATCTGCTGTGTTTCTAAATAGTTGTCGAAGCCATCTAAGAATGAGAGCAGGGCGCTGCCCTGCACCCGCCAAGGGCTAGCGCCCCTGGACCCCGTTCAGGGTGGTTATGACGGTACGGGTTACTCAAAGCTCCCTCTGTGTCCGCACTCGCTAAGATACTCACCGCACGCGAAGCCATACCCCTGTCGCGGGGTCCAGGGGGGTCACCCCCCTGGGGGTGCAGGGCAGCGCCCTACTTCGACTCTTCATTGGCTTCGACAATCAAAATTTACAGCGTTCAGTATAACGCGTCCGGCAAGGTCAGCCAAGACCCCAGTCCTTATAAAGGGCGGCGGCCAGCGCTTTGGCCTCTTCTTCCGTCAGGCCCACGGCGGCCAATACGCCGGGCAGGGTCCGGTTTTCCTCGCAGACCACGCATTCTTTGGCGTCGAACGCGTCAAGGCGGCCGTTCTGTACCCAGATGGGGAACAAAAGGCAATACCAGGGCCGCACGCTTCTGGGCAGGCGGCAGCCTTCCGGCCCCAGGAACACGCAGGCCCCTTCCGGCGTGGTGACCAACCGCCAGCGAAGGCCGGGCACCGGGAACAGTTCCGCCACCCGCGCCGCGTAGCCGGGGAACAGCCGTTTCATGGCCTGGGCAAAGGCTTCGGTATTTTCTTCCTGAGTCCGGCCGGGCCGGCCGCACGCTTCCGCCGCGTGGGGCGCGATGCGCTGCCATTCCGCTTCGGACAGGGGAAAGCACAGATGCGCCACGGCCGGTTCCGTGCGGCAACAGGTGGAATATTTGGCGGCACAGCGCACGCAGGCGGGCAGGATGTTCATCAGTAAATACCTTTGCTCAAATGCGGCCAGTCCCCGGTGAAGCCGCGCAGCGCCAGAATGCCGAACTCCCGCGCCGGGCGGCCCATGTGCGTGGAACGGTAGGCCTGCGGCTGGCCCAGGCGCTGGAACATGGCCCCAAGCAGGCTGTCCGGCCGCCGGAATGGGGTGCGCCGCACGAACACGGCGTCCCAGCCCTTTTTGTCTTCCGGGCCGGGCCAGAGGTCATACTGGCTGAGACGGCGGCCGAAGTCCGCGCAAAAGGTCACCGGCCGTCCCGGTATGTAAAAGGCCAGCGCGGCGGTCACGTCATAGGCGTCCGAGAAAAAGAAGACCTTGTCCGGGTTGGGCATGGACCGGCGTATCTCTTCCAAATGTTGCCCCAGGTCGCTCCAGCCTTTCAGCCGGGCCGCCGGGTTGTATTTGTCCGGCAGCACGGCGGACAGAGGCTGCTGGGCATGGACGGCCAGAAAAATCACCAGGCTGAGGGAAACCCACAACGGCGCGAGCCGCCGAGTCAGCGGTACCTTACTCGGTTCCGGCTTTGCTTCCAGCAGCCGTTCCAGACAGGCCGCCGCCAGAATCAGGCCGCAAGCGTAGCTCATGGCCGACCA
Organism: Desulfovibrionaceae bacterium; assembly: GCA_031551765.1. Lineage (GTDB taxonomy): Bacteria > Desulfobacterota > Desulfovibrionia > Desulfovibrionales > Desulfovibrionaceae > JAVBNC01. The sequence continues at coordinate 6,238 of JAVBNC010000035.1, forward strand.
GTTGGGGTAGATGCGGGTGTGGAAGCTCCAGAGCAGAAAAAAGCCCCACAGCGGCCAGAAGCCCGCGCTGAACAGCACATCCTGCCGCAGCGTTTCCGCGTCGCGGCCGTCCTCTTTCAACCAACTGTCGCGCAAGGCCCGCCAGCCGCCGACAAGCATGAACACCAACCACCAGGGCAGGATCAAACCGATCTGCGAGGCCAGGTATTCCGGGAAGCGGTCAAAGCGGAGCAGCGGCGGTTTTTCCATGGCCGCCGGGGCCACCCCGGCCAGCCGCCCCACGTGGCGGAAGCTCACCCAGTCGTTCTGCGCGTTCCAGATCACAATGGGCGCGAACCCGGCCAGCGTGCCCAGGCCCAGGGCCAAAAGCAAGCGCCGCCAGTGCCCTTCCGGCAGCAGCCCGTGCCGGGCCAGGCCCAAGGCGTGCAGCACCGCCACCCCGGCCAGGGCCAACATGGTGTATTTGGCCAGAATGCCGAGAGCCAGGGCCACGGTCAGCCCCAGCCAGGGCCACAGCGCCTTGGGCCGCGTCACGCCGGCGTGCAGGCAGAACAGCCCCGCCAGCCAGCAGACCAGCAGCGGGTTGTCCGTGGTCATCAGCACGCCGGAAGCCATGAACAAGGGCGTGGTGTTGGCGATAAGCAGCGTCAGCGCCGCCAGGCGCGGCCTGTGCATCAGCCGGGCCAGGCCCCAATAAATGAGCAGCTGCGCCAGCAGGGAGCCCACCGCAGCCCCGAAGCGCACGCCCAATTCCGTATCCCCGAACAGCCCGGTGAACGCGGCGATAACCCAGGCGATAAGCGGCCCTTTGGAATAATAAGAAAGCTGGAGCCGCCGCGACCAGTCCCAGTACTGGGCTTCGTCCTGCACCAGGTCCAGTTGGCCGGAAGCGATGATCCACAGCCGCAAGGCCACGCTGACGCCGATAATAACGGCGCACAACACCTGCGGGCGCTCCCGCCATAACGAAACGATCTGCCGCACACACGCTCCTGGTCCGCCGCACAGTATGACCGCGCAACGCAAAGTCAATCCCCCCCACTACCGTGAGTGGAAGGGCTCTGTCCAGTTGTGGCGGGTGATGACGCGACGCCCGGATGAAGGGGAAACCTTTCTTGGAAGAAAGGTTTCCCCTTCCTCCGGACCTCCTTCCCCTTCCAAAGAACTTTGACAGGGGCTATGATGGGGGCGAGTCCTTAAAAATTTATGCATTGCTCTTATCTACACCCTGAACGGGTCCAGGGGCGTTAGCCCTTGGCGGGTGCAGGGATCTCGCAACCGCAGGAAGCGGTTGCGCACGGAGCGCCGGCGACGCCCGTAGGGGGCGGCACAGGACGTGCCGCATTGCGCCCTGCTTCGACTCTTAATTGGCTTCGACATCTATGCCTTTTCCAGGAGCCTGCCATGCCAAAAAAACAAAGCGATTTTGACGTCATAGTTGTCGGCGGCGGCCCGGCGGGGCTGTTTGCTTCCTGGTGGCTGGCGGAACACTCTTCTTTGCGCGTCTGCCTGGTGGAAAAGGGGGAGAGCGCGGGAAAACGCCACTGCCCCAACGGTAACGAGGGCAAATGCGCACGCTGTAAACCCTGCCATATACTGTCCGGTATAGGCGGGGCCGGGCTGTTTTCCGACGGCAAGCTCAACTTCATCCACAAGCTGGGCAAGACGGATCTGACGCGGTTTTTGCCGCTCGACGCGGCGCAGGAGCTGATCGCGGAGACGGAGCGGGTGTTCAACCGCTTCGGCATGGACGCGCCGGTGTTCCCTTCGGACATGGACGCGGCCAGAACCTTGCGCAAGAACGCGAAACGGGACGGCATCGACCTCTTGCTCATCCGCCAGAAGCACCTGGGCAGCGACCGGCTGCCCGCGTACATCGCCGGCATGGCCGACGCCCTGCGGGACATGGGCGTCACTTTCCGCACCAGGGAAAACGTGCTGGACGTGCTGCTGAAAAAGGGCGCGGCGGCCGGGGTGCGCACGGACAAGGGGGAGCTGACCGCCAAGGCCGTCATTCTGGCACCCGGCCGGGTGGGCGCGGACTGGGTTGGGGAGCTGGCGCGGCGCTTTTCCCTGCCCGTCAGCCAGCGCGGCATAGAGGTGGGCGTGCGCGTGGAAGTGCACAGCGACATCATGGCCGACGTCACCGACATTATTTACGACCCCACCTATTTCGTGCAGACGGCCACCTACGACGACCAGACCCGCACCTTCTGCACCAACCCGGACGGGTTCGTCAGCCTGGAAAACTACCAGGACTTCGTCTGCGTCAACGGCCACGCCTTCCGGGACAGAAAGTCCGGCAACACCAACTTCGCCTTTCTGTCCAAAGTGGTGCTGACGGATCCGGTTTCCGACAACCAGGGCTACGGCACGGCCATTGGCAAGCTGGCCACGCTTATCGGCGGGGGCAGGCCCATTCTGCAGCGTTTCGGGGACCTGCGCCGCGCCCGGCGGTCCACCTGGAACCGTATCGGCAAGAGCTATTTCGAGCCGACCATGAAAAACGTCACTCCCGGCGACATCAGCATGGCCCTGCCGGAACGCATCGTCACCAACCTGCGCCAGGGGCTGGAGCAGCTCAACCGGGTCATTCCCGGCGTGGCCAACGAGGAAACCCTGCTCTACGCGCCGGAAATCAAATTCTTCGCCACCCAGGTGGACTGCGACGCCAACCTGGAAACCGCCGTGCCCGGCCTGTTCGTCGCCGGTGACGGCCCCGGCGTTTCCGGCAACATCGTGGCCGCGGCGGCCACCGGCATCATCCCGGCCCGGTGTCTGGTGGAGCGGCTGGGATAGTTGTCGAAGCCATCTAAGAGTGAGAGCAGGGCGCTGCCCTGCACCCGCCAAGGGCTAGCGCCCCTGGACCCCGTTCAGGGTGAACAGGAAACTGGTGCGCGCCGCTCTTGGCACGCGCTGATGTGAAAAGGTGAAAAAAAGCGGCGTCGTCATTGTACGGCGCCGATTCATCAACGAGAAACGCCCCGCCCCCCCTGTCAAAGTTCTTTGGAAGAAGGATGAGGGGTCCGGGCGAAGGGGGGGAACAATGTTTTTAAAAAAGTTTAAACCAAGAGCCCGGGCACCCCCCCCCCCAGAGCACCCAAAACAAAAAAAAAAAACAGGGAACAATCTCACCCCAACCGATTTTTAAG
>JAVBNC010000161.1:0-39053 GCA_031551765.1 Desulfovibrionaceae bacterium
GCGAATTCACGGCTGGTCACGGGGGGGGCGGCGAGGGCGGGGGGGGTGGGGGCGGGGGGGGGTGGTTGGGGGGGGAGGGGGGTCGGGAGCGTGGGGCACAGTGTGGGCGAGGCGGGGAGGGGTCGGGTCTGGGGGAAGGAGAGAAACTTTTTTCCAAAAAAGTTTCTCTCCCTTCCCCCACATTTTTCCCTAGACGTCCAGCTTTCCGATCTGGCGGACCACGTCGATGACGCGGCCGTCGCGGTAGCGGATGACGCCCACGACCCTGTCGGTGAAGGGCAGGGGCTTGGGCTTGCCGGTGAGCAGTTCGGCCTTGGCCTGCAGCTCTTTCATGGTGACCACGGGCAGCCCGGCCTTTTTGAGGCGTTTTTCCAGGTCTTTGCGGGCCGGATTCACGGCAATGCCGTGGTCCGTGACCAGCACGTCAATGGAACTGCCGGGGGTGACAATGGTGGTCACGTCTTCCACCACAGTGGGGATGCGGCCGCGCACCAGCGGGGTGACGATGATGGCCAGGGCCGCGTGGGCCGCCGTATCGGAGTGGCCGCCGGAAGCGCCGCGGAACACGCCGTCGGAGCCGGTGATAACGTTGACGTTGAACTTGGTGTCCACTTCCAGGGCGCTCAGGATCACGAAATCAAGCTGGGTGACGGAAGCGCCTTTGGAAGAGGGGTTGGCGTACTCGTTGGTGGAAATTTCCATGTGCTGTTCATTGCGGCCGATGGAAGCGGCGGCGTCGCCGTCAAAGCACTGGGTGTCCATGATGCGGCCGATAAGGCCTTTTTCGAGCAGCTTGACCATGTGGCCGGTAATGCCGCCCAGGGCGAACTGGGCTTTGATGCCCCGGCGCTCCATTTCCTGCTCCAGGTAGTTGGTCACGGCCAGGGAAGCCCCGCCGGTCCCCATCTGCATGGAGAAATTGTCTTCCAGGTAGCCGGAGTTCTTGACCACCTCGGCCGTCCAGCGGGCGAGCAGGAGTTCGCGCGGGTTGCGGGTAAGGCGGGTGGCGCCGGAAGCGATACGGGTGGGGTCGCCCACTTCGTCCACCACCACGATGGAATCCACCTGGTCCTGGTGGATGCTCACGGGGTTGTTGGGGAAGGGGACGATTTCCTCGGTGAGCAGCACCACGTGCTTGGCGTACTTGGCGTCCACCATGCCGTAGCCCAGGGAGCCGCAGCGGGACTTGCCGCCCGTGCCGTTGGCGTTGCCGAGCTGGTCGCAGCAGGGCACGCCAAGGAAGGCCACGTCGATGGAGATTTCCCCGGTCTGGATCAGGTGCACCCGGCCGCCGTGGGAGTGGATCTGCACCGGCTCTTTCATCAGACCGGCTGAGATGGCTTTGCCCAGCTTGCCGCGCATGCCGGAAGTGAAGATCTTGGTGATGACCCCGTTCTTGATGTGCTCAATGAGCGGGTGGTGGCAATCGGACAGGGAGCTGCCCGCGAAAGTCAGGTTTTTGAAACCCATTTCGGCCAGTTTGCCCACCACCATGTTGACGATTTTGTCGCCGTCGCGGAAGCCGTGGTGGAAGGAAATGGTCATGCCGTCTTTGAGGCCGCTTTTCTTGATGGCCGCTTCAAGGTTGGCCATGATTTTCCATTTGCGGCTTTTCGCGTCATTCGCGGGCTTGGGCGCATCTTCAAAAAACACGGGCTTCTTGATGCCCAGGGCAGCGGCGGAGTATTTCTTCAAATTTGCCATGGATGTTTCCCTCACTGTTTAATGCCGGAGGCGTCAGCCATATAGAGCACCAGGCGGGCGCGCTCGATAATGGGCACATCGACCATCTTGCCGTTAAGGGAAACAACGCCGAGGCCTTTGGCCTCCGCATCTTCCGCCGCCTCAATGACCGCTTTGGCGTGATCGACCTCAGACTGGGTCGGGGCATACACATGGTGGATAAGCTCGATCTGGCGCGGGTTGATCAGGGACTTGCCGTCAAAGCCCAGGCCTTTGATGTGTTCGGCCTCGTGCAGGAAGCCTTCTTCGTCGTTGGCATCGGAGAACACGGTGTCAAAGGCGGAGATGCCCACGGAACGGGCGGCCTGGAGTATGCTGCTGCGCGCGAACAGCAGTTCCATGCCGTCGCGGCTGCGCTTGGTGCGCAGGTCGCGGACGTAGTCTTCCGCGCCCAGGGCTATGCCCATCAGGCGGGGGCTGGCTTTGGCGATTTCGCGGGCGTTGAGCACGCCTTCCGCGCTTTCAATGGCGGCCAGCATCATGGTGGAACCCACGGCCCGGCCGCAGTCTTTTTCAATTTTGGTGATCTCTTCGGCCATATCCTTGACGTCTTTGGCGCATTCGGTCTTGGGCATGCGCACGCCCTTGGCCCCGCCGCGCACCACGGCCTGCAGGTCCAGAGGGCCGAATTCCGTGTCCAGGGGATTCACCCGGACAATGGTTTCCGCGTCTTTGTACATGGGGTGCTGCAGGGCCTGGTAAACCAGCATGCGGGCGGAATCTTTCTCCCGCAGGGCCACGGAGTCTTCCAGGTCGAACATGAAGGAGTCCGGGCGGTAGACGAAGCTGGTGCTGAGCATGGCCGCGTTGGCGCCCGGCACGAACAGCATGCTGCGGCGGAGTTTGGGCTGGGTGGATTTTTTCTTCATCACATTTTCCCCCACGTGTACGCGAATTTGTCCGCGGCCCTGGAAACGGCCGCCTGCACGCGGGCGCGGATGACGCAATCCAGGGCGCCCTTGTCGTCCGCAATAACGGAAGCGTCGGCAATGCCCAGCTTTTTCAGCGTGTTGGTGATTTCATCTTTGATGGCGTCGCCGAACTGGGCAAGGACGATGCTGGTCAGGGCAATGTCGATGCCTTTCTTGTTCGGGCTGATCCGTATGGAAATGTCACTGGACTCCAAAGTCCCGGCCATCGCTTCACGGACAATTTTCATAAACCTGCTCCTTTGTTATGCACTTGTACCAATCAGGAGGTACTACCCTTTTGCCGAATCTCTTCGTGTTGGCCTAAGTATGCAAAGGTGGTGGGCGGCACCAGGAAACGGACGGCCTCCACCCCTTGTTCTATCCAGAGTTTGCGCACCCTGGAGGCGGAAACGGGCTCGCCTTCCAGTTCCTTGCGCGGCAGAATTTCAAAGACAATGGGCGGGGCGTCCACAGCGTTGCTGCCGAGCCAGTGGGTCATATCCTCGTTGTAGCGCTGGGTGATGGCGGAGAGAGGCTCCGTGCCCACGAAACGGTGGGTAATGCCCAGCGCCGGGGCGATATGCCGCCGGAAAATCTGGATGTCGATACCCGTGTACGCCTTGTCGATGACGGCCGCGTCCTTGAGAAAGTAGCTGGGAAAGGTGGCGCGGGAAATGATGTAGTCCGAGCCGGGGTGCACGGTGACGTTGGGAAGGTCCTTGGTGCCCTGGCGGATAAGCGTGAGCCGGTCCGCATAGGGGAACAGGGACAGGTCTTCGCGCACAACGAACAGGTGCACCCAGTCGCAGCGTCTGGCGCTTTCTTCCACCAGGTAGCGGTGCCCCAGGGTGAAGGGGTTGCAGTTCATCACCAGGCCCGCGATACGCTCGCCGGGCTTGCGCAGGGCGGCAAGCTCCCGGCAGTAGCGGGGCAGGCGCTGCTTGTTGTTTTCCATCAGCACGGCGGAACCCGGCACGGCGGCCAGGGTGGTGAACCCGCACTGGGAGAACATCTCCTCGTTATCCGGCTTGGTATAGAGGAAAAGGTCGCGGCGGCCCATTTCCCAGGCCGTGGCCACCAGTTCCGTCATCAACGGCAGGGCCAGGCCTTCGCCGCGCATTGATTTGGCAATGGCGATACACTTGAGCACATCCCGCGCGATGCTGCCGCAGCCGACCAGCGTGCCCTGCTCGTCGTGGGCGGTAATGACCACTTCCACATCTTTGTCGAGTTCCAGGTCGTCTTCGGCCAGCAGGGCCCGCACAGCGCCAAAGTCGCTTCTGGGGCCCACGGTGTGTCGTTGAAAGCGTATGTCCATCGGGTATCCGTAGCACAGGCACAGGGGTTATACAAGAAAGAAAACCTTATTTATGTGAATGTTGCCGCTTGGTTATGGTTGACTATATAAGTTGTGTAACTCCAATCGGTTGGGGCTTAGAGACGTTCGGCCACTACCTGCCATTCCGCGTCCATGCAGCGCTGGACACTGAGGGCATCGTACTGCGTGATATGCAGCATGGAAAGCAGCCGCCAGTCTTTAGGCGCAAAGCAGTCCAGCACTTCCCGCGCGCCGTAGAAGCAAATGTGCCCAACGCCCGTCAGGCTCCCTTCGCAGATGTTGCCGCGAAAGCCGCCCACCGCGTTACTGCCCGGAACCTGCGAAAGGCACTCGCCGGACACGGCGGAGCTGTGGTGATCGCTGAAGGGCGTGAACAAAAAGCGGCCGCCCGGTTTGATGACCCGCGTGATTTCCGCGATACCTCGGCGGCAGATGTCTTTATCCACGCAAGTCATGGCGCCCCGGTCCACGACCAGGTCAAAAAATTGGTCCGCAAAGGGCAGTTTGGTGAAATCCGCCACCCGCAGATCCCCTTGCAGCCCTTCCGCCGTGAAACGTTCCTTGGCCGTGGCAATGGCGGCTTCGGAAGCGTCTATGCCCGCCACCTGAAAGCCCTGCTGGGACGCGAAAAACAAATTGGACGCGGACCCGCAGCCCATTTCCAGAATGCGGATATCCTGCCGGGCCTTGTCGCGCGGCGCGTGCCGGAACATGAAGGTGACCGCCGTGTCAAAAGGGGCCAGCATCTTGTGGCCTTCGCGGTATTTCTGTTCCCAGATGGGGTCAAAGCCGTTCGCTGTGCTTGTCATGGCAAGTCCTTTTTAGTTGTCGAAGCCAATGAAGATGAGAGCAGGGCGCAATGCGGCACGTCCTGTGCCGCCCCCTTCGGGCGTCGCTGCGCTCCGTGCGCAACCGCCTCCTGCGGTTGGAGATCCCTGCACCCGCCAAGGGGCACGCCCCTTGGAACCCATTCAGGGTGGTGAAAACTGTTTTGCCTTTTATGTTGGCGTGTACTGACGCGGAAGAAGTTTCACCGCGACTGTACTGTTTCGTTACGATAAAGGAAAAACCTTCATAATCCCCTGTCAAAGTTCTTTGGAAGAGGGGTGGGGGGCCGGGGGAAGGGGGAAACCATTCTTACAAGAAAGGTTTTCCCCATACCCCCGCCCTCACGCCGGAACACCCCCCCGGGCAAGACCGTAAATGGAGACGCCGTGCAGCCTGCGGGCCATGGCGGAAGCCAGCACGCAGGCAAGGAGCAGGGCGGGCAGCAGGGTGTAGGCGGCGGTTATTTCCGCCACCATCAGGGCGGCCATGACCGGCGCGTGGGTGGTGGCGGCCAGCAGCGCGCCCATGCAGATGATGGTGATATAGGGAGCGTGTTCCGGCGCGATAAACCAGGCGGAAAAGAGTTGGGCCATGATCAGCCCGAAAGTGGCGCCCACGAACAGGGTAGGCGTGAACACGCCGCCGGGCGCGCCCGCTCCGGAGGAAACCAGCATGGCCAGCACCTTGGCGGCCAGGAACAACGCGGCCAGGTACAGGACGGGCGGGTCCGCCAGGCAGCGCTGGATCACGCTGAAGCCATTGCCCCAGACTTCCGGCACTGCCAGGGACAAAAGGCCCACCATGGCGCCGCCCAGCGCAAGGCGCACGGGGCCGGGCAGATTTTTGCAATGGGTGCGGAATAGAGCCTTGGAGCGGTCCATACCTTTCAGAAAGGCGCTGCCCACAAAGGAGCAGACAAAGGCCAGGGGCACAAACAGGGCGTACAGGGCCAGGGGCGGGGCCGGCAGGGCGGCGACGCTGTACAGCACGGACGGGCCGCTCAACGCTTCCGTGACCAGCAGCGAGCAGACCGAGGCAATGGCCACGGAACCCATGATCAGCGGCGACATGGCCCCCATAATCACTTCCACGGCGAAAAACGCGCCGGACAAGGGGGCGTGGTAGGCGGCCGTAACCCCGGCCGCCGCGCCGCAGGCCACCAGCAGGGGCCAGTCCTCTTTGGGCGCCAGGCGTTGGGCCAGCAGCGAGGAAACCAGGGAGGAGAGCAGAATCATGGCCCCTTCCCGGCCCACGGCCAAGCCCCCGGCCACCACCAGGAGCGAAGCGAAGCATTTGAAGAAACTGTTGGCCGGGTCCAGGCGGCCTTCTCCCACCAGAATGCCTTCAATGTAGTCGGAAGGGGGGCGGGGGGAGCCGCCGCGCGTGACGCGGGCGGCCAGGGCCAGCACGAGCCCGGCGGCCAGCGCGCCCGCGCAGGGCGTCAGAAAGCGCTGCCACAGCGGCATGAGCCGCGCGGCGGCCACCAGGCCTTGGTCCGAGCCGTCCACAAAGCGCTCCAGGGCGCTCAAAACAAAACGGAAGAGCCAGATGGAGAAAGCCCCGGCGCAGCCCATGAGCACCGCCAGAAAAAGGCGGCGCAGGCGGTGGTCTGGAAGCGTCGCGGCGGTGCTCATGAGCAAAGCGCGGGGTTACATCATGCCTTTGATGCCCCGGTCGCGCAGGGCGGAGTCACAGATACCCACGTGGTAGTAACCGTGGCCGACGAGCAGCAGCAGGGCTTCGTGCACGTTCACGTCGCGGCCCAAGCGCTGGGAGCGGCCTTCGTGTTTTTTCCACATGTCTTCTTCAGTAAGGCTTTCAAGAAAAGAATCACCCAGGGCTTGCATGGCCTTGGCCACTTTGAGCACTTCGGCCTTGGAAGGTGCTTGGGGTTCATCGCGCAACAGCCGCGCCACTTCGGCGGGGTAGGGCAGGTCAGCGGGCTTTTTCCCGGGCATTTCCACAAAGGCGTCCACCAGAGCAAAGACGTGGTAGAGCTGTTGCCAGTATAGGAAGCCGCCGACCTTTTTGCCCCACAGGTCGTCCGGGCAGTTTTCAGTGAGGGCTTCCAGCATGCCGTAGACGCGGTCAAAGTGGACTTTGAAAGGAGCGGCGATCTTATTCATGAAAAGAACTCCTTGAATGGTTGCACAACCTGAAAAAACACCCTGTCAAAGTTTTTTGGAAAAGGGGAGGAGGTTTGGAGGAGGGGAAAAACCTTTTTTGCAAAAAAGTTTTTTGCCCACCTCCAAATTTTTATTTGGCCGGGGCCGGGGTCATTTCCAGGGTCTGGCGGCGCACAAAGGCGATGGCCTGATCCAGATTAGTGACTTCGCCGGAAACCTGGGCTTTAAGCAGGGAATCGCGGATCAGCCCCACGTGCGGGCCGGGGCGGAGTTTGGTGTGCTCCATGATCTCGTTGCCGTTGAGCATGGGCTCGAGCATCTGCTCTGGCGTTTGGGCCCGCGCCAAATACTTCATGTTGTGGTTGAAGGCTGTGTAGGTATCGCCCCCGGCCTTGATGTCCGCCCGCGCCATCTGGATCAGGCGCGGGGTTTCCTCCAGGGCCATGAAGCGGCGCAGGCCCTTGTCCGTCATCATGAAGTGGAAGTGCATGTGGTGGCGCACCAGATGGCAGATGAGGTCCGAATCCCTGGGGTCCATGTGCAGGCGGCGCAGGATCTTGCGTGTAATCTTGGCACCGGCCCTGTGGTGCTGGTAAAAGGTCCAGTTGCCTTCGTAGTACTCAGCAGTGAACGGCTTGCCCACTTTGTGGAAGAGCATAGCCAGAACGCCGTGCCAGTCGTGAAGAAAGTCGCCTTCCGCATACTGGCGCATGCCTTCGATGGTGAAATCCAAGGTGGTGGCCTTTGGGTTGTCCACCGTGGGCGCGGGCACCAGGGCCAGACCGGTGATTTCCGGGATCAGCCCGTGCATGATCTGGCTTTTGACCAGCAACTGGACGAATTTCCACATGCGCTCGGGCTGGACTTTGCTCCATTCGTTGAGAATGTCCCGGGCGGGCAGGTAGTCCAGAATGTGCTGGGAAGCGCGCAGAATGGCCATCCAGGTGTTGGCTTCCAGGGGCAGATCCAGGTTGGCGGCATGACGCAGGGCGCGCACACCCAAAATATAATCCCGGCGCAGGGTTTCTTCCGGCAGGCCTTCCAGGCGGATGCGGCCGGTGGCGAAATCTTCGAAACCCATGTGCGGCGCGCCGCCCGCCGGGGGCAGAGCCTTGCTCAGGGCTTCCGGCAGGGGGCCCAGCGCGGCCAGACGATTGAGGATATTGGGGGTCATGCGGGTGAGGGAGTACTGCGGGGGGGAAGCGTCCGCCGTATCCGTCTGGTAGAAGCGGTACAGAACGCCTTCTTCGCGAAAGGTCGCGATGACGCCTTCTTCCGTGCCGCGTTCCATGGCCGGGAAGATGCGCGCCAGCTCGTCAAAGGGGGCGTCGCAGGCGATATCCACTTCCTGGCGGCCTGTGGACTGTATAAGTTCATACTGCAGGGCGGTGTTGACGATGTAGGCGTCGCAGCCGTTGCGCATGATGGATTTGCAAATGGTGACGGCGTTTTTGAAAAACGTCTGGGGCATGAGAACTCCTTTCAAACAGTCCAGGTGGCGGTCCGATTTGCCGCACTGCAACGCCAAACCGGACCGCCGTGGATCACACGATGCGGCGGCCGTTCAGCCAGTGGCCGGTAACGCGGCCGCGTATGGTTTTGCCTAGCAGGGGCGTGTTGCGGCCCTTGGTGCGCAGGTTTTCCGCGCACACTTCCCACTCCGCCTCAGGGTCAAAGAGGAAAAAGTCCGCGGACGCGCCGGGGGCCAGCTTCGCTTCCGGCAGGCCGAACACTTTGGCCGGGCCGCTGTTCCACAGTTCCGCCAGGCGTTGTTCCGTGAGCACGCCTTCCCGCACCAGGGTGTAGCTGAGGGGCAGGGCTGTTTCCAATCCTATGAACCCATTGGGGGATTCGTCAAGGGGCACTTCCTTTTCATGCTGCGCGTGCGGGGCGTGGTCCGTGACCAGCATGTCGAAGGCCCCGTCTTTCAGGGCGGCGCGCAAGTAGCCCACGTCTTCCGGGTCGCGCAGGGGCGGGCAGACTTTGGCCGCCGTGTCGTAGCCGCTCAACAGGGATTCGTTGAAGGCGAGGTAGTGGGGGCAGGTTTCCGCCGTGACGGGCAGGCCCTTGTTCTTGGCCCAGACGATAAGCTCCACGGACTGGCGGCAGCTGATGTGGGCCAGGTGCACGGGCAGACCCAGGTATTCGGCCAGCAGAATGTCGCGGGCCACGTGCAGGGCTTCCGCCACCGTGGGCTGGCCCTTGACGCCGATCCGGCCGCTGACCACCCCTTCGTTCATGTGGGCGCCCTTGGCCAGGTAGGGGTCTTCGCAGTGGTCAATGACCGTTTTGCCCCACATGGCCGCGTATTCCATGCCCCGCCGGAAAATTTCCGTGTTGGGCACGGGCTTGCCGTCGTTGGAAAAGGCCACGCACCCGGCGGCGGCCAGTTCGCCCATGGGGGCCAGCTCTTTGCCTTCCAGCCCCACGGTGAGCGCGCCCACCGGGTACAGGCGCGGGCCGTGCGGGTGGGCCTGGGCCGCTTTTTCCAGCATCAGGCGGGTCACCGGGGCTTTATCGTTGCAGGGCCGGGTGTTGCCCATGGCCACGACGCCCCCGAACCCCCCGGCAGCGGCGGCGGCAAGGCCGGAAGCGATATCTTCCTTCCATTCAAAGCCCGGCTCGCGCAGGTGGGCGTGGGCGTCGGTAAAGCTGGGAAATATGGCTTGGCCGCCCGCGTCCACGGCGACGGCGTCCGCCGGGGCGGGCGCGCTTTTGGCGGGGGCTATGGATTCGATATGGCCGTCGCGCACCAGCACGTCCACGCCGGTGCCGTTCAGGCGGGCGTTGGCGACGAAAAAGACGGTATGTTGCTCGGACATGGATTAACTCCGTTCGTTGAGCGTATGTAAACGCCGCCCTAGGCGGCGGCCTCGTTCCTGGTGCACAGCGTGAGCAGCACGGCCATGCGCACGGCCACCCCGGCGTTGACTTGTTCCAGAATCAGGCTTTCCACGGAATCCGCGAGGTCGGCGGCCACGTCCGTGCCCCTGGTGATGGGGCCGGGGTGCATGATCAGCGCGCCGGGAGCCGCCAGCTTCATCAGGTCCTTGGTCAGGCAGAAGGTGGAGGAGTACTCGGAAATGTCCGGCATCAGCCCGGCGTGCATGCGTTCCAGTTGCAGACGCAAGGCCATGACCGCGTCCACGCCGTCCAGAGCCTTTTTCAGGTCGCTGAACACCTCCACCGGCCAGGTGTCCACTCTGGCGGGCAGCAGGGTTCTAGGCGCGAACATGCGCACCTTGACGCCCATCATGTGCAAAAGATGCACGTTGGAGCGGGCCACGCGGCTGTGGGCCGCATCCCCCAGGATGAGCAGCGTTTTGCCCGCCACCTGGCCGTTCCAGCGGCGGCGCAGGGTGAACAGGTCCAGCAGGGCCTGGGTGGGGTGGGCGTGCCAGCCGTCGCCGGCGTTGACGATGGAGCAGGGGAGCCTGTCGGCCAGGAACTGCGCCGCGCCGCTGGACTGGTGGCGGATGACGATGACGTCCGGGGTCATGGCGTCCAGGGTGAGCGAGGTATCCTTGAGACTCTCGCCCTTGTTCATGCTGCTGCCGGACTTGGCCAGGGAGAAGGTGTCGGCGGAAAGGCGTTTGCCCGCGATATCAAAAGAAGTCTTGGTGCGGGTGCTGTCTTCGGCGAAGAAGAGGATAATGCCTTTGCCGCGCAGGGTGGGGACTTTTTTGACCGGGCGGGTGTTCACTTCGTGAAACTGCTCCGCCATGTCAAGCAGGTAAATGGTTTGTTCGGGGGTGAGCTGGGTGACGTCGATAAGGTCTTTGTGGGGCCAGATGCTGGTGTGTTCCATGTGGGCACCATGAATGGTTTCGGGGTCCGCTTTCCGGGAAAGGCCGCCCCATTACGGAAAAAATTCCTTCAGATCATCTGGGAGAACACTGTAGCAGAATCGCGCCCCGCTAGCCAGTGTTCCGGCCTGCCCAAAACGCCCCAGAGCGTGCGCTCCGTTGCTGGTAGCCATGCGCAGAAGGGCGTTGGGCGGCAAAATATTTTTTTGCAGCAGGAAACGCACTTCTTCCCAGATGTTCAGGTCGCTGTTGGAAGCCAGGGAATCCGTGCCCAGGCCGAGCAGGACGCCGCTTTGCGCCAACGCGGCCGCCGGGGCTTCGCCCACGGCTATGGCGGCGTTGCTGCGCGGGCACAGGCACACCGCGCTGCCGCTCTGCGCCAGAAGCGCCCTGTCCTTGGCGTCGCAATGCACGCAGTGCACGGCCAAAGTGCCGGGACCCAAAAGGCCCAGGCGTTGGGCTTCCCTTACGGGACGGCGGCCCGGGGCTTTCCAGCCCGGCGGCAGTATGCGCTCGCGCAGAAAATCTCCCAGAGGACCCTGGCCGGTGCGCAGAAATTCTTCCTCGTCCGGGTGCTCGGCCAGGTGGATGCTGAAGGGCTTGCGGGCCGCGTCGCTCCAGCGTTTGGCCATGACCATGGCTTCCGCCGAAGTGGAATACAGCGCATGCCCGGCCAGCGCGCAGGATTCACGCTCTTCCGCCTGGCAGAGCAGCGCGGAGGGGTTGAGCGGCTCGTAGCCAAAAAGCTCCAGGAACAGCGTAAGCCCCAGGTTGCTCTCGTGCATGGCGGCCGCCACCAGGGCGGGGATGCGGCTGCTGATGTCGCCTACGTGCGCGGTGCCGTAGGCGTTGAGGTCTTTGACGGCCTTGGCCAGGGCCTCGGCGCGGTCCTCTTCCTGGTGGTCTTTGCGGGTTTCGCGCACCAGGCTGCGCACCCAGGGCACAAAGCCCCGCCCCAGAAGGGTTTTGTCCTTGAGGTGCGAAAGCTCCAGGTGGCTGTGGCCGTTCACCAGGCCCGGCGCCAACGTGACGGGGCCAAGGTCCGTGAGCTTGGTGGATGAGGCCAGGTTGGGCCGCCGCTGAAAGGCTTTATAGGTGGTGACTTCCATGATCACGCCGTCCCGGGCCAGAATGACCCCGTCCTCAACGCGCTCCAGGGGCGCGGCCAGCGCGTCCAGACCCCTGGCGGGGCCTTCGGCTGCCAGGGGCAGTATGGCGCGGGCTCGGACGGCATGGTTTTTCATACAGGCGCTTCCTCTTGGCTCTCTTGCGTTTCCGGGATATAAGCACCGGGATGGCCGCAAGCCAGAGGCGCGGCGAAAAAATCACGGGAACCCTCATGCGCGATACGGGCGAATTGTGCATCATCCACGCCAACTGCCAGGGCGAGCCTTTGGCGGAACTGTTGGCCACGTCGCCGGAATTTTCCGCGCGCTGGCGGATCAGACACTACACCAATTACCTGCGTGAGCCTATACCGGATGCGGAAATGGCAACGGCCGGGCTGTTTCTGTACCAGCACCTGGGGCCGGAGTGGGGGGAAGCCTCTTCCGGGGCGCTGCTGGCCCGTTTGAACCCCAAAGCCCGGCGGTTGTGCGTTCCCAACATGTTTTTTCAGGGTTACTGGCCGTTCTGGACCAGCAAAAGCCCCATGGAGTTCGGCGACTTTCTGCTGGACAGACTGATAGAGAACGGCGCGGGCAAGCCGGAAATTCTGCGCATTTACCTGTCCGCCGCTGTGGAGCGCATGGTGGACATTCCCGGCGTGCTGGCCGAAACCCTGCGCATTGAGCGGCAAAAGGAAGAAAAAAGCGACGTGCGCACTGTGGACCTGGTGGAACGCCTCTGGCGGCAAGAGTTGCTGTTCCACACTCTGAACCACCCCGGCAGGACGCTGCTGCTGCACCTGGCGGATTCGCTGCTGGACCTGCTCGGCCTGCCTCCGGTACCGGAGAGCTTTCGCCGCGACTACAAGCCGGAATACGCCAATTTCGACCTGCCCATCCATCCCCGCGTGGGGGCGCTGTTTCAGCTCCCCTTTGCCGGGGAGGAAACTGAGTATCCGGTATTCGGCCGTCCTATGACCTTTGCGCGCTATATTTCCCGCTACATCGACTGCCGCCTCAATAAGATGGAAGAGGCTTTCCTGGGGTATCTGCAGTTGGTCTAAAACGTCACGTGGCCCCGGATTCCGGAAACCAGGCCATGATGCTGCGGGGCAGCACGGAAAAGCCGTGGCGGTCGTAGAGCAGGCGGGCCTTGGGGTTGGCGTCCGTCACTTCCAGGGTTATGGCGCTGTAACCGTGCTCCACGGCCCAGAGCTTGAGCTTTTCCAGGGCTTCGCTGCCCACGCCGTGACGGCGCTGTTCCGGCACGATGAAGAACTCGTCCAGCATGGCGATCATCCCGCCGAACTCGTTGGAGTAATAGGAAACGATCAGCGCATGGCCGATGGCCTGGTTCTTGTCGTAAATGAACAGCGGGTGGACCAGTTTGTTGGAGAGGGAAATGATCTCTTTGGCCCGGCGGAGGGCCTCTTCGTGCGTGAAAATTTGCAGATCCGGCTCTTCATCGTAAAAGCGTCTGATAAAGGTGGCCAAAGTCTCCTGGTCGGCCTGGGTGACCTCGACGAAACGCATAGCTGCTCCGTGTGGGGGCGTTGTGGAACGATCGACGGATCGATCCGGTAGCGCTAAATAAGGTTAGAGCGCCGCTCCGGTCAAGAAGAAAGGAAGGGCTTTCTCTCTCCGGGGGCGGCTCTTCCCCGTGTACAGCCCCGCATCTTTCGAGTATACGAACAACCCTTATGACCACCTACACGCGCTATACTCCGGAAATTTCCGTCACGGCTTGCGGGCGGTCCTGGGTTATGCACCGGCCGGCGGCCCTGGAAACCCTGTGGGACGCCATGACCGAAGAAGAATTCGGCGACGACGAGCGTCTGCCCTACTGGGTGGAGCTGTGGCCCGCCAGCGTGCCCCTGTCGGAGTGGCTGCAAAGCCGACGGGAAGAGATAGCGGGCCGTCTCTGCGTGGACCTGGGCTGCGGCCTGGGGCTGACGGCCATGGTGGGGACCTGGCTGGGCGCGAAAGTGCTGGCCGTGGACTACGAGGAAGAAGCCCTGCGCTACGCCAAACGGAACGCGGAAGCCAACGGGGTGCCCCAGCCGCTGTGGGCGGCTCTGGATTGGCGCAAGCCCGCCCTGGCGCCCAGGAGCGCGCGCTATATCTGGGGCGGCGATATCATGTACGAACGCCGTTTCGTGGCCCCGGTGCTGGCGTTTTTCGAGCACGCCCTGGCCCCCGGCGGCCGGGTGTGGATGGCGGAACCCAACCGGGACGTGTACCAGCATTTTCGCGGCGCGCTGGCCACCGGCGGCTGGCTGGCCCGGCGCGCGGCTTCCGTGCGCACGGACGCGGTCTACGCGCAGCCGGAACAGGTCAGCGTGACCCTGTGGGAACTGAGCAAGGAGTAAACCATGGGTGAGACAGTGCGCTTCGGCGTTTCCCTTGACGCGGACCTGCTGGCGGATTTTGACGCCCTGTGCGCCAAATACGGCTACGTGAACCGCTCGGAAGCCATCCGGGACCGGCTGCGCGCGGCCCTGGTGGAAGAAGAGGCCGAAAGCGGGGAGGAGAGCGCGGGCACGTTGACCCTGGTCTACGACCACCACAGGAGCGACTTGGCCCAGCGCCTGACGGAAGAGCAGCACGACGCCCACAATCTTATCGTGGCCAGCCTGCATGTGCACCTGGACCACCACAACTGCCTGGAAGTCTTGGTGCTGCGCGGCGCGGGCCGGGATATCGGCGCGTTCGCGCGGCGGCTCCTGTCCATCAAAGGCGTGCTGCACGGCAAGTTCATTCTCACCGGGGCGGGCAACGCTGTCTGAGTGTCATGTAAATCCGCTTTGCAAATCCTGACTCGCGCTGTAAGAGTTTATTTTTAATTCCGCCCGCGGCCCGGGGCTTTCACCGGTAAGCGGGCCATGCAACGCCTATACGTTTCATAGGAAAGATCATGCCCAAATTGGACGAAACGCCTTCCGCTTCCTTCATGGAAGACGTGCAGAACCACCCGGCCGCCGTGGCCCTGCCCATCAACCGCGTGGGGGTGACCAACCTCAAGCTCCCCCTGGTGGTCAGCGACCGCGCCAGGGGCCGCCAGCACACTGTGGCCCTGGTGGACCTGGGCGTGGACCTGCCCGCGGAATTCAAGGGCACCCACATGAGCCGTTTTGTGGAAGCCCTGGAAAACTGGACGGAAGAGCTGAGCTACCGCTCCATGAAGACCCTGCTGCAAGACGTCAAAAGCCGCCTGACCGCGCGGGAGGCGTATATTTCCTTCCGCTTTCCCTACTTCATTCGCAAAGAGGCGCCCGTATCCGGCGCGCCCGGCCTCATGCCCTATGAGTGCCGTCTCACGGGCAAGCTGGAAAACGGCAGGCCCAGCCTGACGCTGATGGTGACTGTACCTGTCATGACCGTGTGCCCCTGCTCCAAAGCCATCAGCGAAGAGGGCGCGCACAGCCAGCGGGCGGAAGTGCGCATCAGCGTGCGCATGGACGGCTTCTGCTGGCTGGAGGAGTTCATAGAGCTGGCGGAAGCCTCCGCCTCTTCCCCGGTCTATCCCGTGCTCAAGCGCGAGGACGAAAAGTATGTCACGGAAAGCGCCTTCGCCTCTCCCGCCTTTGTGGAAGACGTGGTGCGGAACGTGGCCCGGAAACTGGCGGGGCATCCCCGGGTTTCCTGGTTCCGGGTGGACGTGGAAAGCATGGAGTCCATCCACGGGCACAACGCTTTTGCCCGCATAGAGCAGGAACTGGTCAGGGAAGAATGATCCGCCTCTGGACAAACCCTTCCGCGCCCTCTATATACAATGGTACGAAGACCGGAGGAGCACGATGAACGCGGGCAGTATCGCCGCATCCGCCCTGAACGCCTTTAGCGTGGACATGATGGTGACGGCCAACAACATCGCCAATGTCAACACGCGCGGCTTCCGGGAACAGCGGGTGGACCTGGAAACAGGCCCCGGCGACCAGGGCGTGGCGGTGGGGGCCATTTACGGCCGCACCAGCGCGGTGCCGGTCATGCCCAATGCCATCACCACGGCGGAGCAGGGCCGGGGGTTCGCGGCTCCGGCCTTTCTGGAAGGCAGCAATACCGACGTGGCCGAGAATTTCGTGCGCATGACGGCCACCCAGCGCGCTTTTGAAGCCAACGCCGCCGTCATCCGCACCCATGACGATATCACGGGAACCCTGCTGGACTTGAAAATCTGAACAGGGCGTTTGTGTAATAAATACGGCATGCATTCCGTGGGAGTGCATGCCGTTTTTTTATGTTTTCTCTACAGTAACCTTGCGAAGAAGACGATAAAATCTCAAAAACGTCTTGACTTTGCGTCAGAAGATTGACAGGCAGACTGTACAGAGATGTTGCGTGGCGGAGAGCCCGTCGGGTTTTGTGTGCACCGTTGGGGGAGGGATGATGAACCTGAAAACAGAGGGGATAGTGGGGCAGAGCACCACGCTGCGGGATGTGTTCCGCACGTTGCTCAAGGTGGCCCCCACCGACAGTACCGTTCTGGTCACCGGGGAATCCGGGACGGGCAAGGAGCTTGTGGTGCGCGCGCTGCACGCCAACAGCCTGCGCCACGACAATCCCTTTGTGCCCATCAACTGTGGGGCCATTCCTAAAGATTTGCTGGAGTCCGAACTTTTCGGCCACGAAAAAGGGGCTTTTACCCACGCCATACGCACCCGGCCCGGCCGTTTTGAAATGGCCGAGGGCGGCACCATTTTCCTGGATGAAATAGGGGAAATGGACCTCACCCTGCAGGTAAAAATTCTGCGCGTGCTCCAGGAAAAAGAAATCGAGCGCGTGGGCGGCAGCGGCGTAAAAAAGGTGGATGTGCGCATTGTAGCCGCCACAAACCGCGACCTGGAGCAGGAAGTGGCCGCCGGCCGTTTCCGTGAAGACCTCTACTACCGCCTGAACGTCATTCCCCTGCATCTGCCTCCCCTGCGCGAGCGCGGCGGTGACGATATCCTGCTGCTGTCCGGGCATTTTCTGGGGCAGTTCTGTGCCAAAAAGGGCAGAAAAATCCTGACCCTGTCCACGGACGCGCAAAAGGCCCTCTGCGCCTACCTCTGGCCCGGCAACGTGCGCGAGCTGGAAAATTTCATGGAGCGCCTGTCCATACTCTGCGACGGCGATATTGTGGAAGCTGCGGACCTGCCGCAGAAAATCCTGGACGCTGTGGGCGACCTCGTGGCGCTGCCCGCGCCCAAGCCCCCGGCTCCGGTGGCGGAAAGCGGCGGCGGCGCGTTCCGCTGGCCCGTGCTCTCCGACTTGAAAGAGCGCAACATGGACCTTAAGGAATTTCTGGATACCGTGGAAGAAAAGCTGCTCTCGGAAGCCCTGCAGCAGGCCGAAGGCGTCAAGAACCAGGCTGCCGAGATCCTGGGCATCAAGCGCACCACGCTTATTGAAAAGTTGAAAAAAAGGAATATGGAGTAAGAGGCTGGCGGGTTCCGCTTCCGCCGCATCCGCTCCACCCCGTCAGCGCACGGTTTTTGCATGAAAGGCATTGTGTCACGCTATGGCCGTACCGGCTTATGCCGGATCCTTCTCGCCGCCGGGCTTTTCCTGGGGGGCTTTTCCGGTATCGCCGCCGGGGCCGCCGTGCATTGGGATTTGCTGCCGGACCGGGAGCGGGTCACAGTCAGCCTCAACAAGGAAGAAGGATTTGCCGGCCAGGTGAGCCGGGTGGACGCGCAGGGCCTGCTGCTCAACCTTGGCGTTCCGCCCACCGGCATGAAAGACCAGAAGGCTCCGGAAAACGCGCGACTTTTCCAAATGAGTTCTCCCCGGGGCCGTTCCCTGGCCTTTTTTACCCAGACTCCCGCTTTCGGCTACATTGTCACCCGGCCTGACCGCAATACCGTGGTTATCGACCTGTTCGAAGACCCCATGGGCGCGCGCTGGAAAGCGCCCGGAGGGTCCGCCGGGCTGCAGCCGCCCGCCCCGGAACAGGCGGCCCCGCAAAGCGCGGCGCAGCCCCAGGTTCCGGCATCTTCCCCGGCTTCCCCGGCGGCAACGCCGCCCTCCGCAGGGCAGCAGGCAGCCCAGCCTCAGGCTTCCGCCACGGTTGCCGCTACGGCGTCCGCAACGCCGCCCGCCCGGCCCGCAGCCCAGGCGCAGCAACCCGCTCAGGCGCAGCCCGCTCAAAGCGCGGCCAGACCGGCGCAGAGCCAGGCACCGGCGCAACCCGTCGCGCCTGTTCCCGCGCCGCCCGCGCCCGTTTTGCCCTATCCTCCGGCCACTACGGCCACGCAGCCGCGTACGGCCCAGGCCGCGCAAGCGGCGGCTCCGGCGCAAGCCCCGGCCGCGCAGGCGCAGCCCGCGCCGTCCCCAGCGCCGCCCCAAGCGTCTCCCCAGGCGTCTCCCCAGGCGTCCCAGGGTTCGGCCGTGCGGGGTACGCTCACGCAGGCTCCCGGTGCGCAGTCCGCCGCTTCCCGGCCGGAAGGGAACGCCACGCAGGGTAAGCCGTACTATTCCGTGCCTTATGTTTTCCGGGGCCGCATCAACCTGGGTGGGCCTTCCGATGAAAGCGGGGTGCCGCCGCAGTCCGCCGCGCAGGCCAATCAGCCCGCTTCGCAAGCGGCTTTTTCCACGCAGCAGGCCGCGTCCGCGCCGCAAACCGGCAACTCCAGGCCCGCTAACGCCACGTCCGCGCGACCGTCCGCGCAGGCGCAGGCCGGGGGAGCCAAAGCCAATGCCACGCTGGCCGCCGCCAACGCCACCGTGCCCGAGCGGGTTGTGTATGTGGATGCGCAGGGTAAGCCAGTGGATCCGCCCGTTGACCCCGTGCAGGCCATTGCCGCCGTGCGCCGGGATATGTCCACGGGCGACATGAAGGGCGCGTATGAAAAGGCGGCCAAGCTCCTGACCCACCCGGAACTTTCCCGGGACCAGCGGGAAGAGGTGCTGCACCTGAACGCCGAGCTGTTGTTCGCCACCAGCAAGGACAATCTGGCGGCCAATTACGACAAGATCGTCAGCGCGACGCAGGAAGCCATCAACTACAACCAGAGTTCCCCGCGCAACGCCGGGGCCTTGCTGCGGCTGGGGTACACCAACCTCCAAGTCAATAACCCCAGTTACGCCACGGCCTATTTTAACATGCTGCGGCGGCAGTTCCCCAATGACGAGAGCATTCCGCTGACCTATTACTACTGGGGCGAGTACCACTACAACCGCAACGAAATGCAGTTGGCCGCCGACCAGTTCCAGTACGTGGTGCAGCATTTTTCCGAAAGCAACTACGCCCGCGAAGCGGCCCTGGGGCTTGCGCGTTCGTACAGCCAGCTCGGCTATTACCCGCAGGCCTTCCAGGTCATGGACTACATTGAGCGCCGCTGGCCCCGCTTCTATCTGGATTACCCGCCCGTGCTGGAAATGATGGGCGATATCGGCTTCCGCATGGGCAACCTGGACTACGCCCTGTCCCGCTACTGGACCTTCTATAACATCGTGCCGGACAGCCCCGGCGCGGACGTCATCCTCACCCGCATCGGCGACGTGTACACCCGAAAAAAGCAGCCCGCCGCCGCGAAAGAGGTATACACGGAATCCGCCCGCCGCTTCCCGGACAAGGACGGCGGCCTGGTGGCCATGATGCGCCTGGCGGAAGAGGGCATCAACGACTCCCCTTCCATTTCCGACATGTTTTCGGTGTTTGAAAGGCCCTTCAGCCTGCGGCCGTCGGAAGTGTATAACACCATCATCACCCAGTACCCCAAAAGCCCGCTGGTGCCGCTGGCGCAGCTGAAACTGGCCATGTGGCAGCTGTGGAACAAGCGCTACGAAGACACCATCAAACTCTGTTCAGACCTGATCAGCGGCAGCCCCAACAGCGAACTGGCCCCCAGGGCCAAGGACCTGGCGCTCAAGGCTTTCGCCGTCATGGCGGCCGAGGCCATTTACCAGAAACGCTCGGCCGCCATCCAAGAAATCTGGAACAAGTACCCCATCGTCAACAACCAGGAAGAGGCGCTGTCTCCGGAAAGCCGCGTGGCCCTTGCCGTGAGCCTGCGCGACCAGGGCAACCCGGACAAGGCCCTGGAGGTGATAGCTCCCTTCTTTTTAGGGACGAAGATTCCGGAATACTCTGAAATGGCCCTGAGCCTCGCCCTGGATATCGCGCTGGCGCACGACCAATGGAAGGGCGTTCAGGACATAGCGCACAAGGTGGAACTGTGGCAGCTCACGGAAAGCAGCCAGCGCCAGTTGGATTACGCCCTGGCCCTGGCCCTGGAAAACCAGAACAAAGCCGAGGAAGCCGCACCCATCTGGAAAAAGCTGCACGACCAGGGCACGCTTTCCGGTCCGCAGAAAGCCTACTCGGAATACTTCCTGGCCCGCGACGCGGAAAACCGGCGCGACCTGGAAAGCGCGTACCATCTGGGGCGGGAATCCCTGAGCCTTTTCCTGCAACAGGCCAAGGACAACCCGGCCCAAGCGGACACGGGCAAGGTCATGTCCCTGCTTTCCTCGCTGATGGACATAACGGAAAAGGCCGGCCGTTTGAACGAGTCGCAGCAGTATGCGCAGCAGTATCAGCAGTACCTGAAGCCTCAGGACGCCGAAAGCCAGCGCCTTGCCCTGCGCATAGCGCAGTTGCACAAACGGCAGGGCAACACGGCGGCCTGGCGCAAGACCCTGACCGACCTGTCGCGGGACTTTCCGGATTCTTTTTACGGCCGCATGGCGGCTTCCGAACTGCGCGGCGAAAAGCTGACGGAAGACGCCGCCCAGTTTTCCTCACCCGGACAACGATAGCCTGGCCATCCTTCCCGCCGGAACACGCCGCTTTTTATGGCAGTTCGTCATTTGAAATGCTCTGGCGAAGCGTAGCAACGCCCGCGAGTTTGGCGTATGTTGTCGTTGCCAGTCATTAGGCGACAAACTCAAGGCGAAAATGCTCTAACCGCTGCTCCGGCGTGTCACGGAGGAGAGTATGCACGCAGACAAAACGCCGCGTTCCCCTGTGGTGGCCGGCCGTTTCTATCCCGGTCAGGCCGGGGCCTTGCGCGCGCAGGTGGAGGAATTCCTGGTTCTGGCGTCCAAAGCGCCCCCCCTGCCGGAAGGCGCTTCCGTGCTGGCGGCCATGGCTCCGCACGCGGGCTACGTGTTTTCCGGCGCGGTGGCCGGGCTGACTTTGGGGCAGGCCCGGCTTGCCGGGGTGGATACCGTCATTCTGCTCGGCCCCAACCATACGGGCCGGGGGGTGCCCCTGTCCGTGTGGGACGGCGGTCCCTGGCTTACCCCCCTGGGCGCCGTGCCCGTGGCGGAAACGGTCATTGACGAGTTGCTGCAGGGGCAGGCCGGTTTTACCGGCAACAAGACCGCGCATGTGCACGAGCACTCCCTTGAGGTGCTGCTGCCGTTTCTGCAGGTTCTGCGCCCGGAAGCGCGCGTGGCGGCCGTGACGGTCTCCCTGGGGGACCCAACCGCGTTGCGTCTGGCCGGGGAAGAGCTGGCCGCCTGCATACAGCGCGGTCAGGAACGCGGGGAGCGCATCCGCCTGGTGGTCAGTTCGGACATGAGCCACTACCTGCCGCATGAAAAAGCCAAGAGCCTGGACGCGCTGGCCCTGGAAAAAATCCTCGCCCTGGACCCGGAAGGGGTGTATCAGACCGTGCGCGCCAAAAATATTTCCATGTGCGGCGTGCTGCCCATGGTGCTGGCGCTTTTTGCCTGCCAGGCGCTGGGCGCCCGGGAGACGCGGCTGACGGCCTACGCCACTTCCGGCCAGACCGGCCGCGCCTACGGAGCTGACATGGAAAGCGTTGTGGGGTATGCGGGGGTCTTGATTTTCGCTTGAGACTCCGTGCCGTTCCGCTGCTGCGCTATGCGCGGAACGCTAAGTGCCGTCTAAAAAGACGCATTTTGTTTCCTGGCAAGGACAATGGCGATTTTGGGCCAGGGATAGTACTATTCTGATACAACCCTGGACCAAAATCGGCCTTTGACGCAGTCCAGGGGGCTTAGAGACAGCCCTACCCCATAAGGGATGTATATGACGGACCTGCCCTTGGGCTCGCCGCCTTTTATTGTGCCGGATTCTTTCCGTTTCGCCCGCCGCTCCCCGGCCCACGCCGCGGCGGCGGCGCTGTTCGTGTTCTGTTGCTTTACCCTGGCCATTCTGTCGTTCTGGCCCAAGGCCATTATCCCGTTCCGTTTTCTCTGCGGCCTGACCGCCCTGGTGGGGCTGGCCCTGTTTTCCGGACTCAGGGCGCGGCTGCTGCGTTCCCCGGCCGCCTGGGGCATGGCTCTGTTCGCCTTCTGCCATCTCGTCAGCGGCATGCTGAACAAGGCTCCCTTACAGGCGGCGGGCACCGGCCCGGCCTGGCTGTGCATGTTCCTGGCCTTCTGGCTGCTTGGGGGGCTGTTCGCCGGACAGGCGCGCATCCCTTTTGTCTGCCTGGGACTTTCCCTGCTGCTGATGCTCTTGGGCTGCCTGCTCCTGGGCCGGGAAGGGCTGGGGCTGGTGAATATCTCCGCCTTCCAGGAAGGGGGCGACCGCCTGGTGGGGCTGTTCCAGAGCCAGGGCAACCGGCTGGCCGTGCTGCTGTCCGCGGCGGCCTTTCTGCTCATGAGCGGCGGGTTCGCGGCGGCGTCCAAAAGACGGCAACTTTTGCTCTGGGGCCTGGCGCTGGTCCTGGCTTTCGCGCTGCTCAACGCGGCCACCAGGGCCTGGGTGCTGGTCCTGTTCACGGCCTGCGGTCTGTATCTTTTGTGCCGCAAGGTTTCCTTCAAGCTATTGCTGGTGTTGAGCTTGGTGTTGGCGGTGCTGGTGGGCGTGCTGTTCATTTTCGAGGCGTCCCAGCTGCAGTTGTATCTGGACCCCGCGCAAGCGGGCCGTTCGCTGCTGTCGCGCGTGGCCATGTGGCGCGTGGCCTGGCAGGAATTTCTGGCGCATCCGCTTCTGGGCGTCGGGCCGGAACAGTTCCGGGTGGCCTACGCGCGCTATTACGCGGAACACCTGGCGCAACTGAGCGAGGCCGCCCGTCTGTACGCTATTCCCAGCACCACGCACGCGCACAACTTTTTCCTGAGCCTGCTGGCGGAAGTGGGTGTCGTTGGCGCGGCAAGCCTGTCCCTGACAGTGTTCACTTCCATGGTCACGGGCTGGCGCACGGGCGGTCTGCCCAGGGACTGCGCCGTACTGCTCATGATGATGATGGTCGTGGGCATGATAAACCCCAGTTTCGCCCGTGAGCCGGGCACCGTGTTCGCGGCCGTGCTGGGCCTGGCCGCCTCGGGTTCCTGTTTCGCGCCGCGCGGCAGGGGGTAGGGGATATGCGCATCATCTACCCCAAACGGCTGCGCTACCCCCACGGGGCGGCCAACCATTTGCAGGCCACGGCCATGGCTTGCGCCCTGGGCCGCCTGGTTCCGACCCATATCTATCCCTGCCTGGCGCCGGGCGCGGCGGCTTCTATCGCGGCCCACATTGAGGCCGCGTACCATTTTTCCTTGCCGGAACACCTGCATATCCATGCCATCCCTTTCCATGGGGTCAGCGCGTATAACCTGGCGCTGGATATCTGTTCCGGCCGGGATATGCTGGGCAAGGACAGCGTGGTCTACACCCGCGAGGAGAGCAGGGCGCTGTTCGCCTTGCGCGTGGCCGCGTTTTCACGGCGGCATACTCCTCTGTTTCACGAAGTGCACGACTTCAAAAACGAGGAGGCCCTGCGCCGGATTTTCACCAGGGCAGCGGGCATCGTGTTCATCCACGAGCAGTTGCGGGAAGAGGCGCGGGAACGTTTCGGGTACGCTGGGCCTTCCTGCATCGCACAGTCCGGCTTCGCGCCGGAGCTTTTCGCTTCGGCCCGCGCGACCGTCAGCGCTGAAAAGACGCACACCGACCTGGTCTATGTGGGCACCATCCGTGAGGACAAGGGCGTGGAAGAGTTGCTGCGCATGCTGTGCCTCCTGCCGCCTTCCTTCCGCCTGACTCTGGTGGGCGAGCCCGCGTTCCGCGACCCGGCCCTTTTCGCCCGGCTGATGGAGGCAATCACGGACAGCGCGGCGCGGCTGCGCGTCACAGGTTTTTTGCCGCACCACGAAGTGGCCGGAGAACTGGGCAAGGCTGACATGACCCTGTTGCCCGCTGTGACCGGGCAGCGCTTTTACTCGCAAATCAAGGTATTTGAAGCTTTGGGCGCGGGAGTGCCCCTTGTGGTCACACCGCTGGCGCATTTGCGGCAATTTCTGGAACACGGCAAGACGGCGTTTTTCGCGGAGGGAGGCAGCGCGGAAGATTTGGCTGAGGCCGTGCTTTCCCTGGCCGCCGATCCGGATTTGCTGCGGGGCATTAGCGAAAACGCCCGCGTTTTGTCGCGCGAATACACCTGGAACGCCCGGGCCGAGCGTTTGGTGGCATTTATGCGGGAATACACGGGAAAAAAGTGACCGCTGTCCGCCGTAGCTTTACTGCCGCCTTTCCATGCGCTGGAGAATGATGGCGGCTTTTTTGCGCACCACGGGCGAATCCGGCCGCCGCTTCAGGGGGTTGGGCAGCATGGAAACCAAAACGGCCGCCTGCATGGGACTGAGGCTTGCGGCGGAAACGCCGAAATAGCGGCGGGAGGCTTCCTCCGCGCCAAAGATGCCGTCCCCCCATTCCGCCAGGTTGAGGTACAGCTCCAGAATGCGCCGCTTGGAGAGGTTGTGCTCCAGCCGCCAGGTCATAATGGCTTCCTTGAGCTTGCGGTACAGGCTTTTGTCCGGGGTGAACCACAGGTTTTTCGCCAGCTGCTGGGTTATGGAACTGCCCCCGGCCACCCAGCGCCCCTTGGCCGCGCTTTTGCGCAGGGCTTCCTCCATGCCGCCGAAATCGAAACCGTCGTGGTCCCAGAACGTGTCGTCTTCCGCAATGGTCATGGCCAGCTTGAGGTTGGGGGAAATACGGGACCAGGCCGCCCAGCGTTGCAGCGGCTTTTTTGTTTTCCCGGCCCGCGCCCACTCGCGCTGCCGGTATTCCATAAAGCTGCTTTCGGAAGGATTGCGCGTGGCCAGCGGCGCCACGGGCGGCCAGACGAAAAAGCGGCCCAGGTCCAGAAGCGGCAGGAGAAGCAGCAACAGGGCCAGGCGCGCGGCCAGGCGGCGCGGGGGAAGGGAAAAGAAGCGCATGCCGGAATAGTAGTGTCCGGCGGCGTCTATTTCAAGTCTCTTGCCTTCGGGTAAAGTATTCTTGGCCACCTGCCGATTAAGGGACTGACAGCTTCCGGGTTCACAAGGGACGGCCTTTGTCGGCCGGTTTCGCAAGAACCCAACGGAGAGAGGTATATGAGCAGAGCAAAAGCTCCTAAAGGCATTCCCGGGCGGCGGGTGCCGGGCCTGCTGGCCCTGTTGACCATGCTGGCCCTGGCGGTGTTTTTCGCCGGGTGCAGCCGGTCCGTGCCCCAGCCGGTAAATCCCACTGTGTACACGCAGGAGCGGGTGCAGGCCGCCGACCACTGGCGCAACGTGGCGGAAGAAACCGCCAAGTACGTGGTGCATACGCTGGAAGAGCGGCGGGACCTTCTCACCCGGCCCATCTTCATCCAGCCGCCCAACGGACGGCCTTTTTCCGTGGCTCTGCACGACCTGCTGAAGTCCGAGATGGTTTCGCTAGCCATGCAGGTTTCGGAAAAGCAGGAGCCGGGCGGCCTGCGTCTGGAATACGACGTGCAGACCGTGGTGCACGACTCGTCGCGCAGCGGCACCTGGCTGGCGGGGCAGCAGGAAATAGTGGTCAACGTGCGCATGGCGCTGAACAACCGCTACGTCATGCACCGTTCCTACCTGCACTATATCAACGAAGCGGACTGGCCCCTGTACGCCGGTCCGGAATCTCAGGACCCGGACGCCGCGCGGACCAGAACCCTGCGGGTCATCAAGAGGTGAGCACCATGCGCGCGCTGTATACAACTCTTCTGGCCGTGGCGTTCTGCGGCCTTCTTGCCGGGTGCGGCTCTTCCACGGCGGCCAACAGCCCCATGCCGCCCCTGCCCGCGGCCATGACCGTGGATTCGCCTCCCGGTTCGGACATGCTCACGGCCAATATTTACGCGGGCGACGCGCTGAGCAGCATGCTGCTGCGCCGCACCAGCTCGGGCAGCGGCATTGTGGCGGCTTCTTTCGTGGAACTGGACGACCTGGACCAGACTTCCGGCTTCGGCCGCCTGGCCTCGCAGCAGGTGGGCTCGCGCATCGGCCAGCACGGGTTCCGGGTGCTGGAGGCGCGCATCGGCGCGGAACTGCGCATGGATGTGCGCCACGGCGAATTCCTGCTCACCCGTGATTCCGTTCGTCTGCTGGCCACGGAGTATGAAGCCCACGCGGCCCTGGTGGGGGTGTATTCCCCGGCCGGGGACAAGGTGTTCGTCTCCGCCAGGGTGGTGCGTCTCGCGGACAACGCCGTTCTTGGCGCGTACGAATACTACGTGCCTCTGAGAGGGGAAGTGAGCCAGCTTTTGAGCGCCGGCAGCGGCGGCCGGGGCGGCGACGCCATGTGGAACCGCTACGGCAGGCGGGAATCGGCTTTCGGCGGCAACGTCGACCCCAACGCGGCCTTTGCGCGCACGGCCCCCGCGCCCAAAAGCGCTATCCGGACGCCGGTTGCCAAGCCCGCGGCCGCACAGGCGGTCCCGGCTAAAGACACGCCCGCGCCCGGTGGCGGGTACACCATAGACCCTTCCGCCGAGCCCATACCCTTTCCGGGCGGCAGGAGACGGTAAAACACGCGACAGCCGCGCGGAAGTATAAAAATACTGGGGGAACCGGGGAAGGACCGCGCTTCACAAAGCGCCGTCCTTCCCCGGCCTGCGTTATGGGATCATAACCGAAGCGCCGGTCAGGGTACGGGATTCCATGGCCTGGTGCGCCTTCACCACATCCTTGAAAGCGAAGCGGTTGCGGGGCTCGGCCTTGATGCGGCCGTCCAGCAGCAGGCGGAACAACTCGTCGCTCATGGCCAGCAGGTCCGCCCTGGTGGACGCGTAGGCGGCCAGGTTGGGCCGGGTGGCGTATAGCGAACCCTTTTGCATGAGCAGGGTCATGGGAAAGGGCGGCACCGGGCCGGAGGCGTTGCCGAAGCTGACCCACAGCCCGCGAGGCTGCAGGCAGTCCAGGGACAGGGGGAAGGTGTCCTTGCCCACGGAATCGTAGACCACGCTCACGCCTTTGCCGCCCGTCAGCTCCTTGACCCGTTCCGCGAAGTTCTCTTTGGTGTAGAGAATGACGTGCTCGCAGCCAGCAGCCTTGGCCAATTCCGCTTTTTCCGGAGTGCTGGTGGTGCCTATCATGCGCACGCCCAGGGCTTTTGCCCACTGGCAGGCGATAAGGCCCACCCCGCCGGCGGCGGCGTGGAAGAGGATGGTGTCGCCTTTTTGCAGCACTTTGGTCTGCCGGAACAGGTACTGCACGGTCAGGCCCTTGAGCATGACCGAAGCGGCGGTGGCGTCATCCAGGCCGTCGGGCAGGCGCACCAGTTCGGCGGCGGGCATGACGCGTTCCTCGCTGTACGCGCCCTGGGGACCGCCGCAGTAGGCCACCCGGTCACCAATCTTAAGATCTGTGACGCCTTTGCCCAGTTCTTCCACCACGCCCGCGCCTTCCTTGCCCAGCAGGCCGGGCAGGGGCTGGGCATACAGGCCGTTGCGGAAATACACGTCGATAAAATTAAGCCCGATGGCGGTCTGGCGCAGGCGGACCTCGCCGGGGCCAGGGCGGCCCACTGCCATATCTTCCAGAATCATCACTTCCGGAACGCCGGTTTCATGTACACGGACGACTTTTGCCATAACGGCCTCCTTGTCTGCAAAGCTAGAGGAAAGAAGACACCCGCCCGGATGGGTGGAGTGCTATCCTATAGATTGTGCGACGGACGCGGCAAAATAGCCAGTATTTTTATCGGGAACGTTTGATGGAGCGCAAGGACCAGCGGGGCTTGATTTTAAGGAAAATCCCGGCCAAGCCCAGGCCGGAAAACAACACGTTGGCGGCCCAGCCCGCAAAAGCTGGGTGCAGAATGCCCCGGTTGCCCAGGGAGTTGAAAAGGGTGGAAGCGGAGTAAAACATAAAGGTGCACAGCAGCCCGATGCCGATGCCGAAGTAGATGTTGTCCCGCCAGAGCACAATGGCCAGGCCCAGAATGCCCATAGCAATAAGTGAGGCGGCGTAGGCGAACTTGGCATGGTAGGCCGTGCGCAGCACTTCCACGTTGGACCCGGAACGCTCCAGCTGCCGCACCGCCGTGCCCAGGTCCCAGACTGGGAGCAGGGAAGGGTTGGTGCCCGGTTCCAGCACCTTAAACACCTCCAGGTCCTGGCGCAGGGGCAGGGTCATGGAAACGGTGGCATTATAACCGAACACCGGCGGGGTAATGACCGTGGCGTTGTGCAACTGCCAATTCCTGCGCTTGGCCACAAAGCTGTCCGCGCGCACGATCTGCTCCAGGTGCAGCCCGTCCTTGCTGAGACGGTAGGCCAGCAGGTTTGAGCCCGTGTTTTCGTCCGGGAGCACGGAACCCAGGTGCACCACGTAGGAGCCGTCCGTGAACCACACCCCGCGCAGCACGGTCTGCTTGGTTTCCTTGCCGCGCACCTGTTCCTTCCAGATACGGCTGGCCGTGCGTTCGCCCATGATGCCCAATTCCTGGGAAAAGCCGAGCTGCACCGCACTCCAGAACAGCGCGTAAATGAGCACAAAGCGCACAAAGGCCATGGGCGAGATGCCCCCGGCCTGCAGGGCCACCAGTTCCCGTGACTTGGCCATCAGGCTGAACTGCACGATCATGGCGATAAGAAACACGGCGGGCAGGATCTGGGAGATGATCTGCGGGGTTTTTACCGCAAAATACTGAAGAATGAGCAGGGTGCTGAGGCCCGCGTCCAGGAACTGGTCCAGGCGCTCGAACAGGTCGGTGAGAATATACAGCCCCGTGCCGATGAGCAGGATGCTGCACAGCAGAAAGAGGTTGTTGCGGATAAGGTAGCGGGTGAGCAGGCTCATGGGCGCTTCTCCTTATCCGTATTTTCGTCCGCGACGCCGTCCTGGCCGGGGGGCGGGCAAATGCAGGGGGCAACAGGTGCGTCCGGGGCCGGGGGAGGCGGGGGCGGCGTGAGGAAACGCCCCAGAAAGGGCAGGTTCCGCAACAGGGACATGACGTTGGGGGTGCGCTCGCGCACGGTCAGGTGCAGGCCCACGGCGCCGGCCACGGCAAACAGCAGGTTGGGTGTCCACAGCCCCACGGCGGGCGGAACCCGGCCAGATTCGCCCAGGGACAGCCCCAGGGAAAGCAGGCTGTAGTAAATAAGGAACATGACCAAGGCCAGCACCACGCCCATCTGGCGGCGCACGCCTTCAAACGCGCAAGCCAGCGGCATGGCGAAAATGCCCAGCACCAGGCAGGCCACGGGCAAGGCCCAGCGCTTGTGGCGTTCCACATCCACTTTGAGCTGAAAGCGCTTGTTGGGCGCGTTTTTTTCGTCGTGCATGCGCGTCAGCTCTTCCCAGGACATTTCCTTGGGCCGCACGTCTCCCAGTTCCACAGCGGAAAAGAGTTCCGCCAGGTTGAGACGGATGACGTATTCCCCAAAGCCGAGAATGCCGAATTGCTCGCCGTCCGCGCGGTAGATGTGGCCGTCGTACAGCCGGAACACCAGGTTGCCGTTGGCCGAATCCGTAATGATCTGGCCCCGGGGCGCCAGGATGGTGATGCGGTTTTTCTTGTCCCTGGTGCGGTCCTCAAAAATGACCTGCTTCATGTCGCCGCTGTCCGTGTCCACCTGGCGGGCGAACAGGGTCAGCCCGAAAATGTCCTGGTTGAACACCCCGGGCTGCACCACGATACGCGCCCTGGTGCCGGCTATTTCCATGACCGTGGAGCGGAATTTGTTCATGCCCCAGGAAACGCCGTACAGGGAAATGCCGATGTTCAGCGCAAGGCAGATAAGACAGAAGACCAGGGGGGCGAGCAGCATCTGGTAAAGGCTGACGCCCCCGGCTTTCAAGGCCACCAGTTCCCTGTCCGTGCTCATGCGCAGAAAAGTCAGGAACACGCCGAGCATGCAGCCGAGCGGGATGACCAGCAAAAGGAAGAGCGGCACCATGTAGCCGAAAAGGGCCAGCGCATCCAGGGTGCCCAGGTCCAGGCCGAGAAACAGTTCCCGCAACTGCAAACCGCGCCCGATCAAAATAAGGCTGAGCAGGGAGACCACGCACAGAGTAAAGGTCTGCGTGATTTCGCGGGTTATGTACCGGTAAGTCAGGCGGGGGCGTAGCAGGCTCAGATAGGGTTCCTTTTTTCGGACGGGGCCGAGAAGAGCTGTTCCAGCGCCAAGAAATCTTTCGGTCCCAGGTTAAAACGCATGCAGGCGTCATCCAGCAGCCTGGACAGCGGCAAGCCGGGGCGGGCGGCGCGTTCCGCCGTCACCCACGCCGCGGCGCGGCGTACAAGCTCATTGGGCGGTATGACGGTGGACATGGCGCTCTCCCGTTCGCGGATGCACCTCTAGGTACACCAAGGGGCTATGCCTTGCAATACGCGAAAAAACCCCGGTCTGAAAGGTTTTTCAACTTTTGCCCGGCATTGTTGCGCGCGGACAACCGGAATGCGGACGGGGAAACACGACACGCGCAAAAATCCCTTGCCAAGTGGACGTCTCTTGGGTAAACAAGCCTCCGGACGTCCACGGACGCTCGCTATACGGCAAGGTAGCTCAGATGGTTAGAGCATGCGGTTCATACCCGCAGTGTCGGGGGTTCAATTCCCTCCCTTGCTACCAAGTACAATAAATTCAGGTAGTTACCTGAATTTTAATGGTTCTGCCCCTCAAATAACCCTGTAGGTCCACACGTTGGGTCCACAAAGCCAACCACAGGCGGGGTTCTTTGAGGGGCGATCATGTTTGAGGGTTCCGCTTCCAAAGCCGCCAGCGCTCCGGCTAAAAGCAAAGCGCCAAGCCATTTCCCCTATCTCCTCCCACGTCGAAACGCTCTCTTCTTCCGCATCCGCATTCCCGCAGAAATTCAGGCTTGTTTAGGACGCACGGAATACCGTCGCAGCCTTGGCCGCTGCTATGCGTCAGAAGCCAAAGTTCGGGCGCTCAAGCTCGCCACGGCGGCGTTTGAGGTATTTTCCTTCGCCCGTGAGGTCGTGCAGGCGCGTCGGCGGGAAGGTGCTGCCGCCGGGGTGGGAAAAAGTGTGGATAGGTACACAACCCACGCACCGAACCAGGAGAAAAGGCAAATGAGTCAAGAAATATCAAGCAATTGGGAATGGTACACAAGAGAATTTCGAGGGCGCGCGCTGAGCAGCCTGACGGATGAGGAAATCAGGTCCATAGCGGAAACAGTGCTTTTAATGAGCCTGAAAGGCTTGCGTCTTATGCAGACAAAAGCCGGGAAAGAAGCCATGCGCCGTGCCCTTGGCATCTCGCCAGAGGAGTTGGCGGAAGCCAAGAAAACGCTCGCAACGTTATCTGATGAGGGAGAACACCTGGACGAACACGCTGCACCACCCCTTTCGGATGACGATATCGAAGGGCGGGCGCAGAAGCTCTCAAAAACTTGGAGGATAACAAGCGAGCTGGGGCGGCGGGCATTGATGAGTGGGGAAACGTTTATTGATGCAGCATATATGACAGACTGCATTTTAAAATATTATGGCATAGATACTGATCCGGAAACAGAAAGAGCGGAAGCTATGTTGGCTGTTCCTCCCGTGTCTTCACTGCCATATGTTAAAGCATATAACGAAATGGTAAAGATCAGCACGACGGCGTCACACATAAATTCTCAAACTGCCCTGGGCGATTACACAGAATACGATGAGATAACAGAACGTCTTGAAGAAAAATTTGAAAAGCGCCTGGAAAAACGTTTGGAAAAGCGCCGTATCAAAGTCGGGTTCCAACAAGCTCAAGTACAGGTTCAGCAACCGGCGCGGCCTGCGGCCATCCCCGCCGGTGTCCAGGCTGCCGAAGCGCCGCCATCCCTCACGCTCTCTGAAGCAATAGAGGAAATGTGCCGGGAAAAAACCCTGGAAGACTGGAAGCCCAAAGTGGCGGTGGGTGAGCGTTACAAACTCGAACTCTTCAAGGCCATCATTGATCCGGAAGGCACATTGGCGGTCCGGGCCATCACCGCGCGCCATTTGACCAAGTATAAAGAAATGCTTCACTTGATGCCCGCCAGCAGGGGAAAGAAAAAAGAGTATCGGGA
Organism: Desulfovibrionaceae bacterium; assembly: GCA_031551765.1. Lineage (GTDB taxonomy): Bacteria > Desulfobacterota > Desulfovibrionia > Desulfovibrionales > Desulfovibrionaceae > JAVBNC01. The sequence goes on from JAVBNC010000161.1 coordinate 32,041, forward strand.
TATGGACCTTCCCGCGTTTCTGCGTTTGGTGGAAGCTGGCAAGGTCCCGGCGGACATACGCATGGAAGCCAACACCAAGAAAACTTACTGCCAGTCCGTGACCGCCTTCATTAAATGGGCCGGGCGGAGAGAATACCACGACAAGCCCTCAATCACCGAGCTTTTGCACATCAAAGCGGAAAAACAGGCCCACGAATACCGGGACCCGTATACGGATAGCGAAATTGTCCGGCTCTTCGCCCCTGAGCAGTACGCCACGGCCAGCAATCCTTCCCGCTTTTGGGTCCCTCTGCTTGGTCTCTTCACCGGGGCGCGGCTGGAAGAACTCGCACAACTCCATACCGACGACCTTGTATTGGTCAACCGGCAGGACGATGCCCGCAAAATATTCATCTCCGGCCAACCCATGATGGACGCCGCAGCCGTCAAGGCGGCGGAAGAGAACGGCGAAACCCTGTGCCTCTTCATCAATAAGGGCAAACCCTATCAGCGCCTGAAAACCGCTTCCTCCCGCCGCTATGTGCCGCTGTCCCCCGTGCTGGCACACGAGCTTGGTTTGCTGAACTACGCCGCTTCCATATTCCGAGATGCGGAGCAGGCCCGCGCTCAGGGTGGCAAGCCTTTTGGGGAGGGCCGCCTGTTCCCGGAACTGACCAGGAAAAAAGAAACGGACAATTTCGCCCACAGCCTTTCCAAGTGGTTCAATACGTATCGGACCAAAGTGGGAGTCTTGCCGCAGGATGGCGGCGGGAAGAAAGACTTCCACAGCTTCCGGCACACCATGGCTCGCTGGTGCGAACAGAACGGTGTACCGGAGAAAAGCGCCGCCCGGCACCTTGGGCACAGCCACGACACCATGACCTTCGGGCGCTATTCCACGGACACAGCGCCCTTCATGCTGTACGAGTCCATCACCAAGGGGTTTGGGGAATACGCGCGGCATTTGTTGGACCTTGACGGCCTCAAGGCCAGCAAGTGGGCGGGGGATACGGCAAATGACAACGCCCGTGCTCAGTGATGCCTCGTTACCAGGCGACGAAGCGCCAGCGGCGTCCTCCAAGCTCAAGGACCACCCCTTCACCCCCTGGCACGCCCCCGCCTCCGACGACGCCCGGAGGCTCTGCGCCTATGTCCAGCAGACCATAGAGGCTTACGAGGAGACGCACCACCTGCGCCAGCGGAAACGCAAGGCGGACGACCAAGCCGCCTTCAGCCGCACCGTGGCCGCTTTGGTCTGCGGCGTGCTCCACCATGCCGTGACCTACAGCAAGACACGCGGGGGCAGCGCGGTGAACTCGGAAGCGGAGGCGGTCCATATTTCCCTGTCCAACCGCTTTCTCGGCACCAAGGACCGTTACCGCCGCTCCCCGGTCCTGAGCAAGGCCCTGCCGGACATCATCGAACGCATGGAGGCCTGCGGCTTCCTCAAGGTGGACATAGGGCACCAGGGCTGTGCAGGGTTCGGCATTCCCGCCCGGCAGACCGCGCTCAAGCCCACACGGCTGTTGATAGACCTCGCCACGGCCAAAAAGGCCACCCCGTCCTCCGGGAAGACACACAAGATTACCAGTCTAGTGGACTTCACCCTGGACAACACAGGCCGGGAATCCATTCTGCTCCGGCAGGCCAAAATGCGACGGGGGAAGACGACCGAAGCGGCGGAGTGGGTGGAAGACGCGGGAAAGCTCATTCCTTACCGGGACAACACCACAACCCGCCGATACCGGGCGGAAATGGCAGCCGTCAATGACTGGCTGGCCCACGCTCCCATAGCCTGCGGCCTTGAATTCCGGCTTGAGACGAAGGAAGCGGAGGGGGAGGGCGGCACCCACCGCGTCTTGATCGACCCACACAAGCGCTTTCTCTGGCGTTCCTTCACCCAAGGCAGCTTTGAATGCGGCGGGCGGCTCTGGGGCGGATTCTGGCAAGACCTCTCAAAGGCTGAGCGGCTCCAGGGCCTTACCATTGCCGGGGAACGGGTCTGTATCCTGGACTACGGGCAGATGGGTCCACGCCTCCTCTACGGCCTGGCGGGGAAAGATTTACCCCCGGCTCTGGCGGAAGACTGCTACGCCATCCCCGGCTATGAACGCTGCCGGAAAGGGATAAAGAAGCTCTTCAATGCCGCCCTGTTCCGGAGTACCCAGCCCACGCGCTTCCCGGCGGGAACTCTGGGGTGCTTTCCCCCTCGTACAGGGTGCTTTCCGGTCATCGACGCCATCCTGCAAGCCCATGCCCCGGTCAAGGACTACCTCTTCCGGGGGGCTGACATAGGCCACCATCTCCAATACCTGGAAAGCTCCGTCATGGTGGACCTGCTCCTGTCCCTTAAGGCCGCCGGTCTCCCCGCCGCCCTGCCTGTCCATGACGCCGTGATCGTGCCTGTGTCCTGCTCCAGCATAGCCAGGGAAGGCATGCGCACGGCCTTTGCCAAAGCCTGCCCCCGCATGAAAGCCCTGGTCAGCCTGGAGACGGCCACAGAGGAACCCTGAGGCGGGGGATGGGGGATTGTCATTATGGCCATCCACCTTCCTCCAAGCCAGGGACGGCCATGGGGTCGGGTAAAGGGCGGTCTCTGGTCTTACCCTGGTGCAGGGCTGCCCAGAGGGGGAGCCTTTACCTGGCCCATGGGGGCTGTCTTTGGGGGGTATCCCTATAATATCACTATATATACTAACCATAGGTACTCCTTAGGTATACCTAAGTATACTGTTTGTCCCCCTTTAGTGGGACTCGTAAGAGTTTAGGGCATGGGGGACTAGGCGGATCTCTAAAACGCCACCCGTTTTTATAGCCCATTCGTACTAATATCTGTTTTCTAATTAGGCGCCACTAATAGAGAAGGGGAACGCTAATTATAGCTTTGTCGATAACAGCACTCTGGGCGTTGGCGGGAAGCGGGCGGGTATTGAGATGCCGCTGCCCGCGCCTGAATCGAGAGTTTTAACAATTTAGTCAGGTTACAAGGAGGTTCCCTATGAACCATTTACAGCGCCCGGAGACACCGGAGGCGCAAGCGCTCGTTCCCATCCATCACGGGCTGCGCTTTGTTGAGGACAAAGCCACCGGCCATCGCTGGTTCGTGGCGCGGGACATCTGTGACAGGCTGGGCACGGACGCCAAGGATATCCCGGCTATTCTGGGCTGGGACGCATACCGCCCTTTGGGGGCACTAAGGGGTATACCCAGCATCGAGGGTATTAATAAACTCGCTGGGTTACGTAGGGACACCCGCATGCTTTCCGAGCCGGGATTCTACAGGCTGGTGTTCCGTTCACGGAAGCCGGAGGCCGTGCGCTTTCAAATATGGATAGCCGGGGAAGTTGTTCCCTCCATTATGAAATACGGCTGCTACTTCGTTCCGGATCTTTGCCAGCAAATGCTGGATAATCCGGATACCGCCATTGAGCTTGCCCAAAAACTCATAGCCGACAGGGAGGAACGAGAGCGCTATACCCGCCTGAACCAACAGGACGCCATCAGCGCGGAGGAGGAAAACGGCCTGATCATCGACGTGACCCCACAGGTCCGCTGACCACCACAAGGCTCCCACTGCATCCTTCGCCATCGTCCCGCCACACTCAGGCGGCTTTTCTTTTGCCCAAGGGCCTGCCAAGTATCGACTGTTTCAATGATTTCACGATATTGTAACAGGTAGTTCGTAAGTCCGGGACGGCCTATCCTTGCCAGGCACAGCTTTCCCCTCCCGGCACCCCCTCACCCCGCGTCGATTGTGACGCGGTTTTTCGTTCACGATGCCCCGTGGTCCGGCTTTTCAAAAAACGCCGTTCCTGGGGCATTCTGTGCGCTTTTTCTTGTGTCAACCTGTAACAACATTCAAAGGAAGCTTTACCATGAAGACCAAGGCCAACAACACCATCTCCAAGCATGACATTACCATCCGCAGAAAGTGCATCAAGGGCGGCCTCAGCATAGGATTCGGCAATGGATACGCGGCTGCCTGGAAGGTTATTGAATCCGCAGTCGATGATATCCAGAGCGACCAAGCCTTCAGAAGGGCGGTGCAAAGGATACTGCGGATGCTTGAGGAACAGGAAGTGGAATTGATGTGCCAACACGAAGAGCATCTTGACGACTATATTGTCTGACGCTTCGCCGCAGCAAAGCGCAAACAGGCAACGGCTCCCTGGTGGACTGTTCCACCGGGGAGCCTCCGGCATAGCCGCTTTCGCCTTGAACCCTGTGCGCCCCGTGCGATATTATTGATCTCCTCCAAGTGCTGTTGTATTTTGCGGTAGATGCAACAGTTTTTGTGGCCATAGGTAAAAGCCGGAACGTTCCGCAAGCTGGAGAGCCATGTTCCAAACCCGCGTTGAACCGCTCCCGCGCGGCCATATTACCGCCGCTCTTACCAAGGTGTTGTCTTTTCCGCTCACCGTGCTCACGGCTCCGTCGGGCTACGGCAAGACCACTGCCGCCCGGATTCTCGCACAAAGCCTCGCCTGGCCGCACGCCTGGCTCACCGTGCCCAAAGGCGCGGACAGCGCCCGCTATTTATGGAACCTGCTTTGCGCGCGGTTGGGGGAGCAGGGCGCGAGCGGAAGCACTCTCGCCCCGTTGTTGCGACACCTTGGGATTCCGGAAAGTAGCGAGGCTATAGACCGCGCCCTGGAGCACATCCGCAAGGATCTGTCCCGTCCGGATACGTCCGGCAACGGCAAGGATGGGGCGCAAGACGGGCGTTTTCTCCTGATCCTCGATGACTGGCACTTCGCGAATTTTCCGGAACTGGACGCCTTTTTGGAACGCCTGACGCGGGAGGCCGTCCCCGGCCTTTCCATCCTACTGCTCTCGCGCACCCGGCCCGGCCTGGAACTGGAAGACCTGCGCGTCAAAGGGCTGGCCCGCGTCTTTGACCGGGATTTGCTGGCCTTTTCGGCGGAAGAAACCGTGGCGTATTTCGCCTTGCACGGCATAGATGACGCGGACGCGGCCAGAGATGCCTGGAAAACCTGCGAAGGCTGGCCCGCCGCGCTCTGGCTGGGCGTGCAGGCGTACCAGGCCCACGGACGCGCGGACGCGGGGCGGAGCGTGGAAAACCTGCTGGAACACACGGTCTTTCCTCGTTACGCGCCGGAAGAGCAACGGCTGCTCCTGCAATGCTCCGTGCTGGAGTCTTTTACGCCGGAAGAGGCCGCTCTGGTGGCCGACGATGCCGCCGCGCCGGAACGTTTGCTGCGGCTGCACGAAAACAACGCCTTTCTGACATACGATACGCTGACCGGCGGTTATCGCCTGCACAGTCTGTTCCGCGCCTTTCTGGCCGCGAAGCTGGAAACGGAGGAGGGAATCGACAACGCGGCCCTGTACCGCCGGGCCGGGGAAAGACACATTGCGGCCGGGGACCTGCTCCAGGCCGCGCACGCCTTCCATCAGGCGGGGCGGGAAGAAGACTTGCTACGCCTTCTGGAAATCTTCACCTTGCCGGGGGGCAATTTGCTGCTCTTTTTCGCGGCCCAAACCGTTATGCCGCTGGTTCTTTCCATCCCCTGGACGTTGCGCGCCCAAAGCCCCGTGGCCTACCTCGCCTTCATTTATTGCGTCATGGCCGAACACGACCCCCTGAATGCCCTGCCCCTGCTGGAGGAAGCGGAACAGCGCCTCGCGCCCGGCAATCCCGTGGGCGATTCCCTGCCGGAATATATGCGACGCCGCCTGCGCGGCGAGATCATACTCATCCGTTCCCTGTTCGCCTTTAACGATCTTTGGGCCATGCGCGACCTGCACGCAGAGGCGCACGCGATGCTCGGCGGACGTTCGGCCATATCCTCCCGGCACATGATCTGGAACTTCGCCTGCCCGCACGTCTCCTTCCTCTATCTGCGCGAGCCCGGCAGCTACCGGGACATGGTGGAACTGGTGGAAGGCAACCTGCATTACTACCACGACCTGGCCGACGGCTGCTCGCAGGGAGCGCAACCGCTGTTCCGGGCGGAATACCTGCTGGAACGGGGAGAGTTCGCGGAGGTCGAAGCGCACGCGCGAGCGGCCATACTTCAGGCGCGAACAAAAGACCAGACCACCACCGTGCTTTGCGCCGCGTTCTGCCTGGCCCGGCTGCGCATGGTCCAGGGCGGGCCGGAAGAGGCCCTGGCCGTGTTGCGCGGGCACGCTCCGGAAGTGGAGACCCTGGGCCATACGGACCTTTTTACTTGTCTGGACCTGGCCCAGGGCTACGTTGCGGGCTGCCTGGACCGGTATGACGCCGTGCCGCACTGGCTGCGGGAAGGGGATTTTTCCCCGGCGCGCGCCATTCCCCAGACGGCCGGATTCATCATGGCCTGCCACGGCAAGGCCCTGCTGCTTTCCGGCGACTACGCCCGCCTGGAAGCTGTGGCTAAAAGCCTGCCCGAAGCCCTCGGTCCCTTTGACAACCTGTTCGGCCGCATCCACGCCAAGGTGATGGAAGCCGTGGCGGTCTGGAACCTCCATGGCTTCGCCCCCGGCCGGACTCATGATGCGGGGCGCAATGACGCGCCGGATTCCGCGTCCGGCCAGGACAGAGCCTTGGCCCTGCTGGCCGGAGCCGTGGATCTGGCCCGGCCCGACGGACTCTTTTTGTCCATCGCTGAATACGGGAACCACGCGCTGCCGCTGCTGCGCACGCTCCGGAAACATGCGCCGGACGACGCATTCCTTGCCGTCCTTGTGCGCATGGCGGAACGTCGCTTCTCCGTTTCACACGGAGCCGCCGCCAAACGCTCCGGAACCCCGCTTACCCCGCGCGAAGAAAAAACTCTGCGCCTGGCCGCTCAGGGCCTGAGCAACGCGGCTATTGCCGAGATTCTGGAAATCTCGCCCGAAGCGGTGAAAAAGCGGCTTTCCGCAGCGTACAAGACGCTTGGCGCGGCCAACCGGGCCGAGGCCGTGCGCCGTTTTTTGGAGCGAAACTGAGACATCCGTATTTTTATGAAAATAATTTCGCTAAAACTAGCTTTATTTTTTAGCATGTTACGCAACTATTACCCGTTCGGGTAAATTGCAATATCCTG
>JAVBNC010000170.1:0-11550 GCA_031551765.1 Desulfovibrionaceae bacterium
CAGGATATTGCAATTTACCCGAACGGGTAATAGTTGCGTAACATGCTAAAAAATAAAGCTAGTTTTAGCGAAATTATTTTCATAAAAATACGGATGTCTCAGTTTCGCTCCAAAAAACGGCGCACGGCCTCGGCCCGGTTGCCCGCGCCAAGCCGCTTGTACGCTGCGGAAAGCCGCTATACCAGCGGCTCCCCGGCGGAACAGTCCACCGGGGAGCCATTTTACCTTTGGCTAGTGGGCCGTTCCGTTCGGTTCGGGAATACGCTCTATAACAATGCTGTCCTTGTCAGAAGAGCAAAAGATTTCTTTAGCTTTTTCCCTGCTGCGTTCAATGGCCTGCAACAGGATACCCGCCACTTGCTCGACTGTGGGGTCTCCATGATGTTTTGCAATGGCCTCCACCACGAGCAACGCCGCTCCATATCCCTGGTCAAAGCCGAGGTCCATGCCTTCGTGAGCCGCTTCTTCCATTGTTGCTACATACACGATCCGCGCATCAAGCAGGGAAAGAGCATCATTGTGGTGGTCAGACGGTTGATTCTTTCGGTTGTTGGCGTTCATAATGTGATTCCTGGTGTTATTTTTGGGTCGTAAGTTATGGAGCGATACGTCTCAGGACAGCAGAAAGGGCAGCTTTTCAGGCACGCGCGGAAAAAGACGTACAGAATGCCCCACAGGAGCGCCGTTTTTGCCTACCGGCACAGGCCTGTTTCCTGTTTCCCACGTATAGAGAGAGGAAACAGGAAACAAACAAGCGCGGGTTTCTTCAGTGTCCCTGACGGGAGGAGGGAGGGAGAGAGGAAGGTGCCCTTTTCAGGAAAACCCGGAGCGCCACCGCCGTCGCTATCGACAAAGCTATTATTCGCGTTTCCCTCTCTATTAGTGGCACCCAATTTGAAAACCGATAAAATGTAATTTGCCTGTAAAAAGGGGAATGTTTTGGAGTTCTACCTAGTCCCCCATAGCCTAAATCCTTATCGGCCCCACTAAAGGAGAGGGAACAGCATACTTAGGTATATTAAGGTATACCTAGGTTAGTATATATAATAATATTATAGGCATACCCCCTAAAGAGAGCTTTATGGGGCAGGTAAAGGCTCCCCCCTCTGGGTGGCCCTGCACCAGGGTGGGACCAGAGGCCGCCCTTTACCCGACCCCATGCCCTTCCCCGGTTCAGGGATGGTGAATGACCATGATGATAATCCCCCATAGAAAGACCTCCCCCATCCTTAGGGTACCGTCTCAGATAACCAGGGACACAGGGGCGTCCATGCCGCCGGTACATTCCCTGAATGCTCCCCGCATGATCTCCCTGGCTTCCTGGTGCCGGGAGACGGGGACCACCAGACCGTCATGGACCGGGAGAGCGCCGGGGATGTCCGTCTTATGGATGATGTCCAAGAGAGTTTTGACCATGATCCGGCTTTCCAGGTTCTGGACCCTGTGTCCTATGGCCGGGTCGGTGAACAGATACCCCCTGATCGGAGCGTGGGCCTCCAGGATGGCCGTTGTCACGTCTTCGACCGTGATCCTGTTGGGAAAATGCTCCCTGGTCCCTTGGGGGAAGCGGGTTGGAATGCTCCTGAGGAAAGGGGCGGCGCTGAACAACTGCTTGATGCCGTCCCGGTAAGTTTTGCCGTCCTCATGGCCAAGAAGGGGGAAGCGGTAACAATCCCCCTCCGGTGCCGGATGCTTGGCGAGAGCGTAAAGGATGCGCGGTGTCATCTGCCCGAAGTCCAGGGTACAGACCTGTTCCCCGGCTATGGTTATCCATCTGTGCCGGGTTTCCTGGTTCATGCCTTCGATCAGCCAGAACCCCCCGAAGAGACGGCCGCCGCAGTCAAAGCGCTTGCTCCCGAGGGTGAAGTAGCGCCGCAGATAGCGCTGATAAGGGTCAAAGCCCCTGTCCAGGGCTTCCCAATGGAGCGTCAGGGGGCTATCGGCCAGCCAGTCATTGATGGTGGTCATTTCCGCCCGGAGCGCTTTGGTCCTGGCCGTGTCGGTGTAAGGGACGGTTTTGCTCTCCTTGGCGCTTTTCCATACGCCAGAGTCCGTCTGCCACGTATCCCGCAGTTTGAGGACAATGGTTTCCTCCCCGGCATAGTCGCGGCCAAAGCCGCCAAGGTCGTCCGTCAGGTAGGCGGGGTCAGCGGCCAGCTTCACCAGGGCGGGACCGGCCTTGATGGTGGTCTGCCGGGAGGGGATATTGAAGGCCGGTTCTCCCTTGAATCCCTCCTGGATCAGGGTCAGGAAGCCACAGTCCACCATGCGCGCCACGATGGCGGGAAGCGCCTTGCTCATGACCGGGTGGCTGTACTTTGCGCCAAGGTAACGCTTGGACAGGGCGATATGGAACGCGCCGTGGTGGTGGTTTTCAGTGGTCTTCCGGTCTTCGCGCCTCACGTGGTCGATCAGGTCATAATAGAGGGCATTGCAGACCAGGGCGGTGACGGCGCGGGTGAAGATCAGCCTATCGGCCTCCTTTCGCTGGCGCTGGCGCAGCCGGCGTTTTTGTTCGTAGGCTTCCAGTTCCGCTATAACGGCGGCGCACAGGGCATGGGTGGTCTCCGCTTCCTCCGGAGGGGCTGGGACGCGCCAGGGAGCGAAGCTGTGGTCCGTGAGCTTGGAGGGGGGCGCTGATGCTTCGGTGTCTGGCGACAGGGCATCATCAGGCACGGGCGCTGTCATTTGCCGTGCCTCGCCCATGTGCTGGTCTTCAAACCGTCGATATCCAAAAAGGCCTTCACGTATTCAGTAAACCTGGACGTGATTATTTCATACAACACGCCAGGAAGTGTGCCTTTCGAATATATGTCAAAAGTAATATTGTCATTTTTGTGGCCAAGATAGCTTGATACGGCAACGTGCTGGATGTCGCTTTGCTGGGCGCACCAGTCAGATATGGTATTCCTGAAGCAATGGAACACCTTTTTCCCCTCGCCATCTTCACCGCTGACAACGCCGACACGCTGACGATATTCACTGTACCAGTGAGACAGCTTGTGGCCGTATTTGCCCGCCCCGGCTGTTTTTTTCAGTTCGGGGAACAGCCGTCCGTTGTCGTCCGCAGCCGTTCCCGCCTGTTGCGCCGCATCGGCCGCTTGAAAGATTGCAGCCACGTAGCCCAGGAAGCCCAGGTCATCAACCAGGAGGGATGACAGCGGCACATAACGGCGGGAGGTTTTATTCTTGAGCTTTTGATACCCTTTGCTTTTGTTGATGAAAATGCAAAGAGTCTCCCCCTTTTCCCGCGCCTCTTGCAAAACGGCTGCCGGGGAAGGGGAGGGCTGTCCTACGGAAAAGACGCGCCGCCTGTTCCTTTGCTGGTCAACAAGCACGATATCATCCGTATGAAGCTGTGCGAGTTCCTCCATCCGCGCCCCTGTGAACAAGCCAAGCAGCGGAACCCAGAAGCGGGACGCTTTTTCGCCCGAGTCGGGCACAGCGATTTTCTGAGCCCGCCGCAGCCCGGCTGTCAGGAATGTACGTGGGTTGAACAGCTTGACAATATCGTCCGGCGTATAGGGATCGCGTTCTTCCTCTTCGGTCAGTTCCGGCTTTTCGAGCCTCAGCAGCCGGGTTATGGCGGGATTGGTGTGATATTCGTTCGCCGCAGCCCAGTTGAGGAACGTGGTTATCATCTGGCAATGGTTGATCGCCGTAATCCGGGTAATCCTGTCCGCTTCGGGGATGCGTTCGGCTTGAGCTTCAGCCAGCAAGACCGGGAGCGGTATGTCCCGGTATGCGCGCTTTTTGTTCCTGTTGGCAGGGATGCCGATCAGGGTTTTTACATAGGTACGCAAATGCTCCGCGCCTATTTTGTTGATAAGCAATGAGCCGTCAGGGTTGATAATGGCTTGAAACAGGGTGTATTTATCCATGGCCCTGCGGCGTGAATCTGCATCCCATCTGCCCATTCGCACCTGTTCGTCCATGAACAGCTTCAATGCCGCCGACAGAGTGGGAGAGGCGGGCGTATTCTCAGCAGCGGCAAGAACGGGAGGCGTTCCGCCCTCCGATGTAACTTTTATCCGGCGCTTCTCCCTGCGCTTCTGGCGATTGTCTTCCAGGCGGGCCACTTCCGCGTCATAGGCGGCATAGTCTCCCCGGTGGCTCTGCGCCATGACGCCGGAAAAGGTCACGCGGGCCTTTAGCAGCTCCTGGCAGGTCTGAAGATAGGGGGCGGAAGGCGTAGTGCCAGCGGCAACAGCGGCGGCGCTTTCCGTGGCCGGGTCAACCTGGATGCCGTGGGCCGCAAGCTGTTTGTCCGCCGCATGGGCCATGCGGGTGACATGACGGCCAGCCAGGGATTTTTGATAGATGCCCTTGAGCCTTTCCGCCGTGGCAGCCTCCGCTTCCGCCTGTTCGACCATGGCCGCTTGCACTGCCGGGTCTGCCGGGGAGACGAAAGTTCCCTTTTGCGGGGGCGCGCCCCTGGGGGAAGGCGGGGCGTCTGTGTTCTTTTCCACGGCTCCCAATGATTCCAGAACGCTTTGCACGTCCTCCGGCGGGCTGGCCTTGTTCCCGCCGCGCCGGGCGGCAACCCTGAGCGGGGCAAATTGCATAAGGGCCAGATTGCTGCCCTTGAGGGCGTCCAATAGCCATGCTTCCGCGATGGCCCGTATTTCTTCATCCGTCAGGCTGCTCAGGGCGCGGCCTTGAAACTCGTCTGTGTACCCAGGCAGAACGCCGGGTTTCTCTTGATACACCGTGCTTTTCTCCTGCTTCACGTTCCGGAATGTGGATCCGGACGGCCTCCTTTTCATGCTCCTGCCAGCGCCGCCGGTCAAGGTTTCCTCCTGGCCGTCATTGCGGGCTAAAACCGCCGCACGGGCAAAGGAAAAGACCTCAAAGGCGGCTGCCGCCAGCTTGAGCGCCCGCAGCTTGGCCTCAGCGGCATAGCAGCGGCCTATGCTGCGGCGGTATTCACTTTTGCCAAGGCACGATTGGATATCCGCCGGAATGCGGATGCGAAAAGTCAGAGAGTTCCGGTGAGAAAAAAGATAGGGGGAGAATTTGACCGAAGAAGGACGCGCGGCGGTAGCGGCGGAAAAAAACATACCCTGACCCCCAAGAAACCCGCCGATAGTTCGGTTGTGGACACATATTGTGTATCCACAGGCTTCTTGAGGGTCAGGGTATCAAAAACCAAGATAACATCTTGATATTATTGATCTGGTCGGGATGAAAGGATTTGAACCTTCGACCCCTTGAACCCCATTCAAGTGCGCTCCCAGACTGCGCTACATCCCGACTCTGTCCGCCCCCTTGCGGGCGCGAAGAACGATTGTTTATGCCCTTCCCGTGAGGATGTCAACGAAAATCCGGCGCTGCCGGGCGTGCGGGAAAAAACCGCCCCTCCCTTTCCGTGCGCGCATTCCGCCGGGCGCACCCGGACGTGCCCGAACGCCGCCGCGCGTCCGCTGTTCCGCAATACTGCGCATGGAACCCGGAACTCTGCACAACTCCATAAATACAAATCGCAAACTATATCAAAAAGTATAATCCGTCTGTTGTTATGCGTGGAAAAGAGAGTGAAACAGTCCAATATGGCGCGGGCGCGCGGGTCTTGCCGCATTTTTCCGCTTCAAAACCCTGGCATTGGGCGGCTTGATACGTTATGAACGAGCTGTCCACGCGCGACGGAACGGTCTTGTATCTGTGCCCTGCTTCACGCCCGGCGCCGCGCTGGGGGAAAAGTGACGAAAAAGAGCATGGCGGTCCTCCTGGCCGCATTCTTTCTTTTGTGTCCGGCTTCGCAAACCTGCCGGGCCTCCCAAGATGCCGAAGGCCGCCGCGCGCTGGTCTATTCGGCGGACTTTTCCTTTTCCCCCTACCGCATTCTGACGGAAGAAGGCTTCAGCGGCTTTGAGGTGGACATCACCCGGGCCATTTTCAAAGACTCGCTTTACACCGTCCGCTACCACGAACGGGACTGGGTCATCAACGAAAACCCCTATGACGATGCCAGCTCGCAGTGGGACCTCATAGGCTGGCGGATCATCGACCCCATCGTACAGGCGCGCTACCTTAACAGCGACCAGCTTTTCCAGTACCACTGGGGGGCGTTCACGCTCCCCGGCAAGGGCCTGCTCAAGTTTGAGGACCTGGGCCAGTACAAGATAGGCATTGTGGGCCGCAAGTTCCCCTTTGCCATGCTCGACCGGCTGGAGTTGAAGGAAGGCCGGGACTTCGTCGTCTACGCCTCGCAGGGAGACGCCCTGCGCGCCCTGACGGCCGGGTTCATAGACATCTGGTACGACGAGCGGATGGCGGCCAGTTCCATGCTGATCAAGACCAACCTGCTCTCCGGCGTCGAATACCACGAAGAGCTGGAGGTTGTTAAACCGGTGGGCTACGCCATACGCGTGGCGCCGGAAAACGTGGACCTGCAGAAGTTCATCAACAAGCGCATCGGGGAAATCAAGGCCGACGGCCAGTACGAGTACCTGTACAAGCTGTACTTCGGCGCCAACAGCCCGGAATATTTGAGCGAGCAGCGCAGAAAAACGGCGTTCACGGTCATGGGCCTGACTCTGGTGGTGTTGCTGCTGACCTTCCTTTCCGCCGTGCTGATACGTTTGTTGCGGCGGCACGCCAGGCTGGGGCAAGAACTGGGGCGGGCCGTGGGAGAGCTGCGCCTCAGCCGGGAACAGTACCAGCTGGCCGTGGAAAGCGCGGACGAAGGTATTGTCTACTGCAACAGCGAAACGAACATCCCCTTCGTTTCCCCCAGGTTCTACGCCATTCTCGGGCTGGACCCGGCCGTGGAACGCGACCTGAACGGCCTGTTCCTGGACGTGCTTGCCGTCACCGAGCCCGAAGACCACGCCAAGCTCTTTCCCTTGCAGGACGCCGTCAACAACCGCCGGCCCGTGGCTTTTTCCACGGAACTGCGGGTCAGGGGCGGGGATAATACGCGCTGGGCCCTCATGCACATCAAGACGCAGCTGGCGGAGGGCCGCTACATTCTGGGCGGCACCATAGCGGACATAAGCGGCCGCAAGGAGCAGGAAGCGGTGATCGTGTTCTACGCGGAATGCGACCCGCTCACCGGCATCTACAACCGCCGCAAGATGGGCAGCCTGTGCGAAAGCATGGTGGAAACGTGCCGGGAAGAAGGCAAAAGCCTGTCCCTGGTGTTCATGGACCTGGACAATTTCAAGACCATCAACGATACCCTGGGCCACCAGGCGGGCGACCGGGTGCTGCAGGCCTTTGCCGAGGAGACCAGGCGTCTGCTGCCCAAAGACGCCGTGTTCGGCCGGGTGGGCGGCGACGAGTTCCTGGTCCTGCTGCCGCACAAGTACCGGGCCCTGGCCGTCATGCAAACCATTCTGGCCAGCCTGAACACCCTGGCGTCTTCCCCGGCGGCCATCGGCTCCAGCATAGGCATCGCCTTTTTCCCGCAGCACGGCGCGACTCTTTCGGAACTGGTCAAAAGCGCGGACGCCGCCTCGGCCCAGGCCAAGGCCAGGGGCAAGAACCGCATCGAAATTTACGACCCGGACGGGATGGGGACGGAATCCTCGTCAAAGCCGCCCCGCCTCCGCTCCGTGGCCGGGTAGGCGCCCGCCCGCGCCCCGAGGGCGTCGCGACAGGGCGGGTGCGGGGAGAAACGCAACCGCGGTAAAATGCTCTAGAGCAGTTGAACATTGAAAATGTTCAACTGCTCTGCAAGGATTTGTCTTCAAATCCTTGCCGCGAGATTGGCGTAGGCGGGCTTTGCCCGCCGTTAAGCGACAATCTCAAAGCGAAACTGCTCTAGCGGCGGCCCCGGCGGGCTTCAGCCCTTTGGGGCCGCGCGGGCGCGCCGGGAAAGGGCCACCTGGGCCAGCACGGCGTGCAGCTCTTCCGTAATTACGGGTTTGGAAAGGTACAGGTCCATGCCCATGCGCAGGAAGTGTTCGCGGTCCCCGGCCATGGCGTGGGCGGTCAGCGCCACCAGGGGCAGGTCCGTGGGCACGGCGGCGCGGCGGGCCAGGTCGGCTTCCGGTATGACGGCCTTGAGGGCGGAGAGCGCCTCGCTGCCCGGCTCTATGTCCGCGTAATCCCCCTGGCGTATGCGGCGGGCGGCTTCCAGCCCATCCATGACCGGCATCTGGATATCGCTGATCAGGCAGTCAAAGGGATACACGGACAAGGCTTCCAGGGCCTGCTTGCCGTCGGGCACGCACACGGCCCTGTGCCCGGCCCGCCGCAAAAAGACCTGAATGGCGAAACGGCTGACCGTGTCGTCTTCCGCCACCAGAATGTCCAGGCGCCTGCCGCCTACGGCGGCTGAAGGGCCGCCCGGCCGGGCCGCCGCTTCCGCCCGCAGTTCGTCTTCATCCGCCACGGCAAAGGGCAGGGAAACGTGCATGGTGGTGCCTTCGCCCGGCGCGCTTTCCACGGTCAGGCTCCCGCCCATGGCCTGCACCAGGCGGGCCACAATGCCCAGGCCCAGGCCCGTGCCCGCGTATTTGCGGCTGTGGGTGCCGTCCAGCTGGGTAAAAGCCTCAAAAATGGCGCCGTGCGCTTCCGGCGGCATGCCTATGCCGGTGTCGGAAATGGCCAGGTACACCCAGATATTGCCCTCCGGCCTGTAGGGCAGCAACGAGCATTTCATGCCTATGCCGCCCTGCTCCGTGAATTTGATCGCGTTGCCCGCCAGGTTGAACAGAATCTGGCGCACCCGCGCATCGTCCCCCCACAGCACCGCGGGGATATTTTCGTCGATGTCCACGGCCACGTCCAGGCTCTTGCGCCGCGCTTCGTTCACAAAAAGGCGCATGGTGGAGGCCAGGGTGGCTTTAAGGTCAAAGCGGCCCGTGAGCAGGGTCATTTTGCCCGATTCCATGCGCGAGAAATCCAGAATGTCCGAAAGAATGCGCAACAGCGACCTGCCGGAAAGGTCGGCCGCTTCCACAAACTGCGCCTGCTCGCCGGTAAGGCCGGAACTTTGCAGCAGTTGGAGCATGCCCAGCACGCCGTTAAGCGGGGTGCGCAACTCGTGGCTGACGTTGGCCAGAAACTCGTCTTTGGCGTGGTTGGCGGCTTCCGCGCTTTCCTTGGCCAGTTCCAGGGCCTTCATATTGCGCTTGCGCCGCAGCAGCAGCCACACGCCGGCAAGGAACAGTTCCAGCTGGCGCACGTCGGTTTCGTCGTAGTCCTCGGCCTTGTTGCCCACGCTGGCCACGCACACCGCCCGGCCGTTTTCCAGGGCGGCCAGCCGCACGAAGCGCGTCACGTACGTGTCCCTGTAGCGCTGGTAATAGTGGCCTTCCCCCCTGTAGTTGGCCACCTGTACCTGCGTCAGGTCCCTGCCCAGTCCGGGTTCTTCGGGGAGAAAGATTTCGGGCAGCCTGTCGGTGGGCCATTCGTCCACTCCGGGCAGCGAACGCATGAAACGGGAAAGGTGAAGCCTGCCCTTTGTCCCGTCCCCTTCGTTGGGAAAGAACAGGTAGCTGTAGCTGCTTTTGGTCAGCAGCGCCATCTGGTCCAGCACGAACTCGATGATATCCTCTTCGGAGGCGTCCTGCAGCTGGCCCAGGCGGCTCAAGGCGATAAGGCGCTCGTCGTTGAGGCGTTTCGCCTCTTCCGCCCGGACCTGGGCGGTGAGGTCGCGCACCTGGCAGATCACGGACTTGACCTTTCCGTCCGGGCCGAATTCCGGCCAGTAGCTGTATTCGCTCACGGTTTCGCCGCGCATGACGGTGTTGAAGCGGCCTGTTTCCCGCAGCGCGGCGCCGCTTTCAAACACGGCTTCCACGTTGCGGCGGTGGAAATTGACCACTTCTTCCGGCACGCCCAGTTCCCAGACGGTGGTGTTGCCCAGCTCTTCCACCGGGACGGGCAGCATGCGGGAAACCGCGGGGTTGGCATACAGGGGGTAAAGCTCGCGGTCCCAGCGGAAAATGGGGTCCGGCGAATTTTCCAGCATGGCCGCGTAGGTATCGGCGTTTTTTTGCAGGTGGGGGAAAAAGCGCTTGTCTTTGGCCAGACGCGAAACATCCGTGGCGTAGCCCGCCAGTTCCCGTTCCCCGCCGCTGTTCACCTGGACCACGCCCCGCACCGTCAGCCAGGCCCAGTGCATGTCCAGGCGTTCCACCCGCAGGGCCAGGTCAAAAGAGGCGTCCGGCCCCGCCAGGCAACGCGCGCAGGCTTCTTTCAGCAGGGGCTTGTCTTCGCCCAGCACGCGGCGCCACCAGGGGTTTTCGTTGGCGCCCGGCAGTTCCCTGCCTTCAACGCTGAAAGGCAGGGGCCATTCCGGCGCGTGGCGTATTTCACCGGCGGCCGCGTCCCATTTCCAGAACGTAAAGCCCGGCGAACGCAGCACAGGAAAGTCCTGTGGAGCGCCGGACGGCGCGCCCAGGTTGTTTTCAGCCCGCGACCCCTTGCGCATGGCTGTGATACCCCCCACCGACAAAAATGGGAACAAAGGAACCCGGTCCGCTGGAAAGCGAAATAGATTCTTAATAAATAATACTGAAGTGTGGAGAAAAGGCAATCAGATTGTTACACGGCCGTGAAATCGGACCGGGATGTTAGGAATAGGCTGAAAAGTGAGCAGGGGATTCACTTTCGCGCGGACGCTGAAAAAGCCGGCAGTGTGCCGCGGCTGTTACGCTGCCGGAAAAGGCATTTTTACGTTCGCAAAGCGAAGCCTTTTCCGGCAGCAAGATTTCAATGCAAAATATTTTATCGCACAATGCGTATGGCGCCTTCCTTGCGGGCCGGGGCCGGGGGCTTGTGCCCGGGGCGTCCCACAGCCGCCGCGCCGTACAGGATATGGCTTTCCGGCAGGCCCATGGAAGAGAGCAGTTTGCGCAGCGGCGCGTCATCCGTGAGCCAGCGCGGCTGGTTGATCCAGCAGGAGCCCAGGCCCAGGGCCGTGGCGGCCAGGAACATGTTCTGCAGCGCCGTGGCGCAGTCCGCCATGCCGTTCTGGTAGCCCGGCACATTGGAAACGATGATCAGCGTGGGCGCGTGGTAGAAATAGTGGTGGTTTTCGTTCCGCGCGTTAACGATGGCCTTTCTTTTGGCGGGGTAGCCGTCGTCCGGCGTCCAGCGCAGAAAGCCCTGGCGCAGCGCTTCGTTGATCTCGCTCAGCCGGTCCTTGTTCTGCACGGCCGTGAATTGCCAGGACTGGTTGTTGCCGCCGCTGGGCGCCCAGGTGGCCGCTTCCAGAATGGCGTCCAGATGGGCATCGTCGATCTGTCCGGGTTCATAGCGGCGCACGCTGCGCCGGGCGCGGATGCAATCCAGAACTTCGCGGTGCATGGGGCTCTCCTTGGCCGGACGGCCGGGTTTGGCGCGGCAGAGGCCGCATGTTTTTTTTCATGCTTGAAAAGCCTGATTTCCACAAGATGCGTTTTGTGGGCGCGAAGCCCGGCGAAAAGCTTTTTATAGTTGCCGAAGCCATCCAAGAGTCGCAGCAGGGCTCGATGCGGCCCGTCCTGTGCCGCAACGAGCCCAGCTCTCAATCGTAGCGCCTATTCGCGTTGAGAGTGCCGCTTAACGGGGAGCCCAGCGCGCCAACGTCAAAGTCGCGGGGGGTGGGGCCCGGGG